>CAXNMZ010000098.1:0-6700 GCA_964203125.1 Chitinophagales bacterium | reverse complement strand
AATCCAGAGGGTGCAGAGAAGCCAAATAAAAAATATTACGACCCTAGAGTTTGGTTAAGAAAAGGCGAAGAATCTTTCATCAAACGTTTAGAGCAATCATTTGACGACTTAAATTGTATCAATAGAAACGTTTAAATCAGTTCCTATGCGTGAAAAAGTAGAAGACATTGAAGTCAACCTAACTGGAGAAGAATTAAATCATTCTGATGCAGCAGATAAATCAAGATGGTTTAAGAGAATCCGTAAAGGTATTAGTACTTCAACTGCAGACAAGAAAGAAACACCAGAAGGATTATGGACAAAGTGTCCAACCTGTAATCATATATGTACTAGTTCTGAATTAAAAGAAAATTTGTACATCTGTGACAAATGTAATTATCACCATCGTATTGGTAGTGATGAATATTTTGCTTTCTTATTTGACAACCAAGAACACACTGTACTTTTTGATGAAATCAAAAGTAAGGATGCACTGAATTTTACCGATCTAAAGAATTACCAAAAACGTTTAGATGAAATTCATACTAAAACAGATTTGAAAGATTCTATGCGTGTAGGTGTTGGTAAAATGAATGGTGAAAGCTACGTAGTTGCATGTATGGATTTTGAATTCATTGGCGGATCATTAGGAAGTGTCATGGGAGAAAAATTTAGTCGTGCAGTGGATTATTGTATTCAACATCGACTACCTTTCTTAGTGATTAGTAAAAGTGGTGGTGCACGTATGATGGAAAGTGCCTTTAGCTTAATGCAATTAGCAAAAACAAGTGGAAAATTATCTCAACTAAGTGATGCTAAATTACCATTCATCTCCTTACTAACAGACCCTACATTTGGTGGTATTTCTGCCAGCTTTGGTATGTTAGGAGATCTCAATATAGCAGAACCAGGTGCATTGATTGGTTTTGCTGGTCCTAGAGTGATTAAAGAGACCATTAAGAAAGATTTACCTCCTGGTTTCCAACGTTCAGAGTTCTTATTAGAACATGGATTCCTTGATTTTATAGTGGATAGAAAAGAACTGAAGCAAAAATTGTCCCAAGTTGCGTTTATGTTCAGAAGTTAATGCGAAAATGAAATCAATTTTAAATTGTACTTTTGTATCCCGGTCTAGCACATCGGGATATTTTTTATGGCGAAAGCACCAAAACCGATAGAATTAAACAATAGGCAGGCCTATTTCAACTACCAGATAGAAGATAAATATGTGGCGGGCATTGTATTGATGGGTACCGAAGTCAAATCTATTCGCGCTGGTAAAGTGAGTTTCAATGATTCTTTCTGCTTTTTTGATAAAGGCGAACTATGGGTAAGGTCTTTATTCATCAACGCCTACTCTCATGGAAATAAGAATAACCATATCGAAGTCCACGATCGAAAATTGTTGTTAACAGCAAAAGAACTAAAAAAGATTGAGGCACAAACCAAAGAAAAAGGATTTACCATTGTGCCACTTCGTATCTTTTTCAATGACAAACATTATGCTAAAATGGAAATTGGTATAGGCCGCGGTAAAAAAGAATACGATAAACGCGAAACCATCAAGAACCGCGATATCGACAAAGACATCAAGCGCATCCTCGCTAAGTAATACTCCTGCTTATAACTTATTTAGAAAAAATACTGGAATCCTCGCCTCTTGTCTCACAAGTTCGAACGTTCGGCGAGTATTAGTATTTCTTTCTAAATTTCTATTTAAAAAATGTTATGAGTATAAATACTATTCCGTAGCGATCGTTCGAGCAAAGCGAGCGAGAGCCTAGGGATAGGTATTTATGCTCATATGCTTTCTTGAAAAGAATTTTTGTATCTATTCTTTTGAATAATTTCCGCATATTTTTTTTAAATATATTTTCCTGTGTCTTCTTTCTTAAACTCTATCTGTTCTTTTAAAGAAGCGGCATCTGGGCGGTGCGTAGTTGCGTATGCAGCAATAAGTAACACAATCAATATTAAAAAAGCACCTAGTACTTCTTTTGGCTCCAACCAATACCCTATTACTTGATTGAGTTTTGCATGTTGAGGTGCACTTAGTTCGTACCTTATTTCGATTCTTGAACCAATTTTTGATTGGTAGATGGATGGATCTAATGCCACTTGATATTGCTTGCCTGATTCTTGAAATACAGCAACAACTCCAGTATTTCTAGCTTCAATCAATGCTGGAGTAATATCACTATCAAAGTAGTCAGGTGTTCTGCTAAAAGGCAGGTAGCATATAAAGCATGCAATGAATAATAGGAGTACTGATTTAATCAATTGTGGTCATTTAAATTAAAAAGCGCCCCCGAAATTGCTAACGAGGACGCTAAAGCTATATGATTTGCATTACTGCAATTTGAATTATGCTGTTAAATTCCTAAAATCCACAGGCACTAATTTACTTACCCCAGGCTCTTGCATCGTCACACCATAAATCACGTCTACTGCGCTCATTGTTTGCTTATTGTGTGTTACAATGATGAACTGAGAGTTGTCAGAGAACTTCTGAATCATTTGTGTGAACTTGCCAATGTTGGCATCATCCAATGGTGCATCTACCTCATCCAAGATACAGAATGGTGCTGGTTTGATTAAGTAAATAGCAAACAACATAGCTGTTGCAGTCAATGTACGTTCTCCTCCACTCAACTGTGTGATGGAAGATGGACGCTTACCTTTAGGCTTTGCCACAATCTCTACTGCAGTTTCTGAAAGGTTGGTAGGATCTACTAAAATTAAGTCACAAGAATCTTCTTCTGTAAATAACGCTTTGAATACTTTTTGGAAATGCGTTCTAGCAGCATTATATGTTTCTAAGAACGCCTGGTTGGCAGTTGCTTCTACTTCTTGTATTGTTAACAATAAACTTTCCTTCGCAGTGACTAAGTCATTCTTTTGTTCTAAGATAAAATCATAACGCTTTTTCATTTCGGTGTATGCTTCAATCGCTGTTGGATTCACTTCACCCATATTCTCTAAACGCTTCTTCATCTTCTCAACATCTGCTTGAAGTTCCTCAAGCGTAGCTTCAGTTTGTCTACCTAAATCTAAAATTTCTTCTAACTCCACTTTAAACTCTACACTTAATCTTTCCTTGGTTCCAGCCAATTGTAGTTTTAAGTTATTTAATTTATCCTTGATCTCATTGATCAACTGATCCATTAATTCCTTAGACTTTACCTGAAGTCTTAAACTGCTTTCTTTTTCTTGTAGGGCAGTTCTTAAAGTATAATATGCTTGATCTGCCTCGTTTAATTTTAACTCTTCTGCTTCCTTATTTCTCAATAATTCAACCAATGCTATTTCAATTGTTGCTAATTCATTGTTGCTTTCTACAATTGCTGTAGATGCCTCTGTCAACTGAACCGTATTGGATTGGATTTGAGTATGTAAGTCATTCAATTGATTGTCTTTAAAAACTACTTCTTGTTGTAAAGCTTCAATTTTACTTTGCTGCTTTGTCAACTGTAAATTCATCTCATTGAATTCGCCAGAAGCTAAATGATACGCTTGCTCCGCAGCTTGGTAGGCCAATTCAATATCTTCTAATTGTGCCTGAGTTGCCTGTAATGAAGTATTCAATTCAGTCAATTGTGTTCTTGTATCTCCAATCAAAGCATGTTCTTGTCCAATTTTCTCTGCTAATTCTGCCAACTTAGCCACTGCAAGAACTTGGGCGGAATGCAAGTTTTCTAATCTATTCTTATTGGCAAAAACATCATTGATTAAATGATTCACATTTTGTTCTGTCGTTCTTATTTCTTGCTCTTTCAACAATTCATTATACTGTAAAACCGACTCGTGTTTAACTTGTATCTCTGATTTTAATGCATTCACCACCGTTTCTTGTGATTGAATGTCTTCTAATAATTTTTCTAAATTTTTTGCACGGCCTATTTTCTTTCCTTCAAATAATCCAACGCTACCTCCTGTTAATGTATACTTGCCTTTAACATATTTTCCAGTCTTCTCTAAAATCATCCCTGTAGTTGCAGCTTCTAAAGCAGCTTCATTTTCGGCAATAAAAACATTCCCTAGTAAATGATTTGCTAAAGCGGCATATTTAGGATCAATTTCAATCACAGATAATGCTGCAATCGTATTGGATGGTGCAGCTTCTGCTTTGGCACCATTTAATTGATCTAATAAGAAGAAGTTGGCCTTCCCTTTTTTGTTTTCATCCAATAACTGCACTGCTTGCATACCTTCCTTTAAATCATTCACTACGTAATAATTTAAATAGGGCTCTAATACATTTTCAACTGCTGTACGGTATGCCTCTTGAACATATAAAATATCAGAAAGGATTGGGGCATTGTGATTCCAGCCAGTATTCTTATGCAAGAATTTAACACTCTCTGGATAACCATCCATAGAGTCTACTAAGCTTTTTAATAAATCGTATTCATTTTTCTTAGCATCTAAAATCCTAGCTTGTTCAGCTAATTTTGATCTAAGTTGCTCAAGTGCTTCTTGCGTTTCAAAAATACTAGCTTTTGCTTTTTCATTTTGCGCTTGTAAGTCTGCTAAATGGGACTTGCTTGCAGCCAATTCTAATTCTTTAGTTGCTAATTGTGTTGTCAATGCTGCTACTTGTTCGGCTCTATGCAATTGCTCCTCATCTAACTGATGCTGGCTTCTTTGAATGTTTTGAATCGAAGTATCCGATACGGCCACTTTCTTCTCTGCCTCAAATTGATTTCTTTGTATTTGACCAAATTGTTGACGCAATCCGTCCAATACACCACGTTGGTCGTCGAATTGTGCACGTTTATTGGTTAATTCAATATGCGATTGATCTACCCTATTTTTAAAATCGTGGTAATTTTTTTCTTCATCAATCACCTGTAATTTGGTATACTCTATGGAATCTCCAATGGTTTTTAATTGCCCTTCTGCACGCTCTAAGAATTCTTGTAACCCTTTTTCTTTATCATTTAAATAATCTAAACGTTGCGCAGCTAAACTTTTATCATTTTCTTTGATTCTCAGATGCTGCAGCATATCGTTGAACTCATGTTGCATGCTTTGTAAGCCCTTTTCTTTTTGAATGAACACCACACGCTCTTGTTCAAGTGCTGCTTCTTCTAATGCGATGCCTGCTTCTAATTGGAATTTCTTATCTGTTTCGGTTTCTTGTTGCTCTGTTAAGTCCTTATAGGTCAAATTGAAACCTTCTAATGATGCAATTGCTAATTCAATCGCTGTTTCCTTATAATCTTTTTTAATCTCAAAATATTTCTCTGCTTTCTTTGCTTGATTTTCTAAAGTCTTTAATTGGTTGTTGATTTCAAACAATAAGTCTTCAATACGCGCTAAGTCTTGCTCTGTAGCGTCTAATTTATTCTTCGCTTCTTTTTTTCTTGTTTTATAGATGGTGATTCCGGCTGCTTGTTCTAACATTTTACGACGACTATTATCTTTATCCTTGATAATGTCATCTACCATACCTAATTCAATAATGGCATAACTGTCTGTACTCACACCTGTATCCATGAATAAATTATGGATGTCTTTTAAACGACATGATACATCATTCAAACGGTATTCACTCTCACCATTTTTATAGTAACGACGTGTCACCGTAATGGTGCTAAATTCTGTAGGTAATAAATTTTTGGTATTATCGAAAGTCAAACTCACTTCCGCCATGCTACTTGCATTTCTAGTCTTAGAACCATTGAAAACCAATGAATCTAAATTCTCAGACCTAAGTGCTGAAATCTTAGATTCTCCAATCACCCATCTAATACTATCTATGATATTACTTTTACCACAACCATTCGGCCCAATAATACCTGTTATACCATCGTCAAAACTGATAATGGTTTTATCAGCAAAACTCTTGAACCCCTTGATTTCTAATGACTTTAATCTCACTTTTTGTAACACTTTAAATTGTCTGCGAACATAAGAAAAATCAGTCAAAAAGTCAAGGGATATGGGTGTATTTAGATTGAAATGTGGACAAAATCTACCCCTTTTCAACAAGGCGACCTCCCTCTGTACTAAGGGTGCGTGCTGGGAACTTGTTTACTACCATATAATCATGGGTCGCCATGATAATGGCTGTTCCATCTTCTTTGGCTATTTGGAACAATATCTGCATGATTTCGTCACTGGTTTCAGGGTCTAAACTACCAGTTGGCTCGTCCGCGAGAATCAATTTTGGCGAGTTTAACATAGCACGAGCAATATCCACTCTTTGTTGCTCCCCTCCGCTCATTTCATAGGTCATTTTGAAGCCTTTATTTTGAAGCCCTACTTTATGCAAAACATCATCCACTTTTTGTTGAATCAACTGCTCATCCTGCCAGCCAGTCGCTTTAAGCACAAAGCTTAGGTTCTCGTTTACGTTTCGGTCCGACAACAATTGAAAATCTTGGAAAACCACCCCTAAATTTCTTCTTAAAAAAGGTAATTTTTTCCAGTCCATCTCTTTTAAATTAAATCCAACCACATTCCCAACACCTTCCGTCAAAGTCAATTCGCCATATAAGGTTTTCAATAAGCTACTTTTACCTGTACCTGTTTTCCCAACAAGGTAAACGAATTCACCTTTTTGCACTTTCAAGTTGACATCTTGCAAAATAAGGCTACCACTTTGGTAAATATTTGCATGCTCAATTTGTACAACAATTTCACTCATATGGTTTGTGTTAATAGATTAAAATTAATAGCTAAATACTTCCTTTCCAAAACTTCCTTCTAAAACCAA
>CAXNMZ010000097.1:0-6757 GCA_964203125.1 Chitinophagales bacterium | reverse complement strand
AACAGGCTCGTTTACTGGTAACGGATAATTAAAATAACCTAGTTGCATAGTGTAATGATTAGAACACAAAAATAAGCATTAAATTAACATGCGTTAGGAACTTATCTATTTTGATTTTGACTTTAACGTATTTTTGTTCCTAAAACCTCTTTTATGCAATTTGTCTTAGTTGACCTGCCTGATCGTGTACATTTTTACCCATTTAGCTTCACTAGAAGTTTGACTGAAATTAGGGTGGGCATCTATACCATAAAAGAGCGTTGGGATGCCTTATTGAGTAGCGAATCTCAAGTGTTTACAATTCCCTATCTGCAAGGTTTATATGAAGCACCTTTTTTAGAACAGGAGGATGTGGTTTTATATATCAATGCCACTTGTATACCGAATGATGCCATTAAAAAGGCCATCTTGAATTTGAAAGAAGGAGAAAGCTTATTGGATGAAGATGGTAAATGGATTGCCTCCAATACAAAAGAAAGGTCGATAGGTAATTTTTTATTGGGAGACCCCAACTCAAAGAAGACTATACCAGCTAATTTTTTTAAAAACGCAATGCATTTATTACAAATTCATGCAGCAATGATTCAATCAGATTTTAATCAAGTGATTGCGAATGGCAGTTCCTTAATAGTAGACGCTAGCAATCGTTTAATATGTCCAGAAAATATTTTCATTGAACAAGGAGCAGTGTTATTTGGGGTAAGTTTAAATGCCACAGAAGGCCCTATATATATTGGTAAAAATGCATTGCTAATGGAAGGTGCAGCTATTAGAGGTCCCTTTGTATTGGGAGAAAAATCTGTGGTTAAAATGAATGCAAGTATTTATGGGGCAACTTCAGTTGGGCCTTATTGTACTATTGGAGGTGAAATAAAAAATAGTATTCTAATGGGCTATTCCAATAAGGCACACGAAGGCTATTTGGGAGATAGCATCATTGGACAATGGTGTAATGTTGGTGCAGGTACCAGTAACAGTAATGTAAAAAATACAGCAGGCCCTATCCAGATTTGGAATCAACATCTAAAATCATGGGATACAATAGGAAATAAAATGGGCATGTTGGTAGGAGATTATGCCAGATTTGCAATTCAATCGAGCATTAACACTGGGTCTTATATTGGGGTATCGTCTAATATTTATGGAAATGGGCTGCTTCCAAAAATGATTCCAAATTTCAGTTGGGGCGTTACAAAAGGATATGTCTTAGATAAAGCAATTGAAGACATCCAAAATTGGAAAAAAATGAAAGGATTTCAAATCACAGCTGCCGAAAAGGAGGTCTTATCTGCCTTGTTTCATATGGAATAGCGCTATTTTTTTGTTACCTTTGTGCCTTGAAAATGAATATTATGAGAAAACAAATAGCTGCAGCAAACTGGAAAATGAACCTAAGCCAAAATGAGGCTGACAGCTTATTAGATCAATTAGTGGCGTCAGAACTTATTTTATCCGAAAATCAATCAGCCATTTTTGCTGTCCCAGCAATTTATATTCCTTTAGCAATTCAAAAATTAGCCGGCAAACAACAGATGTTTGTTGCAGCACAAAATTGTCATCAAAAAGCCAATGGTGCTTACACAGGTGAAATTGCTGCATCCATGTATGCGTCTGTAGGAGTCAACCATATTGTACTTGGACATTCCGAAAGACGTGAATTTTTTGCTGAATCAGATAGTTTGTTGGCAGCCAAAACAGAAGCCGTTTTAGCCATTGGAAGCACACCAATTTTTTGTTGCGGTGAACCTTTAGCAATTAGAGAAGCTGGCACACAGAATAGTTTTGTAGAAGCACAATTAAAAAATGCTTTATTTCAATTATCCGCTGATCAAATTGTAAAAGTGGTGATTGCCTATGAACCAATTTGGGCCATCGGAACAGGTAAAACTGCCACAAGTGCACAGGCACAAGAAATTCATGCTTATATCAGGTCTGTATTTGCTACTCAATATGGTCAAACTGTTGCGGATCAAATTTCAATTTTATATGGTGGCAGTGTGAAAGCCGCCAATGCAAAAGAAATTTTTTCTCAACCAGATGTGGATGGCGGATTGGTAGGCGGTGCTTCATTAATTGCCACTGAATTTATAGCCATCATCAACGCACTTAAATCCTAAAACAGCACCCTAATTATTACATGAAATATATAAGAAATTTTTGTATCATCGCCCATATTGATCACGGTAAAAGTACTTTGGCAGATCGTTTATTAGAGCATACCAAGACTATTACAGAACGTGAGATGATGAATCAGGTATTGGATGATATGGATTTAGAGCGCGAGAAAGGTATTACCATCAAGAGTCATGCAATTCAAATCAATTATGTCTACAAAGACGAGACTTATACTTTAAATTTAATTGACACGCCAGGTCATGTTGACTTTAGTTATGAAGTGAGTCGTGCATTGGCTGCCTGTGAAGGTGCTTTGTTATTAGTAGATGCCTCTCAAGGGATACAAGCACAAACCATTAGTAATTTATATTTAGCCTTAGACAATAATTTAGAAATCATCCCTGTGATCAATAAAATCGACATGGATGGTGCTAAGATCCCAGAAGTAACAGATCAAATTATTGATTTAATTGGGTGCAAACAAGAAGATATTTTATTGGCAAGTGGTCGTTCTGGTATTGGTATCGAAGAAATTTTACAAGCCATTGTGGAAAGAATTCCGGCACCAAAAGGAGATACAGAAGCCCCATTACAAGCATTGATATTTGATAGTGTATTTAATAATTTTAGAGGGATTATTGTTTACTATAGAATTATGAATGGTGTCTTGAAAAAGAATGATAGAATTCAATTTGTTGCATCTGGTAGAGAATATATTGCGGATGAAGTAGGGGTTTTAAAATTGGCAATGACACCAAAGGCCGAAGTAAGGGCAGGAGATGTAGGCTATATTATTACTGGGATTAAAGTGGCTAAGGAAGTTAAAGTAGGAGATACCATCACTTTGGCAAATAATCCTGGCCCAATGATTCATGGTTTTGAGGAAGTAAAACCAATGGTCTTCTCTGGTATCTATCCAGTGAACACAGATGAATTTGAGGAGTTAAGAGAGTGCATGGATAAATTACAATTGAATGACGCTTCTTTAACATTTGAATTAGAAACTTCACAAGCTTTAGGTTTTGGATTCCGTTGTGGATTCCTTGGACTATTGCATATGGAGATTGTACAAGAGCGCTTAGAACGTGAATTCAATCAAACTGTCATCACGACAGTGCCTAACGTAAGTTTTATTGCGTACACTACAAGAGACGAAAAGATCACTGTTAATAACCCTTCAGAAATGCCAGATCCAGTTAAGATCAAGCGCATCGAAGAACCATTTATTAGAGCACAAATTATTACGACCCCTGACTATATTGGCAATATCATCACTTTGTGTTTAGGCAAAAGAGGGATGTTGATCAATCAAAGTTATTTAACTCCAACAAGGGTAGAATTGATTTTTGAAATGCCATTAACAGAGATTGTATTTGATTTCTATGATAAATTAAAAAGTCAAACAAGAGGTTATGCTTCTTTTGATTATACACAGATTGGATTTAGAGATGCAGATATTGTGAAGATGGATATCTTATTAAACAATGAAAAAGTGGATGCCTTGAGTGCTTTAATTCACAGAGGCAAATCTGCTGAGTTTGGACGTAAACTTTGTGAAAAATTAAAAGAGTTATTGACCAAGCAGCAATTCCAAATTGCCATACAAGCTGCAATTGGAGCCAAAGTAGTGGCAAGAGAGAATATCTCTGCCATGCGTAAAGATGTTACTGCAAAATGTTATGGTGGTGATATCAGCCGTAAGCGTAAATTATTAGAAAAGCAAAAAGAAGGTAAGAAGAGAATGCGTCAAATAGGTAATGTAGAAATTCCACAAGAAGCTTTCTTAGCAGTTTTGAAATTAGATTAAACTAAATATATTTTAGATCTGAATGAATTTATAATCATTCAGTTTCAAAAAAAAGCAATTTACTTTATAAAGCTTGAGCAAACTGTAATAGATGATCATAACGGTCATCTATTTTAGTATCTGGGAATGGAGCTTCTGGATGTGTGGTCGCCAAGTAAATAGTATGCATGCCTGCATTACGTCCGAATTCCATATCTGACATTCTATTACCCACCATGATTGATTTTGTAAAATCAATTGTTGGGAATGCTGTCTTTGCCTGTAAAGCCATACCAGGCTGAGGTTTCCTATTAATAGATAAATTATCTACATCCGAACAAAAATAAATAGCATCTATTCTGCCACCCAATTCAATGATATACTGCGTCATATTTTGATGAATCAAATTTAAATCAGCAACTGTCATCAAGCCTTTACCAATGCCTTTTTGATTGGTTGTAATAATAATTTTAGAAAATTTTTGAGCAAGTAGGGGCAGGGCAGCTAAGCTTTCTGGATAAAAATTAAATTCAGACCAATTCCGGATATAATCTCCTTTTTTTTCATGATTGATGACGCCATCACGGTCTAAAAATAAAGTCCAATCATTTGTGATATGTAAATTACCTAGCATTTATTTGCCGAATATGTTTTCTTCAACTAATTCGCAAATAATATGTCCGACTAATATATGAGCCTCCTGAATTCTTGGTGTCGTTGTAGAAGGTATATTGATTAAAAAATCACTTAATGGTTTCATCTTGCCTCCAGAAGCACCTGTGAATCCAACTGTTACAACGCCAATTGATTTTGCCATTTCAAATGCTTTGACAATATTACCTGAATTGCCAGAAGTGCTAATACCTACTAAGACATCACCAGGTTTAGCAAGTCCTTCTAATAGTCTTGCATAAATCACATCAAAACTATAATCATTAGCAACGGCAGTGAGGTAGGAACTATTACAGTGGAGCGCATCAGAAGGTAAAGCTTTTCTATCCTTATAAAAACGACCAGAAAACTCTGCGGCTAAATGTTGAGCATCTGCTGCACTTCCACCATTGCCTGCAAAATAGACGGCGTTGCCTTGCTTGAAAGCATTTGTAATGGCATGTACAATTTTTTCAATCTCTGTAACCAAATGTTGGTCATTCAATAAAGCTTGTTTTACTTCAATTGAACCTTCTATAATTGTCTTTATATTTTGTAATGACATGGATTAAATATTTTAATTGGTCTATTTGGATAAAATTTAATTAGCGTACAGAAATTATAATTGTTGGTACAAAGTTAAAAAAGATTGTCGCATTTGTTCCCAACTATATTTTTTCTTTTCAGAGATCAAATGTGGCATAAAGTGTGCTGTACCTCTTTCATACAATTGAATAATGCCTTCTGCAATGGATGTTGGATTAGGCGAAACAACTAAACCAACTTGATCATGTGGTACGGTATCGGCCAATCCACCTACATTGGTCACTAGCATTGGTTTTAAGAAATGATAGGCCATAGGTGTGACCCCACTTTGAGTTGCATTGCGATAAGGTTGTATGATAAAATCTGCTGCTGAAACATATAATTTCACATCTCTTTCACCTATATATTCATTGTAAACGGAGATCGTATCAGATAAACCTAGTGCTTTAATTTGTTCTAGATAAGGTGTAGGGGATTCATAAAATTCTCCCGCAATCACTAACTTAATGCCTGCTGCTTTAATTGAAGGATGCGACATGGCTTCAATCAATAAATCTAAACCTTTATAGGCCCTCACAAATCCAAAGAATAAAATGACTTTATCTGTGTCTTGTAAATGCAATAATTTTCTAGCATCATTTGTAGGCATTGCTTCTCCAAAATGATCATAGATAGGATGGGGTGCAATACAGGAAGGTTTATGGGTAAATAATTTTACATCTTCTTGCACTTTTTTGCTCATGGTTAAAAACCCATCCACAGCGCGCACAAAATATTTTGTCAATAAGGTATCTCCAATTCTTTTTTCATGTGGGATCATATTATCCACAATGGCAATGACTTTGGTATGATTATTCCATTTTACAATACTTAAAATAGTACCTAAACAAGGTGCCAAAAAAGGAATCCAATAACGAACGATAATTAAATCTGGTCGTTCTTTTTTTATTTTCAACCCAACTTTAATCCAATTAAAAGGATTGATGGAATTGATAGCAACTTCAATGCTTAGTCCTTTTGGTGCTGGATCTGAGGAATACTGTGTTTTTCCAGGGAATAAAAAGTTTGGATATTGTAAGGAGAAAGTATACAATTTAGTTTGGATGGATGCTTGCATGAAATCTTGCGCTAATTTTTCATCAAAAGCAGCAAGGTTGCCTCTTAATGGCCATGCTGGCCCCATAATGATCAATTGATCTACCATCCTTGTGTCTCTTCAATTAAATACGTGTTTCTGTCTACAGCACTTCGATTCACTAACTCTGCAATAAAACCTGCTAAAAATAATTGTGTACCAATGATCATGGAAGTCAGTGCAATAAAAAAAGCTGGCTTATTGGTGATACTTGTTACAGGGTCAATGAACTTTCCAATAATGATATATAAAACAGATACAAATCCTACAAAAAAGAAGAGTGATCCAATCAATCCAAAAAATTGCATTGGTTTTTTTCCAAATTTGGATAAAAACTGGATGGTTAATAAATCTAAAAATCCATTGACAAATCTATCCCATCCAAATTTAGTATGTCCATATTTTCTTGCCTGATGTTGCACCACTTTTTCACCAATTCTTTTAAATCCAGCCCATTTGGCAAGGATAGGAATATAACGGTGCATCTCTCCAAACACTTCGATGCTCTTTACCACTTTTAATTG
>CAXNMZ010000096.1:0-6867 GCA_964203125.1 Chitinophagales bacterium | reverse complement strand
TCATAAAAGCACAATCGATCCATATGTCGACACTTAATAATATCAAAGAAAAGTTTAAAGAATTTAAACCAACTTCTTGGAGTATCACCAATAAAACATCCATCTATTTATTGATGTTGTTTATTAGTCTTGGTGGTATCTACCAATTCTTGACCCTTCCTAAAGAACAGTTTCCCGAGATTGTGATTCCTACTATGTACGTGCAAACGGTTTATGTAGGAAACTCTCCTAAGGATATTGAAAACTTAGTGACGCGTCCAATAGAAAAACAAATTAAAGCCATCACAGGTGTAAAAATTAATAAGTTTACCTCGGTGTCTCAACAAGATTTCTCTGCCATCACGGTAGAATTCAATACCAGTGTGAAACCTGATATCGCATTACAGAAAGTAAAAGATGCGGTAGATAAAGCAAAAAATGACCTGCCAAATGACTTGACTCAAGAGCCTCGTGTGATTGAAGTGAACTTTAGTGAGCAGCCAATTATGTATGTGAACATTAGTGGTAATTATAGTTCTGTTCAATTAAAGAAATATGCAGATGATTTAAAAGATAAATTAGAAAACATCACACAAGTGAACCGTGTAGACTTAGTGGGTGCACCTGAGCGTGAGTTTCAAATTAATGTAGATAATTTTAGAATGCAAAGCTCAGGCATTACATTCGACGATATCACGTTTGCCATTCAAAGAGAGAACCTTGATTTATCAGGTGGGCTTTTAGAAGTAGGCACCATGCAACGTAACTTGCAATTAAAAGGACAACTTAAAAATGCCAACGATATTGCCAATATCATTGTTCGTAATACAAGTGGTGCGCCTATCTATTTAAGAGATGTGGCAACGATTATTGATACGGTTAAGAAAAACGAAAGCTATGCACGTTTAGATGGCAAAAACGTATTGACTTTAAATATTATCAAACGTAGTGGTGAAAACTTAATTGAAACTTCGGATGCAGTAAAGAAGATTGTAGATGAAGCAAAATCAACTTTTTTACCAAAAGACCTTAAAACAGTCATCACAGGTGATCAAAGTATTCCAACAAGATCCTCCTTCACAGAATTAGTGAACTCCATTGTGATTGGATTTATTTTAGTATTGATTGTCCTCATGTTCTTTATGGGTGTGACCAATGCCTTCTTTGTAGCCTTATCTGTTCCATTGAGTATGTTTGTTGCCTTTGTATTTTTACCAGCAGGTAATTTATTAATTGGCACCAATATTACATTGAACTTTATGGTGTTGTTTGCCCTCTTATTTGGATTGGGGATTATTGTGGATGATGCCATTGTGGTGATTGAGAATACCCATCGAATTTTTGTACAAGGCAAGGGTAAATTAACTGCGACTACTTCCGCTAAAATGGCTGCTGGTGAAGTGTTTATTCCTGTATTAGCAGGAACCATTACAACCTTAGCACCGTTTTTCCCATTGTTGTTCTGGCCCGGTATCATTGGTAAATTCATGGTCTACTTACCTGCGATGTTGATCTTTACATTAACCGCATCCTTGGTGGTAGCCTTTATTATGAATCCGGTTTTTGCAGTAGACTTTATGAACCACGAAGAGGAAAATAGCAATGAACCAAAATCGGCCATCTTTAAGAAAAAGAATTTCTGGATCCCAATAGGTTTTGGAATCGTATTAGATATCATGGGTGCTACTTTCTTAGGCAACCTGACCATCTTCTTTATGTTTTTAGTAGTAGCCAATAAATATTTTATTGCATCTGCTATCAAACATTTCCAAGAAACGACTTTGCCAAATATGATGGATTTATATGAACGTATTTTAAGGAGATCATTAACGGGATGGAGACCTGTAAAATTATTATTTGCCACTTTTGGATTATTGATTTTATCATTCGTCCTCTTTGGCATTAGTGTTGGTACAGGCAGAACAGGTATTGAGTTTTTCCCTCAAGCAGATCCTAACGAAATATACGTTTACTTAAAATTGCCAGTAGGTTCCGAAGTGAAACATACAGATTCGATCACGAAAGTGCTAGAAGCTAGAGTGAATAAAGTATTGGGTACAGAGAATGGCAAAAAGAATCCAGTAGTAGAATCTACCATTGCGAATATTGCAGTAGGTGCAAGTGATCCAATGAGTGGTGACAGAAGTACAAGATCTGAATTAGGCCGTATACAGGTGAATTTTGTGGAGTTTGAAAAACGTCATGGTGTTTCAACGATGCCGTACTTGGAAGCAATTCGCAAGGAGATGAAAGGTATTCCTGGTGCGGAAATCACAGTCACACAAGAGTCTAATGGACCACCAACAGAGCCTCCAGTAAATATTGAGATTCAGGGAGATGATTTTGATAAATTAATTAAAACAGCTGTTGGTTTAAAAAACTATTTAGACGCAGCACAGATACCTGGTATCGAAGAATTAAAGATGGATGTGGATTTACAAAATCCTGAACTAACCTTAACGATTGACAGAGAACGTGCATTGGTTGAAGGTGTCTCTTCTGCTCAAGTAGGAATGCAAATTCGTACCGCTTTATTTGGTAAAGAAATTTCTAAAATCAAAGATGGTAAAGACGAATATAAAATTCAATTACGTAATCAAGAGATGCAACGTAAAAATTTAGTAGACTTATTGAATATGCGTTTGTCTTTCCGCGACATGGCTGCGGGCGGTATGGTGAAGAATATTCCAATTAGTTCTTTAGTAAAAGTAGAGCCTACAAGTACTTTAGGGAGTGTAAAAAGAAAGAATCAAAAAAGACAAATCCAATTACGTTCTAATGTATTATCGAACGAGGGATATAATCCAACTGCTGTCAATGCAGTGATTGCACAATACATTGAAAACTATAAAGGTATTGCAGAAGGCGTGACTGTTCAACAAACAGGCGAGAACGAACAACAATTAGAAACGGTTGCATTCCTTGGTAAAGCCTTGATCATTGCATTGATGTTGATTTTGTTCACCTTAGTCTTACAATTCAACTCCATTTCTAAGTCGGTGATTATCCTAACGGAGATCTTATTTAGTATCATTGGCGTATTGTTAGGATTTGCTTTAACAGGTATGAAAGTATCTGGTATCATGACTGGTCTTGGTATTGTTGGACTAGCTGGTATCGTTGTTAAAAACGGTATCCTTGTGATTGAATTCGCGGATGAATTAAGAAGCCGTGGTTACAAAACAAGAGAGGCAGTCATCCAAGCCGGTAAAACTAGAATTATTCCAGTCATGTTAACTGCACTTGCAGCCATCCTTGGTTTCATTCCAATTGCAGTTGGATTCAATATCAACTTTGTGACTTTATTTAGTGAACTAAACCCACATATCTTCTTTGGTGGCGATAACGTTGCCTTCTGGAAGCCTTTAAGCTGGACCATCATCTTTGGATTGGCTTTTGCCTTCTTTATGACTTTGTTTATTGTTCCTGCTATGTATTTAATTGCAGAAAGATTACGTCGTCCAATGCGTCGTCAATTTGGTGGTAAGTGGATTAGTATATTGGGTATCCCTCCTTTAACATTTGTATTTATTCCATTGATGTTTGTAAGCACATGGATCCACAATAGACAAGTGAAAAGAAGGGCTGCAAAAAACAACGCCAACAGCGATACTGTTTTCAATGGCTCATGGTTTTAAATAAAATTAATAACCCCTCGAAGATTTCGAGGGGTTATTAAGAAAAAAGTTATTATACCAAAAAAGGGCGCATCTAGATGCGCCCTTTTTTGTTTACGTATTTGAAAAAGTTAAAATGTCAATTGGTTGGATAAACGCTTTAATTCAATCTCTGCAATTTTTGCACTAAATCTTAAACTTGTTAATCTAAAACCTGCTGCTTCAAAACTTTGTTGCGCTTGTTTTACATCTACAATAGTGGCTTGTCCTAATTTAAATTTATCCATCACCAAAGCCAATAGCGCATCGGACATTGTATAGTTCTCTATCTCGATAGGTGTTTGCTTTAAACTATTTTGATAGTTCTGATATGTTTTGAATAATTCTGTAGCTAAATTTTGTGCAGTATTATCATACTGAATTTTTGCATTCACCGTACCTATCTGTGCATTTTTGTAAGCGCGCTTACTTGTGCTACCGGCATAAATTGGAATACTCAAATTAAATCCTAAAAATGGACCATAGCTTTCGTTCAATAAGATAAAACCCGCTGCAGACTTATTGCTATTGTAATTGAACCCTGTATTGGCCCTTAAGGTAGGATACATCAATGCTTTTGATTCCTTTTCTAAAAACTGATTGACATTGATTAACTGCTGTGCAGATTGTAATAAAGGATGCGCTTTCATTTTAGATTCAACATCAGACAAGTTTAGTTGTTGGTCTACTTGTATGCTATCTGTAAAAATGTAATTTGAATTGGCTGGCACCACCATGCTATTGTACAAGTCTGCTTTTACTTGATCTAAAACTAGCAATTGGTTTTGTTTAGCTTGTAGTAAAGCATTTAAATCTAAACTAGATTGTAATAAATCTGCTTGGTTGGCAACACCTATCTCTTGTCTTGTTTTTACAATCGCCACTCTTTGTTCAGAAGCTTCAATAGATTTTTCGATTGTTTTTAAAAACGCCGATTGTCTGATCACATTATAGTATTGTTGCATCACTGTTGAACTTGTATTCAACATTTGTGTTTGCAATGCAGCTTCTGTTTGTTTTTGGATGCTTTCTAGACGATCTTTAGTGGCTGCAATTCTATAGCCATTGAACAAGATCATTGTTGCCGACAAGCCACCATTTAAGGTAGACCCATCCACGGCACTTCTTGTGGTATTCCTGGATGGATCAGGAAATGTTTGATTGATGGTTGTTAGCGTATTGTTATTAGTACCATTTGCAGTAACAGTTGGTAATCCACCAGCAACACCATAGTTGTTATTGTTCTTAGCAATTGTCGCAGTATTTTCTACCAACTTAATGTCGTAGCTATTTTGAATGGCAATGGTCACTGCCTCTTTTAAACTTAATTTATTTTGTGCAGCAATTTTTTCTTGTGAAAATATGAGCACCAATAATAAGACGATGAAACTATTTTTTTGCATACTATAAATTTAATCCAGCGATTGTAAAAAATGCAATTTATCTCCCTTTTTTACATCAGCGGCGGATTCACATTGACTTAAGCTCTATTTTACGAGGGTTCCTACTGATTCACCTTGTACGATCTTCATTAAATTACCTGGCTGATTCATATCAAAGACAATGATGGGTAATTTATTCTCCATACATAGGGTGAATGCCGTCATATCCATTACTTTCAAGTTCTTTGAAATACAATCTTGGAAACTGATGGTCTCGAATTTTTTTGCGTTTGGATTTTTCTCTGGATCTGCATCATACACACCATCTACTCTTGTGCCTTTTAAAATCACATCCGCCTTCATCTCAATGGCTCTTAATGATCCAGCTGTATCGGTTGTGAAATAAGGATTACCAGTACCTGCGCCAAATATCACCACACGCCCTTTTTCTAAATGTCTTAATGCTTTTCTTCTGATATAAGGTTCTGCCACTTGCTCCATATTGATCGCAGATTGTAATCTAGTATAGACACCAATTTTTTCTAGCATGGCTTGAATCGCCATGGCGTTGATCACAGTTGCTAGCATGCCCATATAATCTCCATGTGCTCTTTCAATACCACTATCCGCCTCGTTCATCCCTCTGTAAATATTACCACCACCAATCACAATCGCTACTTCAACACCCAAGTCCACCAATTGCTTGATTTCATTGGCGTATTGTTCTATAATTTTTGGGTTAAATGGATCGCCATTTCTTTCATTTCCCAATAAGGCTTCCCCCGATAATTTTAACAAGACGCGTTTGTACTTTGGCTCCATAGTCGTTGAGATTTATACTTGCAAGATACAAATTTTGAATAAGGATTAAAAAGAAAAAGGGAGGTCATTGACCTCCCTTTTGGATATTCGTTTAAACGGCTAGTTTCTAGGAATCTGCACCAGGCTTATCCCAATGCTACACGCTTGAATTCGATTACTTTGATATCTGCACCAACACTCTTAACATGGTCACCCACTGTTTTAGAACCGTCTTTAACAAAAGACTGAGCTAATAAAGTTTGTTCCTTAAAGAATGCTGCAATCTTACCTTCGGCAATTTTTACAATCATTTCTTCTGGCTTACCTGCCATTTTAGGATCTTCTTTCATAGTATCAATGATGATTGCTCTTTCACGCGTTACAGTTTCAGCAGGCACTGAATCAGCATCTACTGCTACAGGATTCATTGCAGCAATTTGCATTGCTAAGTCTCTACCTAATTCAGCTGCTTCGGTAGATAATCCTACCAATACACCCATTCTGTAAGAACCGTGAATATAAGAAGCCACAAATGGCGCATCGACTCTTTCTAATTTAGCAGCAATCTTTTCACCGATAGATGCTAATTTATCATTGATCATATCGGCAACAGTTGTACCATTAATGCTCACTGCATTTAATTCGTCCACTGTTTTAACATTGTTTGCAACCGCAGCATCAGCAATAGTTTGTGCGAATGCAACGAACTCGGCGTTCTTAGAAACGAAATCTGTTTCACAAGAAATACATACCACAAAACCTGTTTTGTTATCAGCAGAAGTTTGTGCAATAATCACACCTTCTTTTGCTTCACGATCGCTACGTTTAGCAGCTACTTTTTGACCTTGCTTACGTAACCAATCAATCGCAGCTTCAAAATCTCCGTTTGTTTCTGTCAAAGCTTTTCTACAGTCCATCATACCAGCACCTGTAGCTTGACGTAATTTATTAATCTCTGCAGCAGTTATTGCGCTCATAAAAATATTTTTTAAAATTAAAATACAATTGGGTCATTAGTACCCATCGGATACCAATAACCCAATTGGGAT
>CAXNMZ010000095.1:0-6888 GCA_964203125.1 Chitinophagales bacterium | reverse complement strand
GCAGGTGCAGAAGCTTTTAGGAAAAACTTCTCTCTGTCATTAAAAAAGGTATTTGCATTGTATTCATTCGTATTCAATGCATCCGGTACATTGATTGCGTCAATCGTAATCCCTTGTAAATTACCTACCAATAAGAATTTCAATTTCTCAGTAGCGGATATTTTCTTTTGGTAATCCACCACGATATCTACACCTGTATTGGTTGTGTTCACCGCATTGGCAAAAAATTGCGCAGTGGCAACACCTAATGCATTTAATTTATCTGTTAATGCAGTTGGTAAAGTTTCATCGCCTGCGCTAAATAATCCAGACAATACCACACGGTCTTTCATTTTAATTTGATACCCATCCACCGTTACAGATAAACCTTGCATTGGTTTCCAAGAAAAACCAAGACTCATGTTATTAGAAGTCTCTTGCTTTAAAGCTGGGATACCAGCAAGTCTTGTAATGGGGTCGTTATTATTTGCTACGCGAGATTGAACCAATCCGCCTTGAGAGAATGAAGTAAGGGTATTGCTAAAATATTTTTGTTGTAAGGAAGGCGCACGGTATCCTGTACTAAATGATCCTCTGAAATTAAAGTTATTGGTTACTTTATATCGGAAGGATGTTTTAAAAGTACTTACTGCACCAAAGTCAGAGTAGTTCTCAAAACGAACTGCACCTGTAATTAAGAAAGCTTCAGAAGGCGTGTATTCTACATCACCATACATCCCTGTGACCATTCTGTTGGCATCTACCTCGTCTTCTGGACTAAAGCCTGGGAAGCCTTGTGCGCCTGGTGCTTGCTGTAAACCAAAAGTATTTGGGAATGCTTTATAAGAAGCAACTTCTCCTCTGTTAATACGATAAGCTTCATACCTTAATTCGGCACCATATGCTACTCTAAGCCCACCGTTATTCACCGTACCAAATTGCTTAGACAAATCAAAGTTGGTGGTGTTTTGTAAGAAGTTAAATCCACCGTCGTCAAAATTTGTTTTGGTGATATTGCCTATATCAGAAGTGTTGAATGTGCCCGCTCCATAATAATGAAAATCATTGTAACCAAATGCGTTGCTAAAATCCCAGTTCCATCCATTTTTATTTTCTTTAGAAAAACCAGTCACCATGGAGATGTCTTGTATTTCTGCTTGAATACGTGGATTAAAACTTGTATCACCAGAACCAGATTTGAACATAATTTCTGGTACAAATTTCAAACTACCATTGCTGTTTACTGGAAAACGTGTTGGTCTTGCAGACCAGTTTCTTGTATAAGCATAAGCGTCTGATTTTTTATTATTCATTCCGCCAAATGCATAAAATTTAATATTGTCACCCAATGGTAATTCTAAGTTCATCATGGCGCCATAAGAAGTCAATGAACCATCTCCAAAACCTTGTCTCCAAGTATTGGTAGGTAAACCATCTTTGTCTGCAATGTCTGAACTAGCTGCTTGACGGAAAGTTTTTCCTTGATCCAATACATCAAAAGACAAATTAATGAATCCGCCTTTTTTACCTAGGTTAAATCCACGATTCGCTTGAATGGCACTTGTCACGCCATCAATAGGGTTACCGTATAAATAATCTTTATTGTTTTTAAATTGATTCGTGTTGAATTTTTTATCATAATAACCAGCTAAGCCTGTAGTGATATTCCACTCATTGGTATTTTTTCTTAAGATGACATTCATCACACCAGCAATCGCATCAGATCCATATTGAGCAGAAGCACCATCTCTTAAAATTTCAATTCTATCCACAGATGCTTGAGAAAATCCGTTCAAGTCTACACCAGAATTTCCTCTACCTCTTGTTCCAAATAAGCCTACCAAGGCAGTGCTGTGCCTACGCTTGCCATTGATTAAAACCAAGGTTTGGTCAGGTCCTAAACCTCTTAATGTACCTATATCTACGTGGTCGGCACCATCTGCTCCTGATTGCTTATTATAGTTAAAGGAAGGGGCTGCATAATTTAAAGAAGAAGTCAAATCCATTCTTGCCGTGTTGATAGCGACTTCTGAAATCTTAATGACATCTACTGGCACGGGCGACTCTAATTTAGCTCGACCTGTGCCACGACTTCCCACTAAGATCACATCCTGAAGGTCTGTTGTAGCTGCATTTAAAACAACTTTCATTGAACCATTGGTAGCTTTCACTTTTTTAGATTCAAAGCCTACAAAACTAAAATCAATGATGTCGTCTGTTTTGGCATTGACGGTGAATGTACCAGCCTTGTCAGAGGTGGTCAAAGCATTGGTCGTTAGCACTTTTACAGTGACGCCTTCTAATGGACTGCCTTTGCTATCCACCACTGTTCCAGTGATTTTTTGTGTTTGCGCGATCGCTGCTACTGAAAAAAAGGAGAGCAACAGCATTAACATTACTTGTCTTAATGACATTGTTTGTCTGTTCATAAGGGGGTTATTTGATTGAATTTACCACTTTTTTTTAGTTTTTTCGTAAGCTAAATTTATTTAATTACTTTTAATGCTGTTAAAACCCCTATTCAAAGTTCATGGAAGCAATCAAGGAATCGATCAAAAATTTATTTTTATCCTACGCAGGTAAGGAATGGGAGCATATTGAAAAAATTCCACAAAGTGGTGGGGATCGAATCTATTTTAGAATCAAAGAAGGCGCTCATTCCTATATCGCTACCTATAATTTGAACCTTAAAGAGAACGAGACCTTCATTTATTTTGCCCAGCATTTTTACTCCAAAGGATTGCCTGTGCCAAAAGTGTTGGCCGTTAGCGCAGACCAGAAAATTTATTTACAAGAAGACCTGGGTTCAGAATCTTTATTAGATGTATTAGAAAAGGAAGGGAAGACGGAAAGGGTGTATCAACTATTTCAAAAGAGTTTAAAAGCATTGGTGCAATTACAAGTGAAAGGCAGCGAGGGATTAGATTTTTCAAAATGCCTTACCTCAAAAACATTTGGTAAACATGCTGTGTTGACGGATTTGCTTTATTATAAATATTATTTTTTAGATTCTTTACAATATCCTTATGACAAACAGGCATTGATCGACGAGTTTGAATTATTAAGCGATCAATTGTCCGACAGTCATTTTAATTATTTTATGTTCCGTGATTTTCAGAGCAGAAATATCATCGTTAAAAATGACGAAGTATTTTTTATAGATTTCCAAGGAGGGATGAAGGGCGGCATGCCTTATGATGCGGCATCCTTATTATGGCAAGCAAAAGCAGAACTATCTAATGAATGGAAAGAGCGATTATTAAATGACTATATCAAAGAGGCGGAACAGGTATTAGGTGAAACCATTGATGCCACCTTATTTAAAAAACAATACCATGGTTTTGTTTTATTAAGATTACTGCAGGTATTGGGCGCTTATGGATTCAGAGGTTTATTTGAACGTAAAGCACATTTCTTAACCAGTATCCCATTGGGTATCAAAAACCTTCGTGCATTTTTAGAAGTACACTCTTTAAATAAAGACACGCCAGTCTTTGCAGGTATTTTAAATTGGATGGTAGGCCAAGAAGTCTTGGACAGATTTACCCCAATACAAGCGACTGAAACAACCCCATTGGTGATTACCATCAATAGTTTTAGTTATAAAAAAGGCTTGCCTTCGGACGCGTCAGAAAACGGTGGTGGATTTATTTTTGATATGCGTGGTATTTTAAATCCGGGCAGGTTCGATGACTATAAAGAACTTTCTGGATTGGATAAGCCTGTACAAGATTTCTTAGAACAAAAAACCAAGATGAATACTTTTTTAAATAGTGTTTGGGATTTAATTGATATCACTGTTGAAAATTATTTAGCCAGAGATTTTGCATCTTTACAAATTAATTTTGGTTGTACGGGTGGCCAACACCGAAGTGTGTTTGCTGCAGAACAAACTGCAAGACATTTAAAGAACAAGTATAAAGTGAAGGTCGTTTTAGCACATACTAACCAATCCAATTGGGTAAAATAATTTTTTTATGAAGGCAATGATTTTAGCTGCAGGATTAGGGACTAGGCTGAAGCCCTTTACAGATCATCATCCTAAGGCTTTGGCGATTGTGAATGGCAAAACTTTATTACAACGCAATATTGAATACCTGCAAGATTTTGGGATTAACGAAGTGGTGGTGAATGTGCACCATTTTGCAGATCAAATGATGGATACCATCCAAAAAAATAGGGGCTGGGGATCTAATGTGACGGTCTCTGACGAGTCGGATGAAGTGCTTGAAACAGGTGGAGGATTATTAAGAGCGAAAGCACATTTTGAGAACGAGGCTAAATGGTTGGTGATGAATGCAGATATTTTAACCGATATGGATTTGGGTAAAATGTTTGAAGCGGATAAAGCTTTTGATGCATTGTCCGAAGGAGAAATGGCAGCTACTTTAGCAGTAACCAATCGTACCACAAGTAGAAATTTAATTTTCAATACAGCAGGCACATTGTGTGGCTGGAGAAATAATACAACCAATGAGGAAAAATGGGCCAATCCTTTAAAAGACCCTTCCATGGCTGTTCCCAAAGCGTTTAGTGGAATACAAATTGTACACGCTAATTTTTTTGAAGCCTTGAGTCTGCAAGGTAAGTTTTCTTTGATTGATGCCTATTTACAAATTGCACAACATTATGCGATCCATTTTTACGACCACAGTGATGGCATATTATTAGATGTTGGGAAACCAGAAAGTCTAGAAAAAGCAGCAGGGCTTTTTAAGTAATTGCAGAAGACTTAAATTATTTTATTAGATTCTTTTAATCAATAGACTTATTGATCTTTTATACTTTAATGTATATCTTTTTCTTGTCTAGGATATATGCAAGTACTGCAAAGAAGGCAATAAAACAGATGGCATAAAAGAAAGACCCAACTCTTAAATCACTCGATATATTTTTGCAAATATGTTGGTAAAACCAAGGCAGGGCTGAGGTATAGACTGGTTCTCCTTTTTCATCTGTATGATCTACCCATCTTAATAAAGCCAATACTCTTGGCAAAAATCCACTAAGTACAAATATGAATAATGGGTTCTTTCCAAATACATCAAAGAAATGACTCCATCTACCTTTACTATTTTTAAATTCTAATAAATAAATCAATACACTTATAGTAATGATGGCTAAGCCAGAAGTATACAAGACATAACTACTGGTCCATATTTTTTTATTGATAGGAAAACTAAAGTCCCAAATATATCCTGCCAACACCAATACCACACCAGCTAATAATAATTGTGCAAGCATCTCAAAACTCTTACCCTTTGCTTGAATATATTCGCCGACTAAAAATCCAAATATCACTTGCACAATGGCAGGCAATGTACTAATCAATCCTTCTGGATCAAATGGAACACCCTCGCCTTTGTAAATATGGTTCACACCTAAAATAGTTTGATCAATGGCGTTGCCAAAAAAACCGGACAGACTATAAGGATGCCCTTGGCTACCCAATAAAAAACTCAACATCCAATAAGCAATTAGCATTAGTCCAACAATATAGAAAGCCATTTTAGATTTACCATAATACACAATAATTGATGCGAAAAAATAACAGAGAGCAATTCTTTGAAGGACACCTAAAATGCGAATGTTCTCCCAGGTTTTTGCCACTAAATGCCCATCGGACCATTTCACAAATGGACTCCAATTTAAAAACAGCCCAATCAAGAAAATCATTACCGTTCGCTTGACTACTTTTTTCCAAAAATCAGTCGGCGTGCCTTTTTCAAGTTTTGGCATCACAAAAGCCATGGCATTACCTACAGCAAATAAAAAGAAGGGGAAAACCAAGTCGGTGGGCGTGCATCCATGCCAGCTGGCATGCGCTAATGGGCTAAAAATATGACCCCAAGAACCTGGATTATTCACCAGAATCATCAAGGCCACAGTAGCGCCTCTAAAAACATCCAATGCATAGTATCTTTCTTTTTGTAACATATTGCCCGCTTTAGTATTTAAATGTAACAAGAATCTTGGGTTAATACATCATTTATGGTCAAATTACTTTCTATTATATATCTTGTTATTTATATCTTTGAGCCTCATAATTAACCATGAAAAAGAACATTTTAATTACAGGAGGAGCAGGGTTTATTGGATCGCATGTAGTGCGTTTATTTGTCAATACATATCCTGATTATCAGATTTTTAATTTAGATGCATTGACCTATGCAGGGAACTTAGAGAACTTAAAGGATATCGAAAAAGCGGAGAACTATCATTTTGTGAAAGCGGATATTTTAGATGCAGCTGCATTGAAAGACATTTTTGCAAAACATGCAATTACAGATGTGATTCATTTGGCTGCAGAATCGCATGTGGATAGAAGCATTGTTTCCCCTTTGGATTTTGTATACACCAATGTAATTGGCACGGTGAACTTATTGAATACCGCGAAGGAATATTGGAAGGATGATTTGAGTTATGAAAAAGCGCATGATGGTTCTTGGGACAATCAAAGAGACCATTTGTTTTACCATGTTTCCACAGACGAAGTGTATGGAAGCTTAGGCAAGGAAGGCTTGTTTACCGAGACCACACCGTATGATCCAAATTCTCCTTATTCGGCAAGTAAAGCTGCGAGCGACCATTTTGTGAGAGCGTATGGTGAGACCTATCATTTACCAACGGTTATTTCAAATTGTTCTAATAACTATGGTCCGAACCATTTTCCTGAGAAATTAATTCCATTGTTCATTCATAATATCATCACTAAAAAACCATTACCTGTGTATGGGGATGGTTTGTACACGCGTGATTGGTTATTTGTAAAAGACCATGCACGTGCCATTGATTTAGTGTTCCATCAAGGCAAGCGCGAAGACACATATAATATTGGTGGATTCAATGAATGGACCAATATTGATTTAGTAAAATTGTTGTGTACGCAGATGGATGAAAAATTAGGTA
>CAXNMZ010000094.1:0-7025 GCA_964203125.1 Chitinophagales bacterium | reverse complement strand
ATCTCTTTAGATTTAGCTGCTTTAGTGGCCGGTACCAAATACCGTGGTCAATTTGAAGAGCGTATGAAAGCGATCATGAACGAATTGGAGAAAAACAGGGACGTCATTTTATTCATAGATGAGATTCATACCATTGTAGGTGCTGGTGGTGCAAGCGGTTCATTAGATGCATCAAATATCTTTAAGCCTGCCTTGGCTAGAGGTGAATTGCAATGTATTGGTGCATCCACATTAGACGAGTATAGAATGCATATCGAGAAAGATGGTGCACTGGATCGTCGTTTCCAAAAAGTAATCATTGAAGCACCTAGTGTTGCAGATACGATTATTATTTTGAACAATATCAAATCTAAATACGAAGATTATCATAGTGTGATCTATGATCAAGAAGCCATTGAAGCTTGTGTTAAATTAAGTGATCGTTATATGACAGATCGATTACTTCCAGATAAAGCAATTGATGTATTGGATGAAGTAGGTGCAAGAGTGCATTTGAAAAACATTTCTGTGCCGGAAGATATTGTGGGTTTAGAAAAGCAAATCGAAGAAGTTAAAAACGAAAAGAATAGGGTGGTGAAAAGTCAACGTTTCGAAGAAGCTGCAAGCTTAAGAGATACGGAGAAAAAATTAGGGGAAGCCTTAGATAAAGCAAAATTAAATTGGGAAGAAGATAGTAAGAATAAAAGATTCCCAATTAACGAAGAGCATATTGCAGAAGTAATTAGTATGATGACTGGCATACCTGTAAAGCGTATGGTAGAAGCAGAGACGACTAAATTACGCAAGATGGCCGAGGACATGCGAGATCAAGTGATAGGACAAGAAGAGGCCATTGGTAAAGTGGTGAAGGCAATACAAAGAAATAGAGTCGGATTAAAAGACCCTAAAAAACCAATTGGTACATTTATTTTCTTAGGTCCAACTGGAGTAGGTAAAACAGAATTAGCGCGTGCTTTAGCAAGAAACATGTTTGACTCGGAAGAATCTTTGATTCGTATTGACATGAGTGAGTACATGGAAAAATTTGCAGTCTCTCGTTTAATTGGTGCGCCTCCAGGATATGTAGGTTATGAAGAGGGTGGACAATTAACAGAAAAAGTAAGACGTAAACCATATTGTGTTATCTTATTAGATGAAATAGAAAAAGCACATCCAGATATTTATAATATTTTATTACAAGTATTAGATGATGGTATCTTGACGGATGGTTTGGGTCGCAAAGTGGATTTTAAGAATACTTTAATCATCATGACCTCTAATATTGGTGCACGTCAATTAAAAGATTTTGGAGATGGTGTAGGTTTTGCAACAGCAACAAGAATGGAGCAGACAGACGAGAACAATCGATCTGTGATTGAGAAAGCATTAAAACGAACGTTCTCTCCAGAATTCTTAAATAGAATTGATGATGTGGTGGTATTCAATTCATTGACTAAAGACAATATTTATTTGATCATTGATATCATCATGAAGCAAGTGCTAGCTCGCTTAGTGAACTTAGGGTTGAACTTAGTTTTATCAAGTGCTGCAAAAGAGTTTATTGCTGATAAAGGGTATGATGTACAATTTGGTGCAAGACCTTTACATAGAGCCATTCAAAAATATATTGAAGATCCATTGGCCGAGGAGATTTTAAATCACTCAGTGAAAGAAGGGGATACTTTAATAGGTGATTTAGATAAAGAAAACGGCAAGCTTGTTTTTACTTTACAAAAAAAGGAAAAAGAAAAAGCCCCTAAAGTACCTAAGGAACCAAAGCAAGATTAGTCTTTGTAATATTTATAATAAAAAGCCCCGAGTTGAAAAATTCGGGGCTTTTTATTGGCTAATTATATTATAATTTATCAATCAAAATTTATTCTTGGATAGAATAAATAATTTAGGATGGGGTACTCCAACGATAAGTTTTGATATCAAGACCTGCTAGGTCCATCATTCTTGCCACCACGGTCATAGCGACTTCCTCTAAAGTTTTTGGGACACTATAGAAGCTAGGGGTCGCTGGGCAGATGATTCCACCAGCCAGTGTGACCGTTTCCATGTTACGAATATGAATTAAATTATAGGGCGTTTCTCTTGCGACAAGAATTAATTTTCTGCGTTCTTTTAAAATCACATCAGCCGCACGTGTGGTTAAATCATCACTTACGCCAGATGCGATCCTTCCTAATGTGCCCATGCTACAGGGCACGACAAACATGATATTGTATTGAGCAGAACCAGAGGCAAAAGGGGCATTAAAGTCCATTTTATGGTAAAAGTCAAAAGGGTAATTTAAATAATCCTGATTGCCCAATTCTGTCTCCCAAACCGTCTTGGCATTATCACTCATGATAATCCCAACTGCTTCGTATTGAGTAGGGATTTGCTTTAAGCTATCTAGTAATGCTTTTGCGTAGAGTGCGCCACTGGCGCCTGTGATGGCAACGACGATTTTGTTTGGCATATTAGTATAACAAAATTAGGGTTTAAAGGTTGACCAGCAAATAGATAAAAAAATCCCCTCCAATATTGAATCGGAGGGGAGCACTTTATAGGAAAAGGGTTCAATTAGATCTTATACATTTTCTCATAGTATTCGTCTGCCATACGATTGCTATCAAATTGGAAACGAACGTCCTTCATACCATTTTGAGTAATTTGTCTCCAAGTATCTTTTTGCTCATAATACATGGGTACAATTTGTTGCTCTAAAATTTTATACATTTCATTTAAATCATATTCATCCTGGGCTTCTGTACTCATATTCGCATAATCTGCTTTTGGTACTACAAAACCATTATTGCCATGGTTGACAAATTCTGGAATCCATCCATCATCGGTAGAGAAGTTCACAGCACCATTCATTGCAGCCGTCATTCCACTTGTACCAGAAGCTTCTCTAGGTACTCTTGGATTATTTAACCAAACATCAGAAGCTTGTTTCATACGCTTGCTTAAAGCCAATTCATATCCAACTAAAACAGCTACATTCTTATAATTCTTGCTTAGGTTCACTAAATGATTGAATTGAGAAATAGCTGGATGGTCTACTGGGTAAGGTTTTCCTGCAAATATGATTTGTACAGGATATTTTAAGTTAGATAATAATTTTTCGAATCTTTCTAAATCCCATGACAAGAAATCGGCACGCTTATAGCCTGCAAATCTTCTTGCCCAAACAATGGTCAACACATTTGGATCAAATATTTTACCAGTTTGGTCGGCTACGATTTCAAAAGCACGCTTTTTCAAATACCATTTTCTGTCATCGAATCCAGTATCATCTCCAGCTTCAGCAAATTTATATAATTGCTTGTCTGCCCAATAACGCCAGTTTTGTGCATTGGTGATATGGTCAATCGGACAAATGCCTTCATATTTACCCCACATTTCACGGCTTACATGTCCGTGTAATTCTGAAACACCATTGGCCTTTCTTGCAAAACGCAGTGCTGCTAAGGAGTGGTTAAATTGATCATCTTGAATTCCAGTCAATCTTCTTACTTCGTCCAATCCTAATCCACAGAAATAGCCCATATTATGACATAAGTAGATATCGTGTTTTTCGTTTCCAGCTTCTTCTGGAGTATGTGTTGTGAAAACTAGACGCTTTTTAACTTCATCCAATGACTTATACTTATTCAATAAATAGAATGCAGCAGAGAATCCATGCGCTTCATTTAAGTGGTAGACTTCTGGGTTAAAATTTAATTCGTCAATCAATTTGGCACCCCCTACACCCAACAAAATAAACTGTGCCACTTTTGTTGCTACGTTAGCATCATATAAGCGATGTGTGATGGTTTGAGAAACATAGTCATTCTCTGGTAAATCCGTACTTAATAAAAATAAGGGGGCACTGCAAAAAATATTAGGTGCTAAATAATAGGCTTTTACCCAAACTGGATGGTCATGGATTAAAATTTGATATTTAATATCAGTATCTTCTAAGAAGCTATACATCTTCTCCATAAAAGTAACTTGCAATGTTTGGTCTTGATTTCTTGATTGGTCATAGTAGCCATATTTCCATAGCATACCAATACCGATCATATTTTGATTTAATTCAAAAGCACTTCTTAAATGGGAACCTGCTAAAAAACCTAGACCGCCACTATACATTTTTAAAGGCTGGTGGATGGCGAACTCCATGGAGAAATAAGCCGCTTTTTTGGAATACTTTTCATTAATAGGGTAAGGAACTTGGAAGTTTCTAAAAGGCATGTTTTTGATCTTTGGTTAATTTGACCCGCAATATATCCTATTTGCCTTTAAATTTGGTGCAAGGCAAGTATAGTGTGAATAACAATCGTTTGCAATGGCAGAATGTGGATTATTTCTTAGACTTTGCCTTTCTTTTTTTATCGTAGCTGTCATTAAAGTAGCAGGTCATGTTTCTATGGTTACCGCAATTTCCATCTTCCTTAATTTTTATGACATTTCCAGTGATGGTGAATTGAATGGTACAGGGGTCACCTTTTTCAGAATAAGTAGCTTGGTTTTTATTAAAATTCAATAAACCTTTAAGTTCACCAACACAGGTGCCATCTTTCTTTTCAAAATGTAAGAAAAATTGGTATTTATTAGCATTTCCAAAATCTCTTAATGAAATAAAATTCTTTTTATCTCTAGCATAGTCTCCACTAAATGTATTGACTGTGGGCAATGTGTCAATTGGATTTAATATGGCTTTTTGTTCTGGCTTAATATTGGCATCCAAATAAATCAATCTAAATCCTTGCTCTGTATACGCCCATCCTTTTTTTTCATTGGTGAGTCCTTGCTCAGGGTCTAATTTATTTTCTTCAATTAAAAAAGTAGGTTCTTTATTAATCAATAATGTTTTACCATAAAATTGCGAACCTTTTTGTGTGAGATCAAATTGAGTTAAAATTTGATAGCCTAAGAAAACATTTTTCTTACTAAAAGCAATGACAGATACCGTTTGTTTTTTGGTATCCTTATTATTTAACAATAAATAATATTCTGTTTCTTTTTCAATTTTACCAACTGTAAAAATGGATGAATTCTTCGCAAGCTTAGGAGCAATGGCATCCACTACAGAATCTGGCAAAAATTGGGCCAAGGCTTTTCTGCCAATTTTGATCGTATCTGTGAAAGCGACTAAATTGGTATCATTGATTCGAATGGGCAATTCAATATTTTTGAAAGCGGCATTAAAATCATTTATTTTCAAAGGGGTATTCCCAGATAGGTCTGTTTTTGTTTCAGCACACCCAATCAATGCCAATAAGATCAAAAGATTACGTAGATAGCGCATGGCACTCTATTTTTTGCTAAAATAGGCAACAATATGCCTTTAACAATGGGTTTATAGTTAAATTTACATTCAATTATGTTTCATAAATCCTTAGATCAACTACACGAGTCTGTTCCAGTAAAAAATAAAACTGGATGGAGACGTTTATTTGCCTTTATTGGGCCAGCTTATTTGGTAAGTGTGGGGTATATGGATCCCGGAAACTGGGCGACCGATTTACAAGGGGGCGCTGCTTATGGATTTCAATTAATTTGGATTTTATTACTAAGTAATATCATGGCCATTCTGCTTCAAAGTTTAAGTGCAAGATTGGGCATTGTGAGGCGTTTAGATTTGGCACAAGTGAATAGAGAGACCTATCCTAAATTTGTTAATTTTTGTTTATACCTATTGGCAGAGTTGGCTATTGCAGCGACCGATTTAGCAGAAGTATTGGGGATGGCGATTGGTATTAAATTGTTAACAGGCTTACCCCTTATGTATGGTACCATCATCACTGTGACAGATACTTTTTTATTCATGTTATTACAACGTTATGGGATACGTAAAATGGAGGCTTTTATTTTTGTTTTAGTGGCTACCATTGGAGGCAGTTTTCTTGCAGAAATGATCATTGCAAAGCCTGATTTAATCAGTGCAGCAAAGGGGCTAGTTCCTTCTGCATTATCGCCAGGGGCATTGTACATTGCAGTGGGTATGATTGGAGCCACTGTGATGCCACATAATTTATACTTACATTCTGCATTGGTTCAAACTAGAAAAATTGAAAGAACAAGCGCTGGAATTAAAAAATCCCTTTGGTATAATTTTATTGATAGTGCGGTGGCATTGAATGCAGCTTTTTTTGTGAATGCGGCAATTTTAATTTTAGCGGCCACTGCGTTTTATCAAACAGGCAATCAATCTGTCGCTAAGATAGAAGATGCACATGCTTTGTTGGCCCCTTTATTGGGCTCAAAATTAGCTCCTATCTTATTTGCAGTCGCCTTAATTGCAGCTGGCCAAAGTTCAACAGTCACTGGTACATTGTCTGGTCAAATTGTGATGGAAGGATATTTAAATCTAAGGTTAAACCCTTGGATCAGAAGACTGCTTACAAGACTTGTAGCCATAGTGCCTGCAGTTTTAGTGATTGGGCTGATGGGAGAAGGCAGGGTAGATGAGTTACTTGTTTTTAGCCAAGTTATTTTGAGTTTACAATTAGGCTTTGCTGTGATTCCGCTCATTCACTTTGTGAGTGATAAAAGCACCATGGGTGAATTTGCGATCAAATCTTGGGTTAAAATTTTAGCATGGTTGGTGGCGAGTATTTTAGTCTATTTGAATGCCAATTTAGTATTTGATTTTGCCAAGGCTTTTCTATTTGGACCAACCCCTTTGTTCATTAAGCTGCTACTTATTTTAAGCATTCTTTTCTTTTTTGCTTTGTTATTGTATATCATTATTTTTCCAATGATTCAGTCAAAGAAAAAGCAAGAAAGAACAGCATTGCATGGTGCAGCTGTGGAATTAGATTGGACGAAAGCAGCACCTATTGACAGAATTGCGATTGCTGTAGACTTTAGTGCGGGAGATGCCAATTTAATCAAATCTGCCATTTCACAAGCCCATGCTGGCACAGAATTGATTCTGATCCATGTGGTGGAGAGTGTGACAGCAAGTTATTTTCAAGAAATAAGTGATGACGAAGAATCTAGAAAGGATAAAGAAAGACTCGAGTTGTACGCAGCAACATTGAGTGAAAAAGGGTATCAGGTTCAAT
>CAXNMZ010000093.1:0-7121 GCA_964203125.1 Chitinophagales bacterium | reverse complement strand
TATCTTAAAATACTATATATCAATAACTTAATAATATTTATATAAAATACTACTAGTATCCAAATTCTTTCAACTTCAACTCATTGTCTCTCCACTTAGGTTTCACTTTTACTAGTAACTCCAAGTAGACCTTGGATCCTATAAAAGCTTCAATATCCTTTCTTGCTAATGTGCCAATCTCCTTAATCAACTTACCCTTCTCTCCAATAATGATGGCCTTCTGTGATTCTCTATTCACCACGATGTCTGCCTGAATCTTCACTAAAAGGGGTTGCTCTTTAAATGAATTCACTAGAACCGCTGTATGGTATGGAATTTCTTCCCCAAACAACTGGTAAATCTTCTCCCTTATGATTTCACTCACAAAAAACTTAGTTGGTAAATCACTCAGGTCTGACTGATCAAAGAAAGGATGTCCACCTTCCGGAATTAAAGCTAAAATTACTTTCAATAACCTGTCTATGTCACTGTTATTCAAAGCACTAATAGAAATTATTTTAGAACAATAAGGTTTTGAGCTAAAATAGGCATTCGCCTCTTTTACCCTGCCGCCTTCTGCTAAATCCGACTTATTCATGACCACAATACAAGGTACTTTAAGCCTCAAAGCAGTAAACATCGCGTCTATTTCTTCAAAATCATCCCTCACATCTACCATTAAAAGCCCTAAATCTGCATCTTCCAAAGCCGATTTAACTGCACCCATCATCTTCTCATGTAGCTTATACTTAGGGTCAATGATCCCTGGCGTATCCGAAAAAATGATTTGATACTCGTCTTCCTTATTTAAAAAGGCCTTGATTCTATGTCTTGTCGTTTGGACCTTAGAGGATACAATAGCCATCTTTTCGCCCATAATGGCGTTCAGTAAAGTGCTTTTACCTGCGTTTGGCTTCCCAAATATGTTTACAAACCCAACTTTCATGCCTTTTCTTTAATAATACAAACTTACGACAAAAAAAATCCGCTCTCGATAGGAATCGGGAGCGGGATTGAATGTTGCGAGGGAAGGGATCGAACCTCCGACCTTCGGGTTATGAGCCCGACGAGCTACCGCTGCTCTACCTCGCGATGTTTGGAGGGCAAAGGTAGGCGTTTATTGCATCCTGACCAAGTTTATTGGGAAGAATATGAGATAAGAATAAAACCTATGCTCTAATCCCTATGCCTCACACTCGAAGCTCCAGAACTTTGCATGTCTTTAATAGCGGCCGCACCTTTATAATCTATACTACTTGCGCCAGTGGCATGCAGTTTAAGTATACCTGATACATTAATTTTTACACTACTCGCACCAGAAGCATCCACAGACGCACCTTTTACTAAATAGTCATACATTTTCACGCTAGAAGCGCCTGAAACATCTAAAATCAAATCATCCCCTGAACCGGATACTTCAAAAGCACATGCCCCTGAACCTTTCATCGAAAATGCATTGGCTTGCACTGTTCCTTTGAAACTAGAAGCACCAGATAAATCTGCCAATAAAGTGCCTGCTTTGATATCCCCTTTTAAATCACTCGCTCCCTCAAGATTGATCTTTAATTTCTCCGAGCTTAATCCATTCACTATTCTAATATTGGTAGCACCTGAAGCATTAATCGCATACAAGTCTTTTACACTCACATAGGCTTTGATTCTATAATCTTCATTACCCCATTTCCACCACCTGCTATAATTATTTTCCATTCTAATGATTAAGGTGCCCCCACTTACTTCTGTGATGATTCTATTTCTGTACTCATCTGATTTTGCACTTACTGCAACTTCTGTCTTATCAGACTGGCTAATATATAATTCAATGGCATTGGATACACGAATAGATGTGAAATTTGGCAGTTTTCTTACCTGTACATTTTCATCATAAATCACGCCCATTTTAGTTTGAGCTTGAGCAACAAAAGCCATAAAAATGCAGGCTAAAAAGATTATTTTTTTCATAAGAAGGGTTATTTATACCGTATAACGAAAGGCTAAGACTAAAGTTACAGTTGTTCAATTAAAAAAAGCATCCTATTTTTGTCCAGTCCTCGGGGTGCTGTAAAAAGCTGAGATAAAACCCGTTGAACCTGAACAGGATAATGCCTGCGAAGGGAAGGTCATCGCAATTTCTGCGCCTCTTCTCATAGCTATTTCCTGTTCCTGTTATTATTAAACTAACAATTAGCTATGACCAAGTTATTGGGCACATTGGTATCGATTATATTTTTTGTTCCTTTATTCGCGCAACAAGCTGCAAAGATTGTTGTTAAAAAGGATAGTAGTAATAAATATACAGACAGTATTAGAAGTTTACCACCATTAGAGATTAGATCCATACGCGTAAGTGAGCAAGCGCCTTTTGCAAAAACGAATATCAGCAAAGCACAAATTGCATTGAACAATGTTGGGCAAGACCTTCCCTTTTTATTGGAGAATACCCCTTCGGTTGTCGTGCATGCAGATGCTGGCATTGGTGTGGGTTATACTGGTATTCGAATTAGAGGTACAGATGCCACAAGAATTAATTTTACATTAAATGGTATTCCTTATAATGATCCAGAAAGTATGGGTACCTTTTTTGTGAATATACCAGACTTTGGATCTAGTGTCAATAGCATACAAATTCAAAGAGGTGTGGGTACTTCGACCAATGGTGCTGGTGCATTTGGGGCTAGTGTGAATTTAATGACCAACGACTACAATCCAAGCGCTTATTTATCCTTACAAAATACAGCTGGGTCTTTCAATAGTTTTAAAAATAACCTAGTTTTTGGATCGGGATTACTTAACAATAAATTCACCATCGACGGAAGAGTTAGTTCAATTACAAGTGATGGATTTATGGATAGAGCAACTAGTAATTTAAAAAGCTTTTATTTAAGTAGCACTTATTGGGGAGAACAATCTTCTTTGAGGTTAAATATTTTTAGTGGTAAAGAAAAAACCTATCAAGCTTGGTATGGCGTGCCACAGGAATTACTAGCGACGAATAGAACATTTAATCCTGCAGGAACAGAAAAAACAGGTGCACCTTATGATAATCAAACGGACAATTATACGCAAACACATTATCAATTGTTTTATAATAAGAACATCAATAGCAATTGGAAATGGAATACTGCATTGTATTTAACAAAAGGAAAAGGCTACTATGAAGAGTATAAAGCGGGGGTCAATTTTTCGGATTACAATATCGATATAAAAGGTAAACAAAATGTGCCTGCTGACTTAGTGAGAAGAAGGTGGTTGGATAATCAGTTTTATGGACAAATTGCAGCGCTGTCTTACGTGGATAGTTTAAATGATTTGACGATGGGTGGTGGTTGGAGTGTGTATGATGGATTACATTTTGGCACAGTACCATATTTATCAAATACTTTCGCTCCGTCAAATTTTAAGTACTATGACAATGATGCACTTAAAAAAGAAATGAATACCTATGTGAAATGGGAAAGAAAATTGACAAAAACATTTAAAAGTTTTATAGACCTACAGTATAGATTTGTGAACCATCAAATGAATGGATTTACAAAAAATACGAATTTAGTCATTGAAAGGAAATTTAATTTCTTTAATCCTAAAATGGGACTGACCTATCAAGCTAAGCAAATTTTTTACTATACCAGTGTTGCGGTTGCCAATAAAGAACCCAATAGAGACGATTTTGAGGCAAGTGCTAATGAACAACCAAGAAAAGAACAATTAATAGATTGGGAGACAGGATTTGAATTTAAAAAACCTACATATGCCATCAATGCTAATGTATACTACATGAATTATAAAGATCAATTGGTATTGACAGGAAAGATAAATGATGTAGGCGCCTATACTAGAACCAATGTTCCAAAAAGCTATAGAGCAGGAATAGAATTACAAGTGAAATACGCAACGAATAAAAAATACAGTTCTACTTACAGTATCACATTGAGTCAAAATAAGATTGAGGCATTTACAGAGTATATTGATGATTACGATCAATCCAAGCAAGTAGCTATCCAGCATAAAAATACCAATATCGCCTTATCCCCTAGTTTAACCACCAACCGAACCTTTAATTGGAGACCGAATGACAAGCTGAGCTTTTTCTGGACAACAAAATACACATCAAAACAATTTCTTGACAATACACAAAATAAGAATAGGCAATTAGATGCTTATTTTATCAATGATATCAATGCGCATTGGACCATTCTGAATCAATCAAAATTCACCATGCTCTTGCAAGTCTATGCCAACAATATATTAGACGTAAAATATGCGCCCAATGGATATACTTACAGTTATATCTCTGATCGCAGTGTAACCACTTCTAATAATTTTTACCCAATGGCAGGAAGAAATTACTGGATCAGTTTAAAGATTGACTTGAAATAAAAAATACTCCTTCCCCCTGAGCATGGGTTAGATTAATCCATAAAAAAGGTCCTGATGCTTCAGGACCTTTACTTTTTAATATTTTATCGAGCTTTCTACTTTGCTTTATCTACCTTATTAATAAAATCAATCAATCCTTTAAAGTAAGTCGTTTGATCGTCATACATAGACATATGAGAACCTTTAGGACAAAGCAAGAATGTGCCATTTTGAACTTTGTTTGCAATCATCTCCATTGCTTTTGGATCCATCGTATCAAATGTGCCACCGATACTTAGTGTAGGTACTTTTATTTTAGCAAGATCCGCTGTTCTATCCCAATTTTTTAAAACTGCATCTCCTACCACACCAAATTCAGAAGGGCCTTGCATTTTTAAATACAATGGGTAATTCATTTTAGCAAAAGCACGTACTACCGGGTCAGGCCAATTGGCAGGAGGCATTCTTAATACGTGTTCTGGATAATAGTAATCGCTGATCAACTTTAGATAAGCTGGATCGGTATATTGTCCCTTCGCTTCAAAGCTTCTGATTTGAGCCAATATTTCCTTAGGTAATTGTGGACCTAAAACCTCATTCGCATATTTTACATACTCAGGAATGGAAGCCATCATATTAGAGATGATCAATCCTTTTAAATGCTGCTGGTATTTTAAAGCATATTCAATCGCAAGTATACCACCCCAAGAATGACCTAATAAATAAAAATTATTGGAGTCTAAGCCAAGTGCTGCTCTTACTGTTTCAACTTCCTCAACATAACGTTCAATGGACCATAAACTGCTATCATTTGGATTGTCTGAATAAGCAGAACCTAATTGATCATAATAATAATATTCTACACCCTCTTGTGGTAAAAATGAATCAAAGCATTCAAAGTATTCATGCGTTGCACCCGGACCACCATGTAATAACAATACTTTTTTAGTTGGGTTGTTTCCAACACGCTTGGTCCATACTGTAAAGTCTCCTTTATCTGTATGAATTGGTATACGTTGAACACCACCAGACAAAATATCTTTTCTACCAGTCGTGTCATAGTAACTTGAACTGGATCCTGTTGACCCATTGGTACAAGCTGCTAGAGTTATTACAAAGCAACAAGCAATGAATTGAATGATTTTTTTCATTTGTTAGTTTTAGATTATCCTGGAAATGATTCCTGCCATGCCAACATACCACCTACTACATTGACTACATTTTTAAATCCATAAGGCTCCATCATCATGCAAGCCTGCCCACTTCTGTTGCCGCTTCTGCAATACACATAAATGGTTTCTTCTTTTAAGTGTTCTATTTCGTCTAACATCAAGGCCTGTAACAATCCTAATGGTAACAATTGGCCACCAATATTAAATGCAGCATGTTCATGTGGCTCACGCACGTCTAATAAATTAAGTTTTTCACCCGCATCTATTTTTGCTTTTAATGCCGCGACTGTAATGGTATGCATAATTGAACTTTTAAAGTTATAATTAAATAATAGCGTAATTATTTTATTGGATGGAATCTCTAATTGCCTTAACTGGTGCTACTTTATCCAATACCAAATTGATAGTAGCCCCTTTGGAAACTGTATTTTGAATTGGCATTCCTAATGAATCTATTTGACTTCCATAAGTACTTGGATTTTGATCAAAAACAAATGCAGATGCACTGTCTCCAATGGAACCATTCACAGACACCGCGCCAAGGTTTAGTCCTAAACTAATCAACTGTGCCTTGGCTTGTTCATAGGTTAACCCCACTAAGTCTGGCATGACCATAGCTCCAGATGCACCACCATCTCCCACTAAAAAATGTATCAAAGTGCCTGAAGGTATTTTTGAACCCGGCGCAATGGGTTGACCATTGACTAATTGGTCAATCACCACATTTTTATTTTGATCTGGGACCATTTGTATTGAACCTAATCTTAATCCCAATACTTTTAAATAAGTTTCTGCACTTTTGATAGAAAACCCAACAAGATTTGGCATATCAACTTGTGGCGCAACCACACGATTGATTGTTAAATAGACTGTCCTGCCTTTTTTAACAATCTCATCTGCCTCTGGCGTTTGTCTTAACACTGCATTTCTAGCAAGGGTGTCCACATAGATGGAGTCTTGCAACTCTACATCAAAACCTGCTGCAATTAAATTTTTCTCTGCAGCAAGTACATCCAACCCAATCACTGCTGGTACTTTTCCCGTTTCACCATTCCCAGTAATCCATCCCAACGAGAAAAAGAAAATAATGAATAAGCACATTGCTACTCCAAAACCAATGAGCATGTTTATCCACAATGGCTTTTTTAATATGTCGTCAATGAGTTTCAAATTACTTTATTTTATTTTTTTTCTAAACTATCTTCAATGATCCAACCATAAAAATCTGTTAAGTTCCAGCCCATTGCTTTTACTTGCTGAGGAATTACACTTGCCTCACTTTGCCCAGGAACGGTATTGACTTCTAGCATGTATGCTTTTTCTGCAGCTTCATCATAAATAAAATCAATTCTTACCACACCTCTGCAATTTAAAATAGCATATACTTTTTGTGCAGCAGCCGTTAAACTATCAAACATTTTAGTCGTGATGTCGGCAGGGGTAATCTCTTGACTCTTACCTTGGTATTTTGCCTTGTAATCAAAAAACTCATTCTCTGTCTTGATTTCAGTGATGGGCAATACCGTAATCTTACCTTTGGATTTAAATACGCCAATGGTAAACTCTCTACCACTTATAAATTCCTCTACTAAAATTTGCGTATCCTCTTTAAAT
>CAXNMZ010000092.1:0-7152 GCA_964203125.1 Chitinophagales bacterium | reverse complement strand
TACATGGAGTACAATACAGCAAGAAGCATCATGGGGATGAGAGAGTATGGCCGTCACGTTCAGAGGATGGTGGATCATCTATTAACCATTGAGGATAGCGCAAAAAGATTAGAACAAGCAAAAGTCGTAATTGAGTTGATGGGATTCCTAAACCCACAATTGAAGAACGTCGAAGACTATAGACATAAGTTATGGGACCACTTATTTTTTATGAGTGGGTTCAAATTAGATGTAGAAAGTCCATATCCTATTCCAACTAAAGAAACTTATAAGCAAAAGCCAGATCCTTTGCCTTACCCTCAACGCAAAATCAAATATGCGCATCTTGGGAAGAATTTGGAATTGGTGATTGATAAAGCGATGGCCGAGCAAGATCCTGAAAAGAAAACAGGTTTCGCACATACCATTGCGCATTACATGAAATTGGCTTATAGTAACTGGCATAAAGAATTGGTACAAGACGATGCAATACGTAGTGAATTAAATGCCATCACTGGTGGTGAATTGGAATTTAGCAACACCCCTTATATCAAACACCGCAATCAAAATTTCGAGCGTGAAGATTATCGTCCAGCAGGTGGTCGTTGGCAGAACAACCGCAACAGACCTAACACAGGCGGCGGTGGAGGAAGAAATAATAACAACCGTAATTTTAAAAAGCGTTTCTAATTGCTGTAAATAATTGAATAAAAAAATCCCATCCGTTTTACGAGATGGGATTTTTTTCATGATAAACTATGAAATCTGCTAATTCTTTTATTTTATCTGTGTTAATAAAGTCCACACCCCATTGCATAAATTGTTCCCATGCAGCTGGCTTATCTGGACTTGCCCATAGGCGAACAGGTTTACCTAGTTGGTGCACCTGATCTATAAACTGTTTAGCCTTATCAATTGATACGCTATCCAGTGGCCATATAAACTTATAGCCAATCACTTTATAATAATCTTCGCTGATCAATGCAACACGAGCTAATTGATTTTGAGAATATTGAACAGAAAGCCTTCCATCAAACCAGATATAATTTGGATAACTAGTAAATAATGCTGGAGCTACAGAATTACCAGAAATAACAATTTTTATGTTTTTGTTATTGGTGATGCTGGGATAGTTACCAAGCAAAACCACCAATTGATCAAGTGTTGTTTTCGCATCCGTTTTAATATCAATTAACAATTGCAATTTTCTATCTAGTTGATTATAAGCAACTAATGGTTTAAGGTATAGACTTTCTAAAGTATTGGTTGCTTTTAGGTCTTTTGTATCATGCCCTACTAAGAGCGTGCTATTCACTAAATGTATATCGGCTTCTATCGAACCAAAGCCCTCATTATAGGCTAAATGAAATAGTTTTTCTTGTGCATAGTCATTGTGTGAATGCGCGTTTTGGACGGTATACACTTGTCCAATGACTTGATTCACAAGCAGACACAGGAAAATAGTCATTAAATAGTTTTTCATGATTAAATGTACAAATTATAATAGGAATTGAATTTGAAGCTTTGTTTATAGAAGACCAAGATGATTTCAAAGACTAATTGCATTTTTTAGATTTGGTAAGTCTTTATTAAATCATAAAAAAATCCCATCCGTTTTACCAGATGGGATTTTTTATGTTAATTACCTTTGTAGTTAAAATCTATTTTTTTGCAGCTGCCATTTCAGCATTTGCGAATTTCGAATCAACTATGTCTACTTGTTGAATGATTTTATCACCATCCCAACGAACCCAAACATTTACTGGCATGACATATTTTGCATTGGTATTTTTACCAGTTGCTGTACATTGTCCAAAATAAGCTGTCCAATTTTCACCATTGTTTAAATTATAAGTGAATTTATTTCCGTCTGAAAAATAAATATCAGTAAATAAACTATGAAGATTCCTATGGTATGCTGCAAATCCTTCTGGACCTCTAGCCACAATCGCTGTATCGCTATGTAGACTTAAAGTAAAATTAGGCGCATAATCACTTAAATAAGAACTGTCTTGTTTTGAGAAAAGTCTGATAATGCTCAATAATTTTACAGACTTTGCATCTTTTGAGGTGAAAGTACCGGCTAAAGAATCTTCTGCAGCTGTTGGTAAATTTTGTTGGCTTGCATCAGTAGTTGATGCTGGTTGATTACATGAAGCAAATACTGTCAATGCAGCAAAGCTTAAAATAAATAATTTTTTCATAGGTTTTTAAATTTGAAATAAATATAAGTATCAAAATGATACCAATAAAATAAATTTTATAATTAATATTAACAAAAATGAGGCCTAGACAATTGGGAATAATTAGCCGGATTGGTATATAAATGATACCTTTACAGTCATAAAATGGGAAAAATCGCAATCAATACAGCTGAATTTAGATCGCTCTGTCCTGTAGCAACAGGATTAGATATTTTGGGAGATAAGTGGACCTTATTGATCCTTAGAGACATGATTTGGGGTCATAAAAGCCTTTTTAGTGAATTCAAAGAGTCGCCAGAACATATGCCAAGCAAAATGCTGTCTAATCGTTTAAAGAAATTAGAAGAGTTTGGATTTATTTCCAAAAAAGCAGGCATAACCAATAAAAAAAATGTCTACTATTTAATGGAAGACAAGGGTATAGACGCATTCCCAATTATGATCGAAATGGCGATTTTCACTTCTAAACACTTTATTGATTATTTAGGATCAACCTATACCAAAGAATCGAGAGGTGTCATGATTAAAAATAAAAAAGAATTTATCGCTAACATGGTAAAGCAATATAAAAAATTTAAAAAAGGTATCGTAATTTAATTTAGCCTGCAATAAGTAACTAATAAAAGAACCCCGTAAAGTCATTACGGGGTTCTTCTTTATTTTAAATCTAATTATTAAAACTTGGCAGGCGTGCCAAGTTTTGGAATACTATTTTTTATAAACACCCTTAAGTGCTCGTTGCTGGTTGATAAGTCTTCTTTTCTCAAGTACATCATGTGTCCACTACGATAACCTTCCCAGAACATTCTGTCCTGAATTTTTCCAGCTGGATCCATCTGCCACATATTGTACTTCGCATTAAAGTAATCACAAGCGCCGTCGTAATATCCCGATTGCACTAATAAATTTAAATACGGATTTTCCATCATCGCCAAGCGCAAGTCATCTCCAGTATTGTTATTGCTATTATCCCATGGCCCTACTGGACCAAAAATATAATAATTTAAATCTGTCTTATAACCTAACTCATCTCTAAGGTACATATTGATTGCTGGTGTGAAGGAGTGCTCCCATGACAGCAACTCTGAATTGTAATCTGGTTTTTGTCCAGCATCTTTTTTATCCATACCAATATACCTTGAATCCAATCTTCCAACTGTTTTTCTTTGATCACGCAACAACTCTTTCCAGAAATAATCAAATGGCACTTCCATATTTTGTTCTGCTACTACTTTTTCATTTAAGCCTATATACCCTGCGATCTTTTTCACCATGGCATTGCGCTTATCTGCAGGCATTGCGCCACCTTGTGCTAGCGCAGGCATCAGTTCGTTGATTGCAAATGCTTCTACTTCTGGTAAATATTTTTCTAATTCCTTAGCCTGAAATGGTGCAGCCAATTTTTTATGATGCCATGCAGTCGCTGCCATGTATGGAATACGCAATGCTGCACTTGATACTGCATCACGCTTTAATCCAAGGTCGGTTGGTGAAACTAAAATCACACCATTCAAAAACATCCAATGTCTGTTCTGTAATTCTAATGACAATCCTGACACACGATTGGTACCATAACTTTCTCCAATTAAAAATTTAGGAGAGGCCCAACGCTTTTGTCTTCCAACAAATGTGTTGATCCAATCTGCTAAATATTTAATGTCTGCAGTCACACCAAAAAACTTTGATCCTGGTGTTGCCTTATCTAAAATTCTTGAAAAGCCTGTGTTCACCGGGTCCACATATACAATGTCTGCCACATCTAATAATGACTGTGGATTGTCCTCAAATCCATAAGGTTGAATTGGATAGCCTTCGTCGTCTATTTTTAATTTTTTAGGTCCTGTATAGCCCAAGTGCATCCATACACTCGCTGTGCCTGGTCCTCCATTAAAAGAAATGACCAGGGGTCTTGTTTCTTTATTACTTACATCGGTGCGCTCATAGTATACATAAAATAAGCCTGCAACTGCTTTTCCTTCTTCGTCCCATACAGGTTGTGTACTTGCTGTTACTTTATAAGGTACTTTTTGTCCTTTAATAGTCACTTCTCCTGTTTTTTCGACTTTTTGATCTAAGCTTAGGGCTCTATTGAAGCCCACGGTTTTGGAAGATCCTTCTTCTGTTGGTTTTTGCGCAATTGCAATTGCAGATATTGCGAGTAACAAATAAGTGAAAAGTTGTTTTTGCATAAATGATGATTAAATAAATATTAGATCTGGGTGCTTAAATTTTGTCCTTTAAATATACAACCAATTTAGGCTTTCTATTTCTTCTTTATTATGATTTATTTAGATGGTATTTGCTTAATTTAGTCCCATGTCTGAACAACACAAAAAAGTCATCATTTTGACGGCGCCATCGGGTGCTGGTAAAACCTCTATCACTAAATTTTTATTAGCGAATTACCCTCAATTGGCCTTTTCGGTATCTGCCACCACAAGGGCGCCTAGAGGAGCGGAGCAGGATGGCGTTGACTATCATTTTATTAGCGCAGCAGCTTTTGAAGGGCATATTCTCCAAAATGATTTTTTAGAATATGAAATGGTGTATGAAGGTTTATATTATGGCACTTTAAAATCTGAATTAGAGCGCATTTGGACCGAAGGTAAAATGCCCGTATTGGATATTGATGTGAAGGGTGCGATTGCCATACAAAAACAATTAGGAAATCAGGCTTTCTCTATTTTTATTTTACCGCCTTCGCTCGAAGTATTGCAAGAACGACTTGCTAAAAGAAATACAGATACTGCAGAAAAAATCCAAATGCGATTGGATAAAGCAGCATATGAAATTAGTTTTAGCGATCAATTCAATGCGGTCGTAAAAAATGAAGAATTGGATACCGCATGTGAACAAACGGCTACATTGATACAAGGTTTTATTTCAAAATAATTTCTTTCACCTATTCATTCATCAATTCATTAAATACAAATAAAATGTCTGACAAAACACTTCAAGGAAAAACAGTTTTTATTACTGGTGGGAGCAGGGGGATTGGTAAAGCCATTGCACTTAAATTAGCTGCAGCTGGCGCCAACATTGTGATTGCGGCAAAGTCAGTAGAGGAAGATCCGCGTTTAGGTGGAACTATTTATTCTGCTGCTGCAGAAGTTGAAGCATTGGGTGTAAGTGCTTTAGCGGTGCAAGTAGACATTAGAGATGAGGCACAGATTGCAAATGCAATACAACAAACTGTAGATAAATTTGGGGGCATTGATATCTTAATTAACAACGCCTCTGCGATTCAATTAACAGATACCGAACATACACCAAGTAAAAGATTTGACTTGATGCAAAGCATCAATGTGCGTGGTACTTTTTTAGTGGTACAACATGCGCTACCTTATTTGAGAAAATCTACCCATGCACATATTTTAACTTTATCGCCTCCAATTAATTTAGCACCAAAATGGTTGGGGCCACATGTGGCTTATACCATTACTAAATACAATATGAGCATGATGACGCTTGGATGGGCAGAAGAATTTAAAGAAGATCAAATTTCAGTGAACGCTTTATGGCCTCGCACGACAATTGATACTGCTGCTGTCAGAAATTTATTAGGCGGTGAAGCGCTTGCTAATATGAGTCGAACGCCGGCTATCCTTGCAGATGCGGCTTATGCTATTGTTACTAAAAAACCATTGGTTTACACTGGTCAAACCTTTGTGGACGAAGCTGTTTTAGCGGCAGAGGGCATCACAGACTTAGCACACTATTCTGTAGTACCGGGTGGACATTTATATACCGATTTATTTTTATAATGATTTAAAAACGACAAGATGAAAAAATTATTCCTAGGAGCAATGCTATTATTATCCTTTGGTGCTTGGGCCCAAAAGAAAGCGAAAGTAGATCCTGCCACTGCTCAAATCAATGCCAACAAAGAAACTGCAATCAATGCATTGAACAATGCTTACGATGCAGACAAGAAAACCGCTTTGCAAATTTGGGATTTTGCAGAAGTGGGTTATAAAGAAGTAAAGAGTGCTGCACTGCATATTCAACATTTAAGAGATGCTGGCTTTACTGTTGAAACTGGCGTAGCGGGCATCCCAACTGCATTTGTGGCAACTTACGGCACTGGCAGTCCTGTCATTGGTATTTTAGCAGAGTATGATGCCTTGCCTGGTATCAATCAATCTGCATCTGCAGAAAGAGATCCCATTGCAGGGAAAAATGCTGGACACGCTTGTGGACACCATTTATTTGGTACTGCAAGTGTATCTGCTGGTATTGCCATCAAAGAATTAATTGCTGCTGGTAAATTAAAAGGCACGATCAAAGTGTATGGCACACCTGCAGAAGAAGGAGGAAGTGGTAAAGTATTTTTAGTACGTGAAGGCTTATTCAACAATTTAGACGCGGTGATTCACTGGCATCCAGATGATGTGAATGCGATTACCACAACAAGTGCTTTAGCAAATAAATCAGCTAAGTTTAAATTTTATGGTATTTCAGCACATGCTGCAGCTGCACCAGACCAAGGTAGATCTGCATTAGATGCGGTAGAAGCAATGGACAATATGGTGAACATGATGCGTGAGCATATTCCTCAGGAAACAAGAATCCATTATGTAATCACCAATGGTGGTAAAGCACCAAATGTGATTCCTGATTTTGCAGAAGTGTATTATTATGTGCGTCATCCAAGAAGAAAAGAAGTGGTAGAAATTTTTGATAGAGTGGTGAAAGCTGCAGAAGGCGCTGCTTTAGGAACAGGAACGACAATGAAATATGATATCATTGGTGGTACGCACGATTTGTTAATTAATAAAACACTTGCAGAAACAATGCAAGCTAACTTAGATAAAGTTGGTGGCGTAAATTATACAGAAGCAGAAATTGCTTTTGCTAAAAAATTACAGCCAACAATGGTTGCGCCGGTAGATATCGCAACTGCTGCTTCAATAAAACCATTGACTTATATTAATGAAGGCAATAGTGGTTCTACAGATGTAGGTGATGT
>CAXNMZ010000091.1:0-7210 GCA_964203125.1 Chitinophagales bacterium | reverse complement strand
AATAACAACGAATTGATCTTTGTACCTAATGCATTCCAAGATATCAAGTTTGTTCCTTTGACTGTGGGTTCAAGAGTCTATTCTGAAGTGGAGCAACAAGCAGCTTTCTGGAATTATATCAACCAAGACGATTATTTAAAAACACGCCGTGGTCAATATGCCGAAAGAAATGCATCATTTATTCCAATGTTACACCGTTTTGACTTATCAATTGTCCAAGACATTTTTGTTAATGTAAAAGGTAAGCGCAACACTTTACAAATTAGAGCGGATATCTTAAACTTTGGAAACATGTTGAATGACAATTGGGGTGTGTCTCAAAGAGCAACGAACCCTCAAGTCTTAGCATTCCAATCTGTTGTGAACAATCAACCAACTTATAGATTGGCTACAGAGAAATTTGCAGATGGCACAACTGGTTTAATCAAAAATACTTACCGCAAGAATGCATCTGTATTTGATGTATGGACAGCTCAATTAGGTATTCGTTATATCTTTGGAAAATAATAAGATGAGTATGAATCAATAAAGTCGACTATTATAATGCTACTTTAATGATTCACTCACAATAATTCATATAACTAAGTTCTTTCAACCGCCCCAATTGGGGCGGTTTTTTTATGCTTGTACATATGATTTTGTTATTACAATGAATGCTTCAAAGATGAATGAATTTGAGAAGATTGTTTATTGATAAAAAAGTAGGAACTTAGGAATCTAAATTCAAGTATATGGCCATATCAGTTTGGGAACAGTCTACCTATTTTGCACCAAAGGACTTGGTGATTGTCGGTTGTGGCTTTGTGGGATTATGGACTGCATATGAAGCCATACAAAAAAATCCAAAGCTCAATATTACCATACTTGAGCGTGGCGTGATTCCATCTGGAGCAAGTACACGCAATGCAGGTTTCTCTTGTTTTGGAAGTGTCTCTGAATTAATGTATGATGTTCAATTAATGGGCGAAGCTGCCATGCTTGAAACGGTGAAGATGCGTTATGATGGTTTACAAAGAATTCAAAAAGTTTTTAAAGCCAAGGAGATTGATTATTATCAATGGGGTGGCTATGAATTATTTGAAGGGAAAAAGACAGATAAGAATACAAAAGAAAAAGGGAGTAAAACTAACAAAGGAGCAAGTAGTGAATTGAGTGAACTATATGATATTTCAAGATTAGAAAACGATATTGCTTATTTAAATAAAATACTCGCGCCCGCATTAAAGACGCCAAAAAAGAATGGCCAATATTTACCCATTTATACCAATGCAAGTAAGGATATTAAAAAGTTAGGTTTTCAAGGGATTGAGGCTTTGGCATTCAATCAAATGGAAGGACAATTAAATTCAGCAAAGTTGGTATTGGCCTTACAAAAAGCGGTGCAGGCAAAGGGTGTTCAAATTTTGTTTAGTACCGAAGTGAAAAAGTTCAAGCCTCATAAAAAAGGCGTGATCATCACCACCAATTTAGATGCGCCTTTAGAAGCAAAACAATTTTTGATTTGCACCAATGGATTTGCAAAACAATTGATCCCAAATTTAGATGTTGTTCCAGCAAGAGGACAAGTATTTGTAACAGAGCCTATCAAAAATTTAAAATTCAAAGGTTGTTTTCATTTTGACGAAGGCTATTATTATTTCCGCAACCTGGGTAACCGATTATTATTGGGTGGTGCAAGGAATGCAGATTTTAAAAATGAAAAAACATACTCATTAGATACTTCTTCTACAATTCAAAAAGTGCTAGAACAATTTATGATGGAGCGTATCCTACCTAAGGGAACTAAAAAGCCAAAAATTGAATTAAGATGGAGTGGCACGATGGGAATAGGTACAATCAAGAAGCCTATCATTGAAAAATTACAGCCCAATGTCTACTGTGCTGTGCGCATGAGTGGCATGGGTGTTGCTATTGCGCCCATCGTTGCACAAAGAGCATTAAAATTAATGAAGCTGTAAATTTATTGCCTACAAATACGAAGTGCTTGTTCGACATCAAAAACAGGAATTGAACTTTTTTTAAACCCTTTTTTATCTTGACTAACAATCAAATCAATTTTTTTATTGGATAGCGCAGCATAAAACTGTACTGCATCTTCAAAATCAGAGAATCCTGAATGTATAGACTGATTTATGATATTACTATTTATCTCTAAAGTTTCTGTAATGTCATATAAGGTAGTCAAATGCGAAATGACAATTTTGTGGGATTTAATCAGTTTGTTTAGTAGATAATACACATTCGTGTAAGAATTTGCAGAAACAAATGGCTTTTTATTTTTATGCGCATATAAATCAAAAAGTTCAGTAGCTGCATTTGAAAATGATGCTCTATTTCCTAGAAAATCAATGATTACATCAGTATCTATAAAAATATTTTTCATTTTAACTTATTATATCGTTCAAGTAATATCTTTCCCATTTCATTTTTATAATTAAAATTCTTAGGAAGATTTATGATCCCTTTCAATTGTGCAATCTTAGGATGTAATTTCTTGGTTTTATTTTTTTCATCTTTTGCTTCAACAGAGACCGCTTTCAAATAATTTTCTACCAAAGAAGAAAGACTCTCCTCTTTTTTCTTGGCATAAATTTTTGCGTTATAGATCACCTCGTCTTCCATTACAAGGGTTAATTTCGTTTTCATTACACGTGTATTTAATAGTATAAATATACGTGTAAAAAAGTTATTGATAAAAAATAAATAAAATAAATTTTCAATTAGAACCCTTTCTAATCTTATCTTTGCGCCATGGGTCAGAAAAAATTAATCAAGTTTGCAGCTATCAAAGCATATGAGAATGTCTTGGAATTTCCACAGGATATGCAGGGCAAATGGGCTGCTTTTTTTGACGCATTAAAAAAGGGCACAACACCAATTGAAATAGCCAACTTAGAGGTTTTAGCTCAGGCATTTTTATCAAATACATCTACTCCCCTTACGCTAGAACTTGCTTGTGGCCGCGGAGAATACGCCGTTGGTTTGGGCCGTATGTTTCCAGAGCAAAATTTTATAGGGATAGATTTAAAAGGCAATCGTATCTGGAAAGGTGCCAGTATTGCCAATAAAGACGGATTAAAAAATGTGGCATTTATACGTTCACAAATAGAACTGACCTCTGACTATTTTGCCAAGGACGAAGTGGATGAAATATGGATCACATTCCCCGATCCTCAACTAAGATGGTCTAAGGCAAAGAAGCGTTTGACCCATCCAAAATTTTTAAGACTGTACCAACAGTTTCTAAAAAAGGATGGCATTGTGCACTTAAAAACCGACAGCCCCCTACTCTACAATTTCACACTAAAAGTGATTGAAATGTATGGTTTACATCTAATCTACAAAACAGATCACTTATACACTGAACAAAACATAGATCCTCGTTGTTTAATAAAAACCTACTACGAAGGATTGGATATCGCTCAGAGTAGCAAGATTCACTATATTCAATTTAATATTGGTAAAGACCTGCCTTTAGAACTAGATGAAGTTTTAAAAGAGGCCATCAAAGACATCCCCATGGATGCAGGTGAATTAATTAGAATGGAAGCAGAAGCAGCAAGAGCAAAAAAAGAAGCGTAATAAAAAGAGCGCATTAAAAAATGATTGAAGGTGTACATTATTATATAGACCCAAAAGGAAAATGGGTATTTACTGCAGCCTACCATGAAGGCAGAGGCTATTGTTGTGGGGAAGCCTGCAAACATTGCCCATTTGATTATGACGCGGTACCTGAGCCTATTAAAACAAGGGTACAATTAATTAGAGCCGGAGCGAGTAAGACTGCTCCTGAGGCCTATCCAGAAAAACAAGTTGATATAGATGAGATGAAAAAGCATTTATAATTTATGCAATACACGCCAAAGACCCAAGACTTTTTCCAAAATGTATTTGATGTAGTTCGTCTCATACCCAAAGGTCGTGTGACAAGCTATGGCGCTATTGCAAAATACTTAGGCACGGGAGGGAGTTCAAGGATGGTGGGCTGGGCGATGAATGCATCGCATGGCGTAAAACCAAAAGTGCCAGCACATAGGGTTGTTAACCGCAATGGCATGTTAAGTGGTAAAGCGCATTTTGAAACCCCTACCACAATGGAGGAGCTCTTAGCTAAGGAAAAAATAAAAGTCCAAAACGAAACCGTCTTGGACTTTAAAAAATTATTTTGGGATCCTGCTATTGAACTAAAGTTCTAAATAAACAAAGTGCAAGTTTACTTTAGTCATTATAATAACTACCTTAATTATAATACTGCTTAATCATCAAGTACACAATTGGTCCAGTTACTGCCACATAAAACCAAATAGGCCAAACTTTTTTAGCTAAATTTTTATGCGCGGCAAAGTCACTCGTTAAAGCCCTGTAGGCTGTCCACAATATAAATGGTAAGCTGGTTGCAGCTAGTACAATATGCGTGCCTAATAAAACCAAGTAAAAAGGACGGGTATTACCAAGTAAAGCTTTTTCTGCATCATCTACTACCCCATCAAAATTGGCATCACCAAATTTTGCTTCACCTGCTAATAAATGGTGCGCGATATACGTCACTAAAAACAACAATGAAAAAATCATCGCTGTCATCATGATTGATTTATGCAAACGATAATTTTTTTGCTTCACTGCGACTAAGCCTGCAACCAAAAGGATTGCTACGCCTGTATTCAATACCGCATTGATCAATGCAAAAATATGTTTGTCAAAAGGCAATTCAACATCCAAAGTGAATTTGCTTAGAAAAGTCACCACAGCAAATACAACCGCAGAGAACACGCCAATTAAAATATAGGCTAATTTGTCATTCTTCTTTAATACAGGTGCTAACATAAATATTTATTTATTATTTAAAATATCCTTAAGTATTCTCCAGGCCATTATTGTTATCATTACAATAAGTCCAACTCTAATTTCTTGTTTATGCTTGGTTTTAAATTCATTCCAATTCATACAATGAATATTAATTCTTTAACCGAGTCTTTGTAAAATAGTAAACAAAACTAGATACCATTAACGCAATCACCAACCACAACCAACTCAAGTCAACAATATCTTGAAATACTTTACTCTTTTTAGTTTTATCTTTTTCTAACATTAAGTAACCTACGTCTTTTGCTAGTTTTAAGATGGACGCAGAATCCAATCCGTTATAATAACCGCGCACTTGCATTTTTTTATCTATCAATACAAAGCGGCTTGTATGCACAAAGTCTGGTGATACAGGCTCGGTACTAAATTGATCCACTTTCATTTCCTCAAATGCAAATTTATAAATGGAATCTCTACTACCAGTTAGCAACCACCAGTTATCAGAAGCTACACCCATTTTATTGGCGTATTCTCTTATCACTGGAACGGAGTCACGTTCTGGATCTACAGAAAAAGAAATGAATTGTATGAAATTCGTATCCAATACTTTTTTACGACTATTGCCTCCCCTTGTAAATGACTGTTGCAATTTCGCCATATTGGTGGTCAGCTTTGGACAGATACTTCCGCAGCTTGTAAAAAAGAAATCTGCAATAATAATCTTGCCTGAATGTTGGTATAAATTCACTGAAGCGCCCAATTGATTCACCAAACGAATATCTTTTGTGGTATGCCAAATGCTATCATCAATGGTCTTGCCTTTTTCTACTCTGCTCACCACCGTATCCAATAAATAATGTCTTGGCATAGTCACTGCAGTATCACTTGCAGACTTAAGCCATAAATAACATCCTATTGGAATGACTAGGGCAATAAATAAACCGTATATAGATTTTTTAGACATGCTGTTGATGGAGTTATTAGGATGTAAAGTTACAACAAAAAACCACCCCAAATAACTGGAGTGGTTTCGAATATTTTGAAGAAATCATGCCTTAAGGGGCACAATATCTGGTCTAAGATTAGTGCTTTGTCTCTTCGCTCTTAGTCTCGTGCTTAGTCTCATTCTTTTTACTAGAGTCTGTATGATTCGCCGCAGAATCTGTATGAGCTCCGGCTGCTGCACCCTTAGCTTCATGCTCTCCGCCAGCATGTGATCCGCCATGAGCTGGTTGCTCCACCTTAATTGTTGATTGCTCTTTGTAGTAAGGATTATAGGTATTGCGTAAGTTTCTGAAAGAATTACCATCTGCTAAAAAAGCAACAATGAACCAGATGAATAAAGTAAGTGGCACCACAATGGTCATAATCAAGTTTTTCACTTCATGCTTTAAGTGCATAAAATAAGCAACGATGTAAAACGCTTTCGCCATCATTAAAATTATAATGGTACCCTTCACACCAAGTACCAAGGCTTTGCTTTCCATCCCAATCATCCAGAAACCCAAAATCAATTCAACAATTGTTAAAACTGAAAGGATGATCGTAACTTTTTTAATTTCTGCAATAGCACCACCATCTTGCTCTGCGTGTGTATCATTTGTATGTGACATAGTTCGTTAGTTCGTTAGTTAGTTAGTTCAAATTCTTTATACTGTTCAAATTCCTTATCGAGATCGAAATCGTTTTATAATAAGTAGAAACAAGTAAATACAAATACCCATACTAGATCTACAAAGTGCCAGTAAAGTCCAGCCTTTTCAATCATATTGTAATGTCCTCTTTTTTCAAATTGATTGGTCAATGTCATGATCAACATAATAATATTAATCAACACCCCACTAAATACGTGGAAACCGTGGAAACCAGTAATCGTAAAGAAGAAGTTGGTGAAGTTGCTCGAAGAAGCAGTTCCATCTGCATTGATGAAAGGATTTCTTCCCCACCATGCACCTTCATGGAATAAGTGATTCCACTCCCAAGCTTGACAGCTTAAAAAAGCGATACCACCAATAATTGTCCAAATCATATTTCTAACAACCCCTTTCTTATCCATATTGTGACCTGCATGAACTGCCAACACCATGGTCACAGAACTTACAATCAAAATAAAAGTCATCACCGATACAAACACCAATGGGGCATTGATCCCTTCTGGTGCAAATGGGAAACTTTTAAAAACTACGTTTGGGTCAGGCCATCCGTTCGTAGAAAAACGAACCGTGCCATAAGAGATCAAGAATGCCCCAAAAGTGAATGCGTCACTCATTAAAAAGTACCACATCATTACTTTTCCGTACTCTACACTAAAAGGGCTTTTTCCACCACCCCATAATTTTGCTTCAGTTGGCGAAGCGGTTGTTGTTGTTGACATGTTCAGTTTCAATTTCAGTGCAAAAATATTGGT
>CAXNMZ010000090.1:0-7249 GCA_964203125.1 Chitinophagales bacterium | reverse complement strand
TGAAATTGAAGACGTCCTCCATAACTAATTGAATCTATCACACTAACATAATACTTGCGCATCTTATCTGCAGGTAAGTTTTTTAGTAATGCTGGCGCCTCGTTGACATATTTTGCGCCATCCCACCATAAGCTTGGATCTATCGATATTGTTGCATTGAACAATTCAGGATGTTTTAAAAAAGTATAGGAAGCAGTCAAGCCTCCAAGTGAATGTCCAATATAAATACGAAATGGGTTTGTTCTATATTGTTGTTCTACATAAGTAAATACTTCTTCCTTCAAGAATTTCAAGAATTGCTCACCACCGCCACTACCTTGCATCATCAGTTTTTGCTCTGGTGTTTTTGCTTCTTCTCCATTAGGTTGTCTTGTTGATGCATTAGGTGTCAGGTCACGAAATCTATTTTCGGTATCTACGCCTACAATGATCATTTCTGGAATTTGATAATTTACATGGTCTTTCTCGCTCATAAAACTTACAACTCCAGTGACTGGAAAAAATGCCGATTTACCATCCAATACATACACTACAGGATAGGTTTGAGTGGAACTGGATGCTTCATTATAAGAGGCTGGAACCCTTATCCAGATTGTTCTTTCCTCGCCCATAATTCGAGAATTGAATTTTATTCGAACACCATTTTGGACTGGCTCAGATTTAAATTGCTGCGCCAAGGTTAACAATGGTAACAGCATTAAAAATAAAATAGATTTTTTCATATAAGTCTCTGTTTAAAAACGACTTTTAAAATTATTGATTCAAATTACTGATTGCTTTTTCAAATTGATCAAGTAGTTTGTAAGAAGCTACTCCTGCTGTTCCATTACTCAGTGATATTAGGGTGTATCCATTTTGCAAATTACGCACCATATTATTTTTAAACCCATTCCAGCTACCAGAATGGGAAACTTTCTTTCCTGGCTCATTAATGATCCATCCAAGACCATACACCATTGTTGGTTTTTCTATAACAACCGAAGGTGTATAAGCTTCTTGTAAAATTTCCGGCCTAAGCACTTTGCCATTTCTCAATGCTTGATCCCATTTTTGTAAATCATTCACGGTTGAATAAATATTACCATCTCCAACAACTTCATCGAGTGTGGTAAGATCAAATGCATTCCAACGACCATCTTTATATTTCATACCATACACCCTGTTTTTTGGCGAATTAGGCATCTTCACTGTCTGAACATAGGTGTTTTCAAGTTTCAGCGGTTTTGTGATTTTAGATTTTAATAATGCAGCATAAGGCATACCACTTATAGATTCAAGGACTTCAGATAGCATAGCATAACCAGTATTGCAATAATTGAATTTTTCACCTGGCACAGAATTTAAAGCGGGTTTGTGCTTTGATAAAAGTGCTAATAATTGATCATTTCCAATTGTATCATTTATTTTAAGTGTATCAATTACCCAATCAAAATATTCAACCATCCCATGTGTATGATTCAATAAATGCCTAATAGTGATGTCTTTGTATGGGAATTCAGGAAGATAGGTATGAACTTGATCATCGATTTTCAATTTCCCTTCTTGTACATACATCAGTATCAATGAAGATGTGAATGTTTTTGATATGGATGCAAGATTGAATGCGGATGATGAATTAAGTCTTTGACTGGTTGTGCTATCTGTAAACCCAATACTTTTTTCGTAAAGTTTTACCCCATTTTTTACAAGAAGAATATTGCCATTGAACTCATGCATTGTATGAAGGCTATCAATTGATTTGTCAAATTTTTGAATAAGTTGATCTATTGATTGGGCATGCAGCATTGTTGAAAAAACAATACCAATAAATAGGCACAAGCAATTTCTAAAATAGTTAGCACTTTTATTCATAAAGTAGGCAATTATTGTGTTATTCAAACATAAGAAAAAACGGACAAAATGCCTAACCCTATTGCCTTTGATTTAGATTAATAAGGTTTTTGGGTATTTTTGAAGGACCAATAGAATAATTGTTTAATTTGCTATCATTAATCTTATTTGAATGAAAAAAGCTCAATCAGTCCTTATTTTATCTCTATTTGTAATTACGGCAAGCGCATTCGTAAATCCTGTGATTGCGAAAGATGCCCCAAAAAAATCAATTGCTACTTCTCCGGTAGATGATAAAAAAGCTGCATTAAAAAAATGGGAAGCTACCCCAGAGGGTATGAAGTTTAAAAAATGGGAAGCATCAACAGCAGGGAAAAAAGTATATGCGGCTGAAGCTAAAATTAAAAAGTCAATTAGGGAATATACCAATATGGAGGGTGTTATCACTTCTCTTTCACTTCCTCCAGGTTCAAGATTAGGTTTTGGTGTGATGGTAAAGTTGAATGGGGAAGATTATATCCTTTCATTTGGCCCAGAATTGAAAAGTGAATTTGAGCAATTGCATAAGCTTAAAGTGAATGATAAAATAATGATTAAAAGTCGTGGCGTATCTCATGCACCTAAATATGCCTATCCAATTATCGCAGGCGACAATATAGAAAAAGATGGCAAATTAATTTTTAAACGCATTCCTGGCAAAGGTGGCTGCTAATACTATAATAAAAAATTTTAAATTTAGAAATATGAAAGCACTACAAACGCTTCGCTCTAGTTCTTCAAAAATTGTCACTAAATTTTTCATCCTTATTTGTGTTTTTACAGCTAATAATGTAACTGCACAAACAGTCATCGAAAAAATAGTACAGGAAGAAACTAAGAATTCCCAATTGCAAACATTGGCGCACGAGTTATTAGATGGTATAGGGCCAAGACTTGTGGGCACACCTCAAATGAAAAAGGCCAACGATTGGGCAGTAGAAAAATATGCTAGTTGGGGCATTAGTGCGCGCAACGAACAATGGGGCGAGTGGAAAGGTTGGGAGCGTGGTATCACACATATTGATATGCTTTCTCCAAGAGTAAAAAGCTTAGAAGGCACTCAATTGTCTTGGAGTCCTTCTACAAAAGGAAAAGCAGTGAAAGCGGAGATTGTTATGATACCGGATGTAGCAGACTCAATGGCTTTTCAAAATTGGTTGCCTAATGTCAAAGGGAAGTTTGTGATGATTTCAATGAATCAACCAACTGGAAGACCGGATGATAACTGGCAGCAATTTGCTACCAAGGAGTCTTTTGATAAATTAAAAAAAGAACGTAGTGAACTAACGGATGCTTGGCGCAAGCGTATGAGTAAAACTGGCTATTCATCAAGAATGCTTCCTATCGTTTTAGAAAAAGCGGGTGCATTAGGCATCTTAACCAATAACTGGTCAAGTGGTTTTGGCGTTGATAAAATATTTTATGCCTACACTACAAAAATTCCAACGGTGGATATTGCATTGGAAGATTATGGCACTTTATATCGCTTAGTAGAGGCTGGAGACAATCCTATTATTAGTATTCAAACTGATTCCAAAGATTTAGGTACTGTTCCAAATTTCAATACCATTGCCGAAATCAAAGGCACCGAAAAACCCGATGAATATGTGATGCTTTCTGCGCATTTTGATTCTTGGGATGGTGGACAAGGTGCAACGGACAATGGCACTGGTACATTGACCATGATGGAAGCAATGCGCATTTTAAAGCTAGTCTATCCAAATCCTAAGCGTACTATTTTAGTTGGACATTGGGGTAGTGAGGAGCAAGGCTTAAATGGTTCAAGAGCATTTGTGGAAGACCATCCCGAAGTGGTTGGTAAATTACAAGCATTGTTCAATCAGGATAATGGTACAGGTAGAATTGTCAATATTTCTGGACAAGGTTTTAAATATGCGGGTGAATTTATTACAAGGTGGTTGGATGCTGTGCCTAGCAGTATGAAAGATTCTATTAAGACTACTTTTCCTGGCACACCGGGTGGAGGAGGAAGTGATTATGCTTCTTTTGTAGCAGTGGGTGCTCCAGGTTTTTCATTAGGTGCATTAAATTGGTCTTACTTTAATTATACTTGGCATACGAACAGAGATACGTATGATAAAATCATTTTTGATGATTTAAAAAATAATGCTATGCTTACTGCTATCTTGGTATACATGGCTTGCGAAGACAACGCCACTTTCCCAAGAGACAAAGTAGATTTAGGAACCAATAAGCTTACAGGACAACCTATTCCATGGCCTGCTCAAGGAAAAGCAATGCGAAAAGGACCTATTGCTCCAACGAATTAACAATGATGATTCAATAGCTAACAGGGTATATTTAAAAAGGACCTACGAAACGTAGGTCCTTTTTTTATGCAACAAGTTTTTGTTATTGTACAAATACTTTCTTTAAATAAAATCCTTTAGGATCAATGATGGGAGGGTGTTGGCTCGTAATTTTTATCCCTTCTTTGGTGAGTGTTTTCTTTTCTTTTGTATGATTCACCATTATATCCACTGGCAGATCCATTACATAATTAGCCGGCGTAATTTGATATTGTTGGTATCCTATTTCTTTTACATTAAAATCTAAAGTAGAAGTTGTTCTTAAATAGAAATCAAAAAATGGCTTCAAGGAATAGCCTGCTGCCTGAGTAAATAGTTCCTCTACATCTTTTGAGGTGACAAAATTATCATAATTATATTGAGGATCTGTAGCTAATTTTTTTAAAGTAGGTAAGAATATTGCATCTCCAATTACATAACGTAGGCTATGCATAAAAAATGCACCCTTAGTATAAATGTCATTGCCTGCATAAGTTTCATCCTCAGATAATTCTTCTCCACCTACCATTGGCTTTTTATATTTAATACTCTTTTTAAATGCAGCCATTTTAGCATGATAGGCTTCTTCTCCTCCTAAATCATAGTAAGCAAGGGCTTCGGCATAAGTCCCAATCCCTTCCTGTATCCACATATGCGCCCAATCCTTGTTGGTTACTTTGTTTGCCCACCACTCATGCGCGTATTCATGAAATAAGTTATCGGAATATTCATGACCGCCTATATTTTGGTATTTAAATTTATTGTCAAAAGTAATCATGGTTTGATGCTCCATCCCTGAATTAGGCACTTCTGCTATGCCAATTTTTTCCTTATACCAAGGGTACTCTCCAAAATATTTTTCTAAAATTCTTGAATCTCTAATTTTAGTTTCAATTAATTTTTTTGCATGCATCGTGTCTTCTTCCAACACATAAAATTCAATTGGAACGATATTGCCATTGATGGTGGTATAGGTATCTTTTGCGACCTTATATTTACCAATATTAAATACCACACAATAGTTACTAATGGTATAATTGGTTTTCCAGAAGTAGGTGGCTTTATTATTTTTGATGGTTGTTTTTTGTAATAATCCAGGACCTGCTACGACTAAACCCTTTGGAACGGTAATGCGCATATCAACGCCTTCGTTGGGTTCGTCACTTGGATGATCCTTGCAAGGAAAATACATTCTGCCGCCTTCTTTTTGAATATTAATTGAAACCCAGTCGTTGCCAAGGCTGTCTTTTGCCCATGTAAATCCTCCTAGCCAAGGTGGCCTCACTGCAACAGGGGGAGCCCCGCCGTAATGAATATCCACTAATTGATTACCAACTTTAAAGCCTGAAACTGAAGTAATAAATATTTTATCATCCATTTGTTCGAAATTAACTGCCTTTTTATTGACCAATACTTTTGACACATTTAATAAGTGCACCAAGTCTAATAAAATCGTGTCCGATTGCTTAGATAAATTTAAGCTTACAATGGTGTTTCCTTGAATGGTTCTTTGTGCAATATCCACATCCAAGTTAATATCGTAATGCCTTATATCCATAATGGCCTGAAGCGGCTTTAGCTTGCCTCCAGAAGACAAATAACTAAGATCCAAACTGTTTTGTGCTATCAGGGCATTTGTAAAAAGAATACAAAACAAGGCGATATTTTTTTTCATAACTATAATGTTGTTTCTAAATCTAATTCATTTACAGCAACTCGCAAATTCTTACTATATTTAAATACCTATTTTTAAGGTCATTCATGATAACAGTAATTAAAAAATATGCACTCACTGCAATCCTATTGATAGGGACTTGTAGCTTTTTAAATGCTCAAAATATAGACACTAAATTAGTGCTATTAGGAACGGGCAGCCCCTTCGCTGATCCTACCAAATCCGGTCCATCATTGGCGATTGTGGTCAACAATACTTCCTATATCGTGGACTGTGGGCCTGGGGTAGTGAGAAGGGCGGCGGAAGCAAGCAAACTAGGCTTCCCTTCATTGGAGGCAGCGCAATTAAAAACATTGTTCATTACACATTTACACTCCGATCATACCATAGGCTTGGCCGATATCATTTTAACGCCTGCTGTTTTAGATCGCAATGCACCTATCCGTATTTATGGGCCTGTTGGAATAAAAAAGATGACAGATGATTTAATGAGTGCATATAAAGAAGATATAGCCATCAGAATCAATGGTTTGGAAAAAGGGGATGCAATTGCTTATCAAGTATATACAAATGAAATCAAGGAAGGGCAGATTTACAAGGATAGTAATTTAACCGTGACTGCATTTAAGGTGCAACATGGTCAATGGGACAATGCATTTGGATTTGTGTTTCAAACAAAGGATAAAAAAATTGTGATCTCTGGGGATTGCACTTACAGTGAAAACTTAATTAAATACGCAAAAGATTGTGACATTTTAGTGCACGAAGTGTATTCTGATGCAGGCTTAAAAAAACGTACCCAAAGATGGCAGGATTATCATTCTACATTTCATACTTCAACGTATCAATTGGCCGAGATTGCTAATCAAGTAAAGCCAAAACTGCTCGTTCTGAATCATCAATTAACTTTTGGCACCAGCTTGCAAAGCTTATTGGATGAGCTGAAGTCAAAATATGCTGGACCCGTTGTAAATGGGGCAGATTTAGATGTATTTTAGAACAGTTTTTTTCCAATAAAATCCTTAATTTGAGCGTAAACAGCTTTCATTTTTAAACAATCAATTATGTCTATTTTATCTAATTACAGCGATGGCTTTTTTAATGTGAGTGCGGCGCATGGGTTTCTTCCAGTAAAAGCGCCAATGGTAAAATTACCTAGTGTATATGCCGATTTGCAATCGGTGTTGGACAATATGCCTGTTGTGTTAAATGAAAACGAGTTTGGCTATTTAAATACAGAGGATGGTATTGTTGCGCCTACTTTAGCGATTCAAAATCATTTAGCTACTGTTGAAAAAGAGGAAGACATTTTTGTTTTACAAGCTTTATTTAGATCCTATAGTTTTTTAGCATCAGCCTATTTATTAGAGCCTTCTTTCCAACAATTTAGAAAAGA
>CAXNMZ010000089.1:0-7267 GCA_964203125.1 Chitinophagales bacterium | reverse complement strand
GTATGGATGCACTTTATAAGCACGCTTTAATACTTCGTTTAAAAAAGAACCATAAGGTCGATTATCTACGCGTTGACGCTTTTCTTCTTTCACCACTTCTCTTTGTGTATTCACGCCAATTTGTTCAATTTTAGCGTGCATCATGCGCTCACTTTCTAACCATAGGCCTAATTCAACTTGGTTAGAAGGTAATAACTCATAATAAAAAGTACGATCCTGAGAAGTATTCGCATTCAAAGCACCACCTGCATTGGTGATATACTTATCAAACTCACCTCTTTTGATATTTTCTGAACCTTCAAATAATAAATGTTCAAAGAAATGCGCGAAGCCTGTTCTTGCAGTGTCTTCGTTTTTAGAACCTACATGGTATAAAGTCGTTACAGCCACCACAGGTGCTGAATGATCTTCATGTAAAATGACTTTTAAGCCATTCGGCAAAGTGTATTTCTCAAATTGTATGGTTTGACCTGTCACCTGAGAGATGAACAAAGTCAGCATACAAATAAAAAATAAGACAGATTTTTTTTGCATAAAAAATTGATTTTGGAATGTATATATTGGGATAAAAATAAGCCTAATAAGAATAAGTATTGATTAAACTACTTTAAGAATTATATATATTAATGTTAATATAACTCGAAATTAAATAGGCGTAAAATTTAGAGTGACTTGGAGCTACTTTTAAGCTTGATTCCAGCTAATGTCAGCATCCTTCTTAAACCAAGTTAACTGCCTTTTTGCATAATGTCTTGTATTTTGCTGAATGGCTTCTATCACCGCCTCTTTTGATTGATTACCCTCTAAGTAGGGCAACCATTCCTGATAACCAACCGTTTGTAATGCGTTTAAATGAAATTGAGGGCGCAAAGCCTTTACTTCCTCCTCTAGTCCCATTTCGACCATTTTATGCACCCTTTGATTGATCCTTTCATAGAGTTGCTCCCTGGGCATTTCTAGTCCAATTTTTTCTATGTTAAATGGACGTGCCTTTTTGGACTGCAGTTGGAAACTAAGGATGGACTGTCCTGTTCCAATGACTACTTCCAAAGCCCTGGACAATCTTTGTGTATTTTCTTGTTCTCCTTGGTCTGCTTGCGCCCAATAAACAGGGTCCAATTTTTGAACCTGATCTTGAAGCCAATCCATTCCTTTACTCGATAAATCTTGTTGAATTTGATTGCGTACGGCTGGATCGATGGCTGGGATTTGATCCATCCCTTCTACAAAAGCTTTAATGTATAAGCCCGTTCCCCCAACCATGACCGCAGATCCAAATTTTTCGAGTAGCTCGGTTGATTTTGCTAATGCATATTGTTCAAATATTCCTGCATTGATCGTTTCTTGAATAGAATGACTTGCAATAAAGTGATGTGGTACTGTAGCCAATTCTTCTAGTGACGGTCTTGCAACACCAATATTTAATTCCTGATAACATTGTCTGGCGTCTGCAGAAATAATTTCTGTTTGTAGTTTTTGTGCTAATTCAATCGCATACTTTGTTTTACCAACAGCTGTAGGACCAACAACAATATATACGGTAGGCGTCAAAATAAATATTTTATGAGATTAGTAGGCTTCGGAACTATCATCAAACATGCCACTTGCGTCATCAGAACCTGCTTCATCATCAGACGCATCCGCGTCTTCATCATCAGATTCGTCCGCGTCTTCATCACCTGAAAGTAAATCCCCTAAAAGGCCATTCCCTTCTTCATCAGACGCATGCGCGTCTGCTTCTCCCTCTTCCCCAAATCCATCCTGGGCTTCTGTTAAATCATACTTCTCTTCGATATCTGTAAAATTAGGACCTAATAAACCTTTCGTGCCATACTGCATTGGACCAACACCTTCAATTCTTGACACCATTGGATAATTTAAATCCATATCTGCATCCGCATTCTTAATCACTTGAATCAACTGTATTAAAAAAGTCCATGACTTTGCAAAATCATATAGATACACAAATTGTTGGTTGGTATTTAAAATTTCAGAGCCTATTAATACTTCATCCATCATCAATGGTGGTACGACATAATTTTTTTCGTACACCGCTTTGCTAATTTCTCTTCCTCTCAGCCATTTTTCATTGCTTCTAAAAAAAGTAGCATCATGTTTTTCATCAAATTCAAAAGCCTTCAAAATAATATGATGCAAATCCGTAAAATGTTGTGAATGTTTCACCATTACATCTCTATAAATCGCATCGTCTTCTTCCCAAGAAATTCTAAATTTTAAAATGGCCATTTTGGTGATTTTGAAACGCTAAATTAGCATTTATTAGCTTGATTTTAAGCTTTTTTATATGGCAGGATGCAACTCAATTTTAGCGGCTTCGGCTATCATAAATTGGTACGCTGCATCATACTCATTGGGGATAATCCCGTCTAAAATGGCTTCCCTAATGGCGTCCTTGATGATGCCCACTTGTTTAGAAGGCGTAATATTAAAAATTTGCATAATCATCTCGCCAGTAATAGGAGGCTGCCAATTGCGCATCTGGTCTTTTTCCTCCACTTCAATAATCCTGGCTTTGACCATTTCAAAACCTTGCAAATATCTTTTCACCTTGGTTTGATTCTTGCTTGTGATATCTGCAGCACAGAGTAACATCAATGATTCAATATCTTCTCCTGCATCAAATAACAATCTTCTAATGGCACTGTCTGTCACATTTTCCTTTGTCAATGAAATTGGGCGTAAATGCAAAGCCACTAATTTTTGTACCAGCTTCATGTGTTCATTTAAAGGCAGCTTCAATTGTGTAAATAATTTAGGCACCATCCTTGCTCCAACTACTTCATGCCCATGAAATGTCCAACCAGTCCCTGGTTCAAATCTTTTGGTATTTGGTTTTGCAATATCATGCAATAAAGCAGCCCATCTTAGCCAAAGATCTTCGGTATTTGCAGCAAGATTGTCTAGCACTTGTAAAGTATGTGAGAAATTGTCTTTATGCCCAATGCCATCAAGGGTTTCAGCACCTTCTAATTTTAACAATACTGGAAATATTTGTGCCAATAAGCCTGCTTCTCTTAATAAATACCAACCTTTCGATGGTTGCTTGGTTTTCATTATTTTTTGCAACTCATCTGTAATCCTTTCTTGAGAAACAATCTTGATTCGGTCTGCCATTTGCTGGATGGCTTTAAAGGTTTTTTCCTCAATCACAAAATCCAATTGTGTTGCAAATCGGATAGCACGCATCATCCTTAACGGATCGTCATCAAATGTTTGTTCTGGCGCCAATGGTGTACGAATGATTTTTAATGCTAAATCATCCATTCCATTGAATGGATCTAAGAGTGCGCCAAAGTTGGATGCACTTAAATCTATCGCCATGGCATTAATGGTGAAGTCTCTTCGGTTCTGGTCGTCTATTAATGTGCCTGGTTCGACTGTTGGATTTCTACTTTCTCTTACATAAGATTCTCTTCGGGCGCCTACAAATTCAATTTCAATATCTGTGAGTTTCACCTGTGCAGTGCCATAAGTTTTGAATAATGCAACAGCAGGCTTGGGATTAAATTGATTCGCAAATGCAGTTGCCAATTGCAAGCCATCTCCTATACATACAATGTCAATGTCTTTGGTATTTCTTGCTAATATTTTATCGCGCACAAATCCACCTACTGCATAGGCAGGTATTCCTAGTTTTTCCGCAGCTGCTCCAGCTATGGTTAATAGGTCTTTTTCTTGTGCTGTTAATTCAATGGACATTGGTGCAAAATTACTAATTATGTAGCACTTGTTGGAGGGGTTGATAGATTTGTTCCAAGCGGATGGTTTCGGCACAATTAAAATGCTTTAAAGGGCATTGTTTTTTCCCGTGCAATCCACAAGGTCTGCAGGGTAAAGCTTCTTTTGTCTCAATAATAAAGGAGGTATCCGACAATGGACCATAGCCAAAATCTGGCACAGTAGAACAATAAATGGCAGCAACAGGTGCATTCACTGCAGAAGCAAAATGCATGGGTGCTGAATCATTGACATAATTGAGCACTGCCTCTTTTTGTAAAGCAGCCGATGCTAAAAAAGAAAGCCTCCCAGCCATATTGACTAAATTATTTTTTTGAACTGTTTGTATGATCTGATCGTTCAAGAATTTGTCACCTGGCCCCCCAAGTAAATAAATGGGCCCTTCAAAAGGAATTGAATTCAAGACCTGAATCCATTGATGCATTGGAAATTGCTTAGTAAACCAAACAGAAGCTGGCGCCATACACAAATAAGGTGCTGACTGATACCCTTCCACTGCTTTAAAATCCTGAGCAGATGGATACAATGCTGGCTTTGCATTTGGAAAAATTCCCAAAGGCAATAACAAGGCATGGTTGCGTTCTGTTTCATGCAATCCATTGCCAACAGCCTGGTGTGCTATTTTGTTTGTAAATAAAAAAGCGAAGGGGTTTTTATCAAAACCGATTTTCATTTTTGCGCCAGACAATGTCGTCCATAATCCTGTGGCAGCATAACGTTGCACATTGATCACTGCATCAAATTGACTTTTTCTTATTTCAAAAAGTAGTTGTAACCAATTCCCGTATTTATTTTGTTTTTTATCCCAGACCAAAACTTTGTCTAAATATGGATGCGCATTAAACAATGCCTCATTCCCTTTTCTGACTAATATTGAAATAGATGCAGCAGGATTTTGTTGATGGATGGCCTCCAAGATGGCGGTAGCTAAAACGACATCTCCAATAAATGCAGTCTGAATCACTAATATTTTTTGTGCCATGGATTGGATTTAAGGACGAATAATAATAATTTGATCTTGCGCCCATTTCACAATAGCCGAAGGCTCTTTCAAAGAAGTATCTTCTTGCTCTGATCGCACCACATAATCCACTCCTTCAATGATATCTAAGGAAATATCTTTAAAACACTTTGGCGTGGGCAATCCAGAAATATTCGAAGAAGTACTTACAATGGGTTTTCCAAAAGCTTGCATTAATTGTTGCGCAAAATTTGCTTTGCAAATTCGAATAGCAATAGAGCCATCTGCTGCGATTAAATTAGGTGCTACATTTTTTGCATGATCATAAATTACAGTCGTTGGCTTGGTAATGCCTTTGATATAATCTGCCACTTTAGGAGCTGGTTCTGCCACATAATCCAAAATCCATTTTTCTTCTGGCACAAGCACAATCATGGCTTTTGTATCTGCTCTTTTTTTGAGTATATAAATTTTTTCAACTGCCTCAGGATTGGTTGCATCAGCGCCTATCCCCCAAACAGAATCTGTAGGATATAAAATGATACCCCCTTTTTGTAAGGCATCAAGAGCGCAAGCAATATCTTCTTCCATTAAAAACATATTGCAAATTAATCATTATGGCTTAAAGCAAGTCATTTGAATGTGTAAAAGAAAGCCACAAACTATCTAATTCAACTTGTATTTTTACTAAAATCGAATGAAAAGGACGCAACTATACAATCAAGGGTTTCTCTGGGCAGTCCTGGGCACTATGTTGTTTTCTACCAAAGCCATTTGGATCAAACTTTGTTTTAAAACCACCGATATTGATGCAAGTAGTTTACTGATGTTACGCATGTTGTTTTCTTTGCCATTCTATGCTATAGCAATGTGGTTTTATTTTTCAAAGCAACCTATCAAAAAAGCAAAAGCATCTACTTACTTGGCCGCATGTTTAGTGGGTATACTTGGGTATTATATGAGTAGCTTATTTGATTTTATTGGATTACAATATGTCTCTGCTAGTATTGAAAGAATCATTCTTTTTATCTATCCAACGCTTGCAGTGTTGTTGAATTTGTTGATTTTCAAAGTGGCTATTACTAAAAAACAATGGATGGCCATTTTAATCACCTATTTCGGAATTGGCCTAGCCTATTGGGGTGAATTGAATCAAATACCAGACACAAAATTGTTCTTTTTTGGCACTTGGATGATCCTGCTTTGTGCTATTACTTATGCTTTTTACTTAGTGGGTTCAGGAAAAATAATACCAAAAATAGGGGCTCCTCAATTTACCAGCTTATCCATGCTGGCAGCAAGTGTAGGCATTTTTATACATTACTTTGTCACCCACCAACAAGGCTTGGCTTTTATTGTTGCGCTCCCGATCCTGCATTCAAGCAGTGTGTGGTATGTGATTGCACTTGCACTCATAGCAACTGTGATTCCCTCCTTTTTAATGAGCGGCGGGATGAAAAGGATAGGAAGCAATGATTTAGCGATCATAACAAGCATTGGGCCTGTTTCGACCCTGTTCCAGGCAAGATGGGTATTAAATGAGCCGTTTAGCTGGGAGCAGATCTTGGGAACTGTATTCGTCGTGCTAGGGGTCATACTCGTAAAAAAAGTTGGGGCAACCGAGACGAATCCTGATTACCCCAATTATCCTTCCCCCAAAGGATAAAATCTTTATATATAATATTTCTTTAATTTGAAATAGCTACTATTTTCTCTATTGTGTAAATATTCGATCTATGGATGCATCTACCAAATTCTTAGTAAATTAAGAAGAGAAATTTAAAATTTGAATATATTTAATTATAAATCAATTATTTATATATTAATGAAATATTAATTTTTATCATTTTACATTATTTGATTTTTATATATAAAAATTTTTTAACTTTATAATCAATCGAACTTAGATTCCCCTATGCTAAAAAAATGGATATTTCTTACGCTATTTGTGATTGCAAACACAATGTCTGTGTCTTCTCAAGCAATTCAGGTTATTAACCAATTGTCAAAAGTAGAAATTGCCTTATTAGATTTTATTGCAAAAGACAGCAGCCATGACCTTTCTTTGAATTTTTTAAAGGAGGAATTTAGACTAGGCATTACAAAAAAACTATCCAATGGAACAAGCTTTATTAAAAGAAAAGGGAAGGTTTTTATACAAATATTGGGTAGTGGTAGGTTATATGAAATCACTAAAAAAAGCCAAGGAAATTACCAATTTACTCGATTAGATTCCACCATACATTTTGGTAGTAATTTTAGCGCATTAAATTGGATGTACAAGGACACCCTTTTTCAATTTGGAGGAACTGGCTTTTGGAAGGTAAGGGACTATATGAGTTATTTTAGTCCCATTACCCATGAATGGGAGATTTACAATACTGTAAATACTGCATCTATCTCCCTAAGCGACAAAAATAGCATACTCTATTTTATGGATGAAAAATTAGGTAAGCTTTACCTTTCTAATTCCATTAAACAGCAAGATTTTCCCAAAACATTAACCATTAGTGACATTGATAGTTCTATCGTCTATGATTTTGCAAA
>CAXNMZ010000088.1:0-7329 GCA_964203125.1 Chitinophagales bacterium | reverse complement strand
ATGCACAATGCTTTGCAATTAAATAATAAGAATGGCAAGTATAAAGAAGTAGCCCGTTTTTCGGGTGTGGAAGCGAGTGATTGGAGTTGGGGGGAGATGATCTTTGATGCAGATAATGATGGGTACAATGACATTTATGTGAGTAATGGTATTTATCGTGATTTAACCAATCAAGACTTTATTGATTTCTTTGCGAATACCATGATCCAGAAAATGGTATTGTCTGGTAAGAAAGATGAGATCAGTAGTATCATCGAAAAAATGAGTAGTCAACCCATTCCAAATAAAATGTTCAGAAATAATGGAGATTTGACTTTTAAGGACATGGGGAAGGATTGGGGATTGGATATACCAAGCTTTTCAAATGGAGCTGCTTATGGTGACTTAGACAATGATGGTGACTTAGACATGGTAGTGAACAATAACAATATGCCAAGCTTTGTTTTTAAAAATAAGAGTAGAGAAAAAAACAAGAACGGGTATATTGGATTTAAGTTAAAAGGACTTCCGCAGAACACCAATGCAGTGGGTGCGAAAATCAATCTATTTATTCAAGGCCAGATTCTAAGTAAGGAACTGATTCCTGCAAGAGGATTTCAGTCTTCTGTAGACTTCAAACAAATTTTTGGATTAGGACAGTTTAAAAAAATTGATTCGGTGCAAGTGATTTGGCCGAATCTAACACAAAGTATTTTAAGTTTTCAAAAATTAGATACAGTTTATACCATTGAACAAGCTACACAAGTTGTTAAACCATTTGTTGTGGTACAAGAAAAACTTGCGCCATTATTTGAGGAAGTGAAAGCTAATTTTGAAAAACATACCGAGGATGACCATGTAGATTTTTATGCAGAAAGGATCATACCAAGAATTCTTTCCCAAGAAGGTCCAAAAGCTGCTACTGCAGACATCAATGGAGATGGATTAGCAGATCTATTTATTGGAGGGGCTAATAACAAGGGCAGTCAAATTTACCTTCAAACAAGTAACGGAGATTTTAAAGCAAAGCCACAAAGTTCATTTAAGCCATTCGAATCTTATGAAGATGTAGCTGCTGTGTTTTTTGATGTAGACAAGGATGGAGATATGGATTTATTGGTAGGTTCTGGCGGCAACAATCGATTATCTAACAGAGGCGAATTGAATCACCGTCTTTTCTTAAATGATGGCAAAGCTAATTTTACCCATAGTGTGGATGCATTCCCGGTATTTGAGTACAATACTGGCGTGATGGTACCAATGGATTATGATTTGGATGGCGACTTGGATGTATTTGTAGGTGCGCGAAATACCCCTTTAAAATATGGTGTAACACCTGCGAGTGCTTTGTATCAAAATGATGGTTCGGGGAAATTCAAAGACGTGACTTCGACCATTGCGCCAGACTTTTCAAAATTAGGCATGGTGACCAGTGCAGTGTGGGGTAAAATGACTGGTACTAGTCAATCAAGTTTAATTGTGGTAGGTGATTATATGTATCCGGTGATGTATGCCTTTGAAAAAGGTAAAATGGTAGAGCAAGCAACTAATTTAAAAGGAATGAATGGCTGGTGGCAGTCTATTCAAATGGCAGATATAGATGGCGATGGTTTTCAAGATCTCATCATTGGCAATATGGGTGAGAATGGCTATCTAAAACCAAGCCCAACAGCACCTGTTAAACTTTGGATCAATGATTTTGATGGCAATGAGAGTATCGATAAAATTTTGACAAGAACGATTGATGGGAAAGATGTTCCAGTCTTCATGAAAGGCGAAATGCAAGAACAAATCCCATTACTGAAAAAAGAAAATTTGAATTACGAGATCTATGCTAAAAAAGCTTTTCAAGAATTATTTAAAAAAGAATTAGTAGATAAAGCTGCGATGAAATTATACAACTACACGAGTTCAATTATTGCTTGGGGTAAAGGGGATGGTCAATTTGATGTTCAGCGTTTGCCAAACGAAGTGCAATTTTCTTCATTGAATGCAATGGTGTCCACAGACGTCAATGCAGACGGCAAAACAGATATAGTCATGGGTGGTAATCAATTTGGATTCTTACCACAGTTTGGTCGTTTAGATGCCAATTATGGATTGGTATTAATCAATCAAGGTAAAAGAGTGTTAGAAGTGGTAGAAGATAAACAGTCGGGCTTGGCCATTAGAGGACAAGTAAGAGACATGGTATTATTTCAGCAAGGAGCACAAAAAAAGGTCTTGTTTATAAGAAATAATCAGGTTCCGGTATTCATGAAATTAAAATAATTGTATGTTGTTTAAATATATCCAAAGCTGGAAAAAAGTGGTATCAAATTTTACATCAAGTGCAATTTTTTTTGCATTGAGTCTACTCCTTTTTGCGTGTAACCAGCCTACTAAGGAAGCCCCTTTATTTGAAGCACTTTCAGCCGAGCAAACAGGGATTCAATTTGAAAATAAATTACATCCTAATGAGCAGTTCAATATGTTTCATTATATGTACTATTATAATGGCGCTGGTGTAGCCACAGGTGATTTCAACAATGATGAACAGGCGGATATCTTTTTTGCTTCTAACGAGGGAGACAATCAATTATATTTAAATAATGGAGCATTAAAATTTACGGAAGTCAGTAAAGAAGCGCAGATTCCACAGGATAGTGCTTGGAATACAGGCGTGTCAGTAGTTGACATCAACAATGATGGTTTATTGGATATCTATATATGCAGACTAGGTAATTTTGAAAAATTTATATCCAAGAATCAATTATTAATTTGTGTAGGCATTGAAAACGGTATTCCTAAATACAAAGAAGCAGCCGCTGAATATGGGTTAGATTTTTCTGGATTTAGTACACAAGCAAGTTTTTTTGATTACGATCAAGATGGCGACTTAGATGTCTTTTTATTGAATCATTCGGTGCATCAGAATGGCACATTTGCCCCAAGAACTAGCTTTATGGGCACATTTGATCCATTGTCAGGCGATCGCATATTTGCCAATAACAATGGCCGTTTTGAAGACGTTACAAAAGCATCTAAGATCAATAGTACGGCGATTAGTTATGGGTTGGGTGTGGTAATGAGTGATATTAATTTAGATGGCTGGGTAGATATTTATGCAGGAAATGATTTTCATGAGAATGACTACTTGTACATCAATCAAAAAAATGGCAGCTTTAAAGACGAGCAAAAGGAAAGGTTGATGCATACAAGTCAATACTCCATGGGTGTGGATGCGGCCGATTTAAACAATGACGGATTCCCGGAGATTGTATCAATGGATATGCTACCTAAGGATCCTTATATTTTAAAAAGGTCTTTAGGAGAGGACGATTATGATATTTATCAATACAAGATATCAGTTGGCTATGATTATCAGTTTACACGTAACAACCTACAATGGAATCGTCGCAATGGCAAGTTCAGTGAAGTGGGTATGTATGCTGGTATGTTTGCGACAGACTGGTCCTGGGCGACTTTGTTGATGGACTTTGACAACGACGGATACAAGGATATTTTTGTGGCCAATGGCATTCCTAAGCGCATGAATGATATGGATTATGTAAACTATGTATCCAACCAGGAAATTCAAGAAAAAATAAGGGATAATAAAATGGGAGAGAAGGATATGGCATTGATTGATCGTTTCCCTGAAATTAAAATACCCAATCAATTCTTTTTAAACAAAAAAGGTTTGTCCTTTGATGATAAAGAAAAAGCGATTCTCAATAACCCTTCCTCTTATTCAAATGGGGCAGCATACGCCGATTTTGACAATGATGGCGATTTAGATTTAGTCGTTAACAATGTCAACGATAAGTCATTTATTTATGAAAACAAAAGCAATCAAGATACAACAGCACATTCGGTTTCATTAACACTAAAAGGAGCAGCAAAAAATATCAATGCCATAGGTGCTAAATTGGTTTTGTTTACACCAGGCGAAATAAGAACTTACGAGAAGTTCCCAGTTAAAGGATTTTTATCAAGTATGGAAGTGCCTTTGACTATTGGATTAAAAAATACTAAAATTGATTCTGCCTTTTTAGTATGGCCTGATAATCGTTTTCAAAAAATCAATTCTGCTGAGTTTAAGAAAAAGCAATTGATCCTAAGTTATCAAATGGGCTTACCACAATTTAATTATGATTTAATTAATCAGCATTGGCCACAACAAACAAAGGAAGTGCTGGATCTTACTGCAGCTTCTGGCATTCAGTTTAAACATCAAGAAAATATATTTCAAGAATTCAACAGAGAACAGTTGATTCCGCAAATGAATTCAACAGAAGGCCCTGCATTGGTGGTGGGAGATATCAATAAAGATGGGCTTGAAGATATATTTATTGGGGGAGCGAGAGGTTTTAGCGCTGCATTATACCATCAACAAGCCAATGGTAAATTCATCTTATCTAAACAAGAAGCATTTCAACTAGATAGTAACTATGAAGATATTTGTGCTGTGATGGCTGATGTAAATAAGGATGGGTTAAAAGATATCATTGTTGGTTCTGGAGGCAATGAATACTATGGAGAGGACAAGCACATGATGCCAAGGGTTTACTTAAATAGTGAAAAAGGACAGTTTGCTTTATTGAATGATGCAATACCAGTTTACAATCAAAGTTCTGATATTATTGCTAGGGATTTTAATCAAGATGGCGCAATTGACCTGTTCATTACAAGTAGGGTTAAGGCCATGGATTATGGTGCACCAATTGATTCTTATCTTTTGTATAATTTGGGTGACGGGCATTTTAAAAACGTAACAGCTTCAATTGCACCAGATTTAATTGGGATTGGATTTATTACTAGTGCAACAGAGATAGACGTGAATAAGGATGGTAAAATGGAAATCCTATTAACGCATCAATGGGGTGGTATTGATATTTTATTTCCCTCAACTAAAAAATGGGAAAAATCAAATGCCACTAAATTACCAGGATGGTGGAATTTCACTTTACCTGTGGACATTGATTTAGATGGAGACATGGATTTTATTGCGGGCAACTTAGGATTGAATACAAGATTAAAGGCAACAGAAAAAGAGCCTATCAGCATGTATTATAATGACTTTGATGACAATGGAAAATTTGAACAGATCATCACTTTTTATTTACAAGGAAAAGAAATTCCATTTGCCAATAAGGATGAGATACAAAGACAGATTCCTAAAATAAAGAAATCATTCCTTTATGCCGAAGATTTTGCGAAAGCTAATTTGTATGATATTTTCACTAAAGAAAAATTAAAGTCATCTAAACTAGTGAAGGCCTATCATTTTGCGAATACTTTATTCATCAATGATGGCAAAGGAAATTTCATGGCTAAGGTATTACCATGGGAAGCACAAATCACTGCTTATAAAACTGCAGTCACAGTAGATGCCAATGGAGATAAATGGCCAGACATTTTAATGATGGGTAATTTTTATGACAACAATGTGCAGATGGGTAGGTATGATGCAGATTATGGCACACTACTCATCAATACTGGGACGCAAAATTTTGATGCCGCAGCTATGAATGGATTGAGTATAAAAGGCCAAGTAAGACAGATAGCGCCCATTCAATTAAATAAACAATTGGCTTTTGTATTGGGTATGAATTCTGACAGCCTAAGATTAATTGGCTTTAAGTAGCCTAAAATACTGGGTAATTGATAGTAGATTTCCACTTTTGAGCATCTGGCTCCTTCATTCTATTGGTATTGTAAATGACAAATGGAATTGCTGGACTCGTTCTTTGTTTATCTCCTAGGTATTGTTTTGTTGCGACTAGTGCGCTATTAACAGTTGCCGCATCACCTATCACAGCTACAGAAAGTAATTTACCTAATACCATTTTCTTTAGGGTGAAGGGTGGTTTCACCTGAATATCTTTTTCAATTGGAATAGCAACTTGGGTATATACCTCATCTTTGTTGATCCTTGTAATATTAACCATTGGGTCATTTTTTATTTTCCCATTTTGAGCAATAATATGTTGTTCTAATTTCGCTATCATCTCATACAGTTGAACCAAGGAAGGCGTGTCCATCAGCACTTGATCTAGTGTAATCAAGCTAGAATCTTGAACATTGGTTTCTTGAATCTCAAATCCATAAACGCCTTTGACAGTATTGTAATAATTTCCAGCAGCAGAAAGTATAAGATCAAGTTGCCCTTGTATTTTTTTTGCAAATAAGTAATTTTGAACTCTAGCAATAGGTGACCAATTGCTATTTCCTATGGAAGTTTCAAATCCAATGATTGCATTTGTGCTTGTATCATCCATGATTGAAAATTCAACTGGTATCTTTATTGCATCAAGAGCTAGTTCGGTTTGAATCGTTGCTACCATAGTGCCAGTCACGCTTAATGAAGTTTCCTTTGGCAACCACTCAGACCATTTATCGACTTGCATCATCCCTCTAATCACACTTGGTGTGGATTGATTGACCACTTGCGCCCCCTTTATTATAATAAGCTTTGGTACTAGTAGATAAACGGCTACCAGGCTTAGGACTACAATAGTGGATAATAAGACTACGATTTTACGCATAGGAAAATGGTATTGAGAGGGCGAAATTACAAAAATCCCCCTTCATATGTGCCCAATTTTGACTAAAATGGTTAAATTAGCGTATTGAAAAAACTAGGCGCCATATTATTCTTGGGTATATTGCTTTTTAACGGATTTGGATACCGATTGGTATCGAGTTACTTTGACCAAAAAGCAACCGATCAATTAGTTAATTTAATTGAAGAAAATAACTATGATGAGTCCTATTTAGTGACGATCAAGACGCCAATCAATCTTCCTTATTATGCCAACAATCCGCAGTTCGAAAGAGTGGATGGTGAGATTGTGATCAAAGGCATTGTTTATCAGTATGTTCAAAGAAGAATTTACAATGATAGTCTTGAATTGAAAGTATTACCGAACCAAGACCGTTTGCATATCAAAAATGCAAGAGAAGATTTTTACAAATTAGCTCAAGACCTTTCTAACTCGAATCCAGACAAGAAGTCTGTTCCATTGGGAAAATCTACCGCAAAGTTTATCAGCTTTGATTACATAGCACAAAATAATAGCTGGCATTTAGTTCCAGTGAATTCGGCGAAGGTAACGACTGGTTATCGTTACGATACGCGTTTAATAAGCAATTATTTAACGGTACAAGGTCCGCCTCCGAAAATGATTGCTTAATTTTTTTTAGCAACAGTGTCATGCGCAAGCATTCCTGTTGCATCACGTATTTGTATTATGTACAGATACAATTTTCGTATTTACTATCAACCGATTTCAATGAACAAATTATTTACTGTATTGCTACTAGCAATGACGATGATTGCTTGTAACCAATCCAATGACTATCAAA
>CAXNMZ010000087.1:0-7550 GCA_964203125.1 Chitinophagales bacterium | reverse complement strand
GCTGGGATCTATGATTTTAATGTTCAAATGGAGGTAGAAATGACCTACACTTCCAATGGCCTTTTAGTCCCTAAAATATTAAGGTATAAGGGAGATTGGGATGTGGTTTTTAAAAAGAGAGAGCGTGGGCTATTTACAGCAACACTATTTGATTTTAAGGTAGGAGAATAAACAAAGGTGAAAAAATTATTCCCTAGTCTTGTAAGAAACTTCCTTCAATATATTTTACCACTTCAGCTAAGCTTCCAGTTTCTTTAAATACTTTTAGTTGTCTGTCGGCACCAGTACCATTGGTAAAAATATCCTGTACTTTTTCAATATGCTTCCTGCTTCCTAAATCATCTACCACACCGTCTACAAACTCAAGGAGTTCATTAATTAAATCCTTGACAGGGACTTCTTTTTCTTTACCAAAGTCAATCAGCAATCCATCAATGCCATATCGGCTTGCGCGCCATTTATTTTCATTAATCAATGCACGTTGGTAATTGATGAAATTTATATTCTGTCTTCTGAGTGTATAAATCTTAGCACATAAAGCTTGAAATAATGCAGCGATCGTTGCTGTTTCTTGCACGGTCATAGGCACATCGCAAATTCTGAATTCAATGGTGTTATAGACTGGGTGGACCCTTAAATCCCACCATATTTTTTTAGCATTATCAATACAATTGGTTTTGATCAATAATTGTATAAAACTTTCATAGGCTTCGATGCTTTCAAAATAGTCAGGAATGCCGGGTCTTGGAAATTTATCAAATATTTTAGATCGGTATGATTTATACCCTGTATTACTAGACTCCCAAAAAGGGGAGTTGGTACTCAACGCATAAATATGAGGAAGAAAATACCTAGCTGTATTGGCAATATGAATGGCCATACGACGATCCTCCATGCCAATATGCACATGTAGACCAAATATCAAATTACTCCTTGCAGCTTGCTGTAATTCGTTTAAAAGGGCTTGATACCTGCTTTGGTCCGATATCAATTGGGTTTCCCATAAACTAAAAGGGTGGGTGCCCGATGCACCAATACTATAGCCTAATTCTTTGGCAATTTTAGCGACATGTGTTCTTAATTCAAACACTTCCTGATAAGCAGCTTCTACATCCTGACAAATGCCTGTTCCAACTTCGACCACTGCTTGATGCATTTCGGCCTTGATCTTATCTTTAAAGACTTTCTCTCCCTCATTGACAATAGCTTGCTGATGGCTTTTTAATTCCTTGGAAGCAGGGTCTAATACCATGTATTCTTCCTCAATACCTATTGTAAACTGTGTTAAATTTTGGCCCATACGCCTTGAAATTACAAATAATATTAAGATCTTACAAAAACCATCTCAAAAAAAATGCCCTCCAATTTGGAGGGCATTCATACAGGTCTATATTAGATCCTTAATTTGTTCAATTAAAACTTGAAACGTAAACCTAATTGGCTTACCCAACGAGAACTGTAGCTAGGTGCAGTGCTTGAGCTAATACCCCATGGCGTGTTGTTTGCAATAGGAGAGAAGCTATAGCTAGGTGTAGTTGAACCAGTAGCACCTTGATACTTTATGATAGAAGTCTGATCGTTCGACATAAAGTAGTTTCTACCCCAGTTTCTATTTAACATATTTGTGAAGTTAAACACGTCGTATGTTAATTGGAATTGGTATTTCTTATTGTATATTTTAACGTTGAAGTCTTGTACAAATTTCACGTCAATAATATTTGTGAATGGTAATCTTGCACCGTTTCTTTCAGCATACTTACCTCTGTTTTTGCTTAAGTAATTGTCTTGAGCAATATAGTCTTCCAATGCAGCTGCTTGTTGAGCTGCTGATAATGGATAAGAACTATTCGTTACAAAAGTCATTGCCTTAATTTGATCAGCAGTAGGGATGAAGATTAAATCATTGCTTTCGCCTGTTCCTTGATCTCTAACTGGACCAGTCGCATATACATAACTGAATGGGTTACCAGATTGTCCGTTGTATACTAAGCTAAATGTAGAAGCTAAAGCACCTTTTGCATAAGTGAATTTCTTAGCAATAAATGCACTTACTCTATGACCTAAGTCAAAGTCTGATCTTGATCTCTGCACATTGTTTCTACCATTCACCGTCTCCATATATCTCCACTGAGAGTTGTTTTGGCTAGAAGTTGGTTCATGCGTTACAAAAGAAGATCCATAAGTATAGAATGCGTTGAACGAAAATCCATCTGACCAAGCTTTGTCAATTGAGGCTGTAAAGTTATATGCAAAACCTGAACGACGGTAGTATGGTTGATTCTCTAACAAGAACACACCAGTGTATGGATTAGTTCCTGCAATAATACCTGATCCACCTGGGTAACCAATACGCTTTAAGTCATAGATGTATCTATTATCAGGACCAGATAACCTGCCAACTGGTTGGTTGATGTCTAATCTTCTGTAATAAATTTCATTGATATTTTTACTCACACTTCCTTCCACTGTGATAGACCAATTGTCTTTTAATTTTTTATCAATTGCCAAAGAAGCACGGAAAATTTTTGGTAATCTAAAGTCTTTAGAAACTAAGTCCATTTGACCTTTTGCTGCAGCTGTACTTAAACCTAAGTCAGCAGCAGTATATTGTCCTAATGGATTAGGTCTGAAATTGATACCGAATTTAGCGATATCAGATGCAGTAAAGATAGAAAGACCTCCAACTGATTGACCGTTGTTATTGAATACGCCACCAGGCCATACCAAAGGAACACGTCCTGTGAACATACCCAATCCTCCACGAAGGGTGATATTTTCTTCTGGCATCTTGTAAGTAAATCCAACTCTTGGAGAGATAGAAATTCTTGGATCAGGAATTGTTCCAGATCTTGCGCCGTTGAAATCATACAATTTAACCGTGTTGAAGTTGAAATACATATCTTCTATAGGAGTAGACAAGAATTTAGTATAATCTGCTCTAATACCATAGTTCACAGTTAAGTTATCTGTATATCTAATTTCATCATTGATGAAAGCACTACCTCTAGCTGTATAGAAGCTAGCTGCAGATTTTGTATTGTCACCTGTTGTTTGATCTAATAAAGCAAATGAACGGTCATAACGAATTGGTGCTTTTTCTGTTAAGAAATCGTTTAAAGAACCAAATTGGTATGAACCAAAGTTTTGACGAATAAATACGTTGTAAGATTTACTCAATTCATAATCCACACCCACTGTAAATGCATGCTTGTTCACGTTGAATTTATAGAAATCTAAGAAGTTCCAGTTAGTTTGCTTTAATAAGTTTGCTGTAGAGAATTCTTCAGATCCAAAAATCATTTGTCCAACAGTACCATCTAAAATAGTTACACGTGGAAACTTATCACCAATTGGGTTTCTGTCATCCATTACATCTGTGTAAGTAAATAACATTTTATTGCTAGAACCGTTTTTAAATGCTGTTTTTAATTCAGCAGATAATGAATTGGTTTTATTAGGATAAAGCACACCATTGTTATAAAAGTTCACTCTAGAAGAACTAGAAGAAGAAGTTGCGAAAGTGCTTGTTTCATTGTAACGGTAGGATAAACTGAACTTGTTCATTGAATTGATATTCCAGTCTAATTTAGTCGCCAATCTTTTTGCACTTGTAGAAGCAGCATTGTCTTGGTAACCACCAACATCATATCCGTACTTTGTTTTTACAAAAGCAACTAATTTATCAATATCTGCTTTTCCGCTTGCGCCTCTGTAACCACTGATATCAAAAGGTTGTGGTCTTTCGTTCTCAATAGATTCAAAGTTAACAAAGTAGAATAATTTATTTTTAACAAGGGCTCCACCAACACTACCACCGATTGTCTTAGCTGAAAATGGATTTAATTTTGTTGCTAATTCTTTCGCACCAGTAGGTGTTTTACCAGTTAAGTTTTGGTTTTGTGTGAATGAGTAAACTGTTCCAGTTACTTTATTTGTTCCACCTTTTGTTGTTGCGTTGATACCACCACCAGTAAAGTTACCGATAGATGCATCAAAAGGAGAAACCATCACTTGGAATTGATCTACCGCATCTATTGAAATTGGTCCAACTCCTGTTTGTCCACCATTGGTACCACTTGCACTCAAACCAAATTGGTCATTGTTTACAGCACCATCAATGTATAAAGAGTTGAAACGATTGTTTTGACCAGCGATAGATACACCAGCTAAATCACCATTGCTTCCAACAAATTTTGCTGTTGGTGTAAAACGTAAGAAATCTTGAACGTTTCTACCTACAGTAGGTAAGTTGTCTAATTTATCACGACCAATGATGGTTTGTGTACCACCTCTAACTGCTAAATCTGAACCTCTTTTAGTGGTAGATACAGAGACATCTTTTAATTTGTCAATTTTAGAAGATAAGATGACATCTAATCTAACTGCATCACCCAAGGCAACATAGATATCTTCTCTCTTTTCTGATTGATAGTTTACATATGATACAGTTACGGCATAAGGTCCACCTGGTTGCACGTTACTAACATCAAATAAACCAGTCTTTCTTGTTTGTGCATTATACACAGTACCAGTAGGTATATGTAATACACTAATTGTAGCACCGACAAGGACTTCACCGTTGTCAGCTTTTACAGATCCACTAATACTACCAGTAGTATTTTGAGCAAATGTCAATACTGGCAAAAGCAGCATGGCGATTGTAAAATGTAGTAATTTTTTACTAAGCATAGTTGTTGTTTTATTTAGTGATGCAAAGAAACTAATAATCCTTCATATGGATTTGTGTTTTTCTTAACAATTTACAATAATTTAATATTCCAATGGGTTATATATTATAAAAAGCGTTAATATATATGATAAAAACTATATTTTGAGCCAAATTCATTGATTTTTTCAAAAAATACTATCTATGATATGCATTTTCAGTTTCATTTTCACGCTCTTTATCATAGGCCCTGATGATCGCTTTTACCAATTTGTGACGTACTACATCCTCCTCGTCTAATTGAATATGTGCAATGCCTTCAATATTTTGTAAAATTCTGACTGCTTTCTCTAATCCACTCTTTTGATTGCGTGGTAAATCTACCTGAGTAGGGTCTCCTGTGATGATGGCTTTTGCATTGGCACCAATACGCGTTAAAAACATTTTTATTTGTAAATCGTTTGCGTTTTGTGATTCATCCAAAATAATGAATGCATTGTCTAATGTACGTCCACGCATGTAGGCTAATGGTGCAATTTCAATGGTTCTAGAAGACATATAGTACGCTAATTTATCTGCTGGAATCATGTCATCCAATGCATCATACAAAGGGCGTAAATAGGGGTCAATTTTTTCTTTCAAATCACCAGGTAGAAAACCTAAATTTTCTCCAGCCTCTACAGCGGGTCTTGTAAGAATTATTTTTTTAACCAATTTATTTTTTAATGCACGAACCGCCAAGGCAACAGCAGTATAAGTTTTACCAGTACCTGCGGGCCCAATAGCAAATACAATATCATTTTTATCTGCCGAGGTAACCATCTTTTTTTGGTTGGCAGTTCTTGCTCTCACCGATTTTCCATTTGGTCCAAATACTAAAACTTCATTTGGATTTTGATCCACAAAATTGTCAATCACTTCGGCGTCATCGCCGCCTAATATTTGTTCAAAATAATTTTCACTTAAATGGCCATTGCGTTGCATGTATTGAATGATCAATTCAATTTTTTCTTTTGCAATATCAATTTGTTCTGGTGCACCACTTAATTTAATTTGGGTGCCACGTGATAAAATTTTAAGGAGTGGGAATTTCTTTTTTAAGAGATCAAATTTGTTATTGTTAACACCAAAAAAATCAATTGGATTAACAGATTCTAGGTTGATGATGGTTTCAGTCAATGTAGTAGTTTTTAGAGGTGAAGGAGAAGGGTTATTTCTACCTAACACAATTTAACATACAGCTATTCATAAAACAAGTCAAACATTTGCACACTATGTGGATTACTGCTTGTGGGAATTAGGGCTTAACAATTTCTTAAACTAGCGATCATTTGAATAGGATCTGTTGCTTTGAACACAGTGGTCCCAGCTACCAACACATCCGCGCCAGCGGCGACTAATTTTGCGGCATTCTCTAAAGTAACACCACCATCAATTTCAATTAAAGTAGATGCGTTATGTTGAACAATTAATTGCTTTAAAGCTTTTACTTTTTCGTAAGTATGTGCAATGAATTTTTGTCCGCCAAAACCTGGGTTCACGCTCATGATACAAACCACATCTATTTCAAAAATAAGCTCTTTCAATACTTCAATAGGGGTATGCGGATTCAATGCTACCCCAGCTTTCATGCCCTGTGCTTTAATTTGTTGTAATGTACTATGTAAATGAGGACAGGCTTCGTAATGCACTGTTAAGATAGTTGCACCTGCTTGTTTAAATGCAGTAATATATTTTTCTGGTTGCACAATCATTAAGTGCACATCCATTTCCTTATTTGTTGTTTTTTTGATCTGCTCTATGATGGGTATACCGTAACTTATATTTGGAACAAAAACACCATCCATTACATCCAAGTGAAACCATTCAGCTTCAGAAGCATTGAGCATCGTACATGCTTTTCCTAGTTCTAAAAAATCAGCAGCTAAAAGGGAGGGAGCAATGATGGCCATAATAGGTATTTGTTCAAAGTTCTTATTTTTTTAGGGAACTGTCATTTTTTCGTCAAAAAAAATTGCAAATTTCCTGATTCTTTCAATTTGCCATCTTGTCTTTAATGATTAACGCTATTTTTGCGCCCAATTGAAATCAATATGAAAAAATTCATCAGCGTCTTAACAGCCTTATTTCTAGGATTCAGTGTGATGGCACAAGAAGATACGGTCCAATTTGAAGGAGAAACGCATTTTAAAAATGTACAACAATTGACATTTGGAGGGGACAATGCAGAAGCTTATTGGAGTTTTGATAGTAAGCAGATTATTTTTCAAAAAACAAATCCTAAAGAAGGCATTGTTTGTGATCAAATTTTTATGGGAAATCTACCATTGAATGCAGTAGATCCATTTAAATTTAAATTAGTGAGTACAGGTAAGGGCCGGACCACATGCGCCTATTTCATGAAAGATGGAAAACATATTATATACGCCTCTACGCATGAGGGTAGTGCAGACTGTCCTGCGCCAGTAGATCGAGCAAAATATGGCAACAAGTATATTTGGCCCCTGTATAATACTTATGACATTTTTATGGCGGATACCAATGGTACAGTCATTAAAAAATTAACCACTGCAAAAGGCTATGATGCAGAAGCCACTTTATCGTATGATGGAAAGAAAATGATTTATTGCAGTGATAAAGATGGGGACTTAGATTTATATGTGATGGACATCGCTACTGGTAAAGAAAAGAAAGTAACCAATACTTTAGGTTATGACGGAGGTGCATGGTTTAGTCCTGATGGAAAAAAAATTGTGTGGAGAGCGAGTCGTCCAAAAACTGAGGCAGATATTGCGGAGTACAGTAGTCTTTTGAAAGAAGGTTTGGTGGCGCCTACGAATATGGAAGTGTTTGTTGCGAATGTGGACGGGTCAGAGGCCAAGCA
>CAXNMZ010000086.1:0-7651 GCA_964203125.1 Chitinophagales bacterium | reverse complement strand
GCCATTGCTGCACCAGGCTGTAGCGAGTTTACCCGTAAACAAACAGATGATTTAACAGAGTGGGTGAAACGCCCTCAGATAGGTATGAAAGGCATGGTATTCATTAAATGTAATGCTGATGGAAGTTTCAAGAGTAGTGTAGATAAATTTTATTCCGAGGATAAATTAAAAGCCATCGCTGCAGCAGCTAACGCAAAAGCAGGCGATTTAATATTGATCCTTGCAGGCGCGGAGGAAAGAACACGTAAAGCCATTAGTGAATTAAGACTCGCATTAGGAAAGCAATTAGGCTTTAGAAAAGAAGATGAATTTAAATTATTATGGGTAATGGATTTCCCATTATTTGAATATGACGAAGAAGGTAACCGTTGGGTCGCTAGACACCATCCGTTCACTTCTCCAAAACCAGATCATATTGATATCATGATCAACAATACGCCAGAAATTAAAGACGCTGCTAAATATTTAGAACATCCTTATGCAGGTATTAAAGCCAACGCATATGATATGGTTTTAAATGGCAATGAAATAGGCGGCGGATCTATTCGTATATTCCAAAGAGCTTTACAAGAAAAAATGTTTGCTGCTTTAGGCATGACGCCAGAAGAAGCACAACATAAATTTGGATTTTTACTTGGTGCCTTTGAATATGGCGCACCTCCACACGGTGGTATTGCATTTGGATTTGATCGTCTTTGTGCTTTATTAGGTGGCAGTGAAAGTATTAGAGACTTTATTGCCTTCCCTAAAAATAATAGTGGACGTGATGTGATGCTAGATGCGCCAAGCAGTATTGACGATAAACAATTTGAAGAATTGCATATCAAACTCAATTTAAAGTAGACCCATGCAACAACCTTCGAAATTATACCTTGTATTGTCTTATATTCTTATTCCTATTGCCTTGTTTTTTGGTTTCATGGATAGCATTTTATTGATATCTGCATTAGCCAATCCAAGTGCCATGATCCTTGTATTTGCAATGGCTTGTATTGTGATATATAGTTTCACTAGTTTTAAGTTTTTAAAACTAGGGATTGAAAGGGAGCAAATTCAAACGTCTAAATTAAAGGACTGGATTAAAGTCAATGCTTATGTGAGCTTGTTGATGTTTTGTTTGATCTTTTTGAATGCAGTGAGCATCTTACTTTCAAGCGATGTTATTTTGATCAAATTTATTGATGAATTTTTAGCACAGCAATCTGGCCTACCTCCTGAAATGAATAGCCAATTTGTACTAAAGTCCTTGCGCGTTGCAGCTTATTTCCTATTTGTGATTGGCGCAGTAGGGATCTTACATATTCGTATGACTTTAAGATTGGTCAGAGACAATGATCACCTTTTTGAATAATCAATTAAAAGACTTCATAAAAAATAAAGCATTCCAAACTGCACTGCTCATGGAGGGTTCTAATTTGAGCAAAATTGCAAAAATATATTGGGATTGTGGCGAATATGCACAAAGAGTTTGATCAAAACCTTAAATTTGTTGCTATGTCAATGAATACAACTATAGAATGGAGCACGAAGCATTTCTCAGAACTCAATGTGGATGAACTTTACGCCATCTTAAGACTCAGGTCTGAGGTATTTGTAGTAGAACAAAACTGTGTCTTTTTAGACATGGACAATAACGACCAAATTGCTTACCATACCATGGGATGGCTGAATGGCGAACTCATTGCCACTACCCGATTATTTGATGTAGACCAAAGCTATCCAGGCTATCAAAGTATCGGACGTGTGGTTGGATCACCAAGACATAGAGGGATTGGCGCAGGCAAAGCATTGATGCAATTTTCCATTGGGGAGTGTGAAAGATTATTTGGCAAGCACCCGATTAAAATTGGCGCGCAATTGTACTTAAAGAAATTTTACGGAGAACTTGGTTGGGAACAAGCTGGAGAGATGTATTATGAAGATGCCATTGAGCATATTCCAATGATCAGAAAATAAAATGCATTACTGCATTTCAATAGCTAAAAATTTAGCCGTATGCGTTTTTGATTTTTTGATCATTTGTTCTGGGGTTCCCACAAATTGTACGACTCCACCAGCAGATCCACCTTCGGGGCCCAAATCAATAATATGATCTGCCATTTTAATCACATCCATATTGTGTTCAATCACTAGTACCGTATTGCCTCTATCCACCAAACGATTTAATACGCCCATTAATAATTGAATGTCTTGAAAATGTAAGCCAGTCGTTGGCTCATCTAAAATATAAAAAGTTTTACCTGTATCTTTTTTACCTAACTCAGTGGCTAATTTAACTCTTTGTGCTTCTCCTCCACTCAATGTCACTGCAGATTGTCCTAATGTGATATAGCCCAGTCCTACTTCTTGTAACACTTTTACCTTTCTGTAAATAAAAGGTACTGCTTGGAAAAATTCACAAGCTTCTTCGACGGTCATGTTCAAGACATCACTAATGGATTTGCCTTTGTACCTAATCTCTAAGGTTTCTCTGTTGTATCTTTTGCCTGCGCATTTTTCACAATGCACATAGACATCTGGTAAAAAATTCATTTCAATCACGCGCATCCCTCCACCTTCACAAACATCACATCTTCCACCTTTTACATTGAAAGAAAAACGGCCTGCTTGATAGCCTCTGATTTTTGCTTCTGGCACTGCCGCAAATAAGGTTCTAATATCTGTAAAGAATCCGCAATAAGTGGCAGGATTACTTCTTGGGGTTCTTCCAATTGGGGATTGGTCAATCTCAATTACTTTATCAATATGTTCTAAACCAGTGACAGATCCATAAGGCATTGGCTTGGTCTTACTATGATAACAGAACTGAGATAAGATGGGATATAAAGTTTCATTGATTAAAGTAGACTTACCCGACCCGCTCACACCCGTCACCAACGTTAAAGTACCTAAAGGAAAACTTGCATTCACTTTCTTTAAAGTGTTTCCAGTGGCTCCTTTTATTTCAATCAATAAACCATTGCCTTTTCTGCGTTCTGTAGGAACATCGATGGCTTTTTTACCCGCTAAATACAAAGCGGTATCCGATTTTAATTTCAAAAAAGAAGCTGGCGTACCTGCCGCAACCACATGTCCTCCATGAATACCCGCTCTAGGACCAATATCCACTAAATAATCGGAAGCCATCATGATATCCTTATCGTGCTCCACCACCAAGACTGTATTTCCAATATCTCTTAATTGTTTGAGCGCCACAATCAATCGTTGATTATCTCTTTGATGCAAACCAATGGAAGGCTCATCTAAAATATACGTGATCCCTTGTAGTTGAGAGCCAATTTGCGTGGCTAAACGAATACGTTGTGACTCTCCACCACTCAAAGATTTAGAAGGTCTACTTAAGGACAAATAAGACAAACCCACATTCATCAAAAATTCAATACGATCATTGATTTCTTTTAAAATCCCTGTCGCAATTTGGGTGTCTTTTTTATCTAATTTTTTTGGTAGGTCTAAAAACCATTGTTGCAAATCATTCAAATGCATTTCATTCAATGCAGCAATATTCAATTCATTCACTTTAAACCAAAGGCTCTCTTTTTTTAGTTTTGCGCCATTACAAGCAGTGCAAGTATTGAGTTGCATGAACTGCTCCACCCATGCTTTTAAAACATCGGTACTTTGGGAAGAGGTAAACCATCTTTTTAACATCGAAACAATCCCTTCATAACTTCCAGTATAGGTGTCAGGGATATCTTCATCATTTAAATCTAGTCCCAAAGTTGCACTTATATTTTTATCGCCAAATAAAAGTAAATCCATTTGGTCTTTCGGTAAATCTTGAATTGCTTTGTCTAAATTAATTTTATGCTTTCTTGCAAATTGTTTTACTTGTTTAAACACACTTGCTTCTCTAGCTTCTCCTAAAGGGGCAATTCCTCCAGCATTGACACTTAAACTTGAATCGGGAATTAATAAATCCATATCAATCGCGTATACATTCCCTAATCCTTTGCAGGTAGGACAAGCGCCATATGGTGAGTTAAAAGAAAAACTATTAGGAGAAGGGGTCTCGTAACTTAAACCAGTGTCAATACACATCAATTGTTTTGAATACTGCACAATTTTTTCTTTCCCTTCTTCTAAAACAAATAATAAATCCTTACCCATTTTTAAACTCTGCTGCACACTGTCTGCTAGTCTGGTTTTCATGGTCTCATTCACTGGGATACGATCTACCACAATTTCAATATCATGTATCTTATAACGATCTACTTGAAATTTTGGTCTTAGTTCAATGATTTCTCCATCCACTCTTGCTTTTACGAAACCTTTTTTTCTGATCTCTTCAAACAATTCTCTATAATGTCCTTTTCTACCTCTTACAACAGGGGCTAATAGATTTATTTTTTTATCCTTGAACTTTTTTTGAATATCCTGAATGATTTCGGCTTCTGAAAACTGTACCATTGGCTTACCCGTCTCATAACTATATGCTTTGCTGGCACGCGCATACAATAAACGCAGGAAATCATATAATTCTGTCACTGTTCCTACCGTAGACCTAGGATTTTTATTGGTTGTTTTTTGTTCAATGGCAATCACAGGAGACAGGCCCGTAATTTGATCCACATCTGGCCGCTCCATATCACCCATAAATTGTCTTGCATAGGCGCTAAAGCTCTCCATGTAACGACGTTGCCCTTCATTGTAGATGGTATCAAATGCAAGTGAAGATTTACCACTTCCACTCACGCCAGTAAACACCACCAGCTGATTTTTGGGAATTGAGAGATCAAAATTCTTCAAATTATGCTCTCTGGCACCTATTACTTCTATATGGTCGTTGATTTTGCTCATTGGGTGGCGTAAAGTTATAACAACCATTCCTATAATTAGTTGAGATGAGGCTTAAACATTTGTAAATTTGCCATAGCTAAAGTTATTTTAACCATGTTGGATCAAGCATCAAATTTGTATCAAAGAGCAAGAAACTTAACCATTTTGGGCGCAATTTTGCTTATTGGAGCAAGTGCTTTTTTTGGTAGGATTCCAGTCTTCCAATTGTTGAATACAGATGGAGGTGCAGTCCTCGACCAATTTTTTAAATGGGCTACCTGGGGCGCAGATGGATGGGTTTGGATTCCCTACTTATTAGTTGTAGTTGTTTTGTTAAAAAAAGATGTTAAATTAATAATTCTTAATTTTTTACTGTCCACGCTCATTACACAAATTCCAAAGCGGTTGATTTGGGATACAATAAGCAGACCTATTGCAAGCGGGATGCCATTAAATGAGATACATACGGTTCCAGGGGTGGTCATGCATAGTTGGAATAGTTTTCCTTCTGGACATACAGCGACTGCTTTTACTTTATTTTTATTAACAATTTATTTATTTCCTACAAAATGGATCTTCGCCATTGGTGCTATCTTCGCAATGATATGTGCGTATTCGAGGGTGTATTTAGGACAGCATTTTCCAATGGATCTTGGAGGAGGTATGCTAGTGGCAGTCATTAGTATGCAATTAAGTATTTTGATCCATCAAAAAATTACAAATCGATAAATGATAATAATAATAATAATATTCAATAAAAATATACGATGAAAAATAAATTCAAATTTTCTTGTGGCCTAAGTTTAATGGTATTGCACTTGTTTGTTGCTGGATCTTTGTTTGCACAAGACACCACAGAACAAATTAATCCATTGACCAAGAACGATCCAAGTCAATATAAAAAACCATATGTGATTTTGATTTCTGCAGATGGTTTTAGGGCAGACTTTACAGAAAAATACGATGCTAGCTTTTTACAAACGATAAGTCAAAATGGAGTGCGTGCTAAATACATGCAACCCTCCTATCCTTCAGTCACTTTCCCTAACCATTATACCATCGTCACTGGTTTATACCCTGCACACCATGGGTTGGTGGATAACACTTATATTGATGTGGCTTCTGGTCAACAATATAGTATGGCCAATAAAAAAATGGTATCAGAAGGTAAATGGTATGGCGGAACGCCACTATGGGTATTAGCAGAACAACAAAAAATGTTATCTGCTAGTTTTTTCTGGGTGGCTTCAGAAGCCGATATTCAAGGCATCAAACCTACCTATCATTATATCTATAATGACAAAACAAATATTGGTACAAGGATACAAGCAGTTAAAAACTGGTTGATGCTTCCAGAAGATAGACGTCCGCACATGATCACTTTTTATTTTCCAGATGTAGATCATGATGCACATACTTATGGACCAGAAGATCCTAGAGTTAAAAAATCGGTTCAGTTTGTGGATAGCAGTATCAATGCATTACAAGCAGCTTTAGCGCCTTTGAATCTGCCAATCAATTATGTTTTTGTTTCAGATCATGGTATGACCACTGTTGATGTGGACAATACAATTGGATTACCTGCTGCAGTGGATAAAAAGGACTTTAATGTGCCTTGGAGTGATGCCTTATTGCATTTGTATGCAAAAGATGCAAGTAAGATTGAAGCTACTTATCAAGCCTTAAAACAAGACAGCCGATTCACTACTTATAAATTAGATGAAACCCCGGCCCATTGGCATTATAAAAAATCGGATGATAGGTATAATCGATTAGGCGATCTTATTTTAGTACCAAAAACGATTCATCAAGTGTTTAATCTTGGTACAAGTAAGCCAACAAAAGGTAAACACGGATTTGACAATAAAGAAGTAGACATGAGAGCAAGCTTTATGGCTTGGGGACCTGCCTTTAAAAAAGGACTAACCATAGATGGTTTTGAAAACGTCAACGTGTACCCTTTAGTGGCGCATATTCTTGGCTTAAAATACAATGAGCAGGCGATTGATGGAAAATTTCAAGTGTTAAGTCCGATCTTAAAAAAATAAATAAGCTGATTAAACTAGTTTAAGATATTAGGCTCCTTTCCTATTTATTAAACTGGTTTAATTTAAAAAAAATATTTATGTGATAGGTTTATACTCTAAACAATGTATAAGCCATGGAACAAAGTAAAATTATCAATTTAGAAACTGCCATTCAATTTGGTATTCAAGGGTTAACTAAAATGGAAAATCGAATACTTAGTTTAATTGCCCAACAAAAAAAGAGTAGAGAGATTGCGGATTTATTGTACCTATCGGAAAAAACCATTCGCAATCATCGATATAATATTAAAAAGAAATTGGATCTGCCCAATGAGAATAATAGTTTGTCGAGATGGGCGGTAACGAGTTTTAAATGTGCTTAGTTTGAAAATTTAAAAAATAAAATATGACACAATTCTACACAATTTTGGTTCTTAATTTAATTTTAATGGTTCTTTCTATTGCTTTAATTAAAACCCTATACTCTAATAATTTAATTGACAAATCCACCAAAAATACTCTTACACTTTTTTCTGTGTTAGTTCCAATTGGAGGTTTAATTACAACTGTTTTAAAAAGCAGAAGGATGATCAATCATTTGGCAAGGGGAAAAGCATAATAGGATTACCTCACTTCGTTCGGTGATCCTATTCACCCTCAGTGCAAAAGCATAAAAGCAAAAGCCTAATGAACGCGTTCATTAGGCTTTTTGTTATTTCACTCATGCGCGATTTCAAGCGAGCTTGAATCGCTTATTCATGAAATAACAAAGCCTCAACTTTCGTTGAGGCTATTGCTTTCTTTTTTGGTCGGGAAGACAGGATTCGAACCTGCGACCCCTTGGT
>CAXNMZ010000085.1:0-7664 GCA_964203125.1 Chitinophagales bacterium | reverse complement strand
AATTATATTGCGATTGCATCCACTGGTATCACATTGGCACTTGCATTGAATATTGCGTTCAATGGGGCAGCTAATTTTGATGCAAGTTGGATACCAAGTATCAGTGCAAGATTTGTTTTAACTGCAGATGGCTTGTCTAAAATTTTACTTTTATTGACAGGGATTAGTTTTCCTGCTATTTTTATCGCAACTTCTAAAAATGAAATTAAAAACAGGGCTCAATTTTTATCATTGATGTTGTTTACACAAACAGGATTATTGGGTGTGTTTTTAGCGGGAGATGCTTTGTTGTTTTACTTCTTCTGGGAATTGGCATTGATTCCAGTGTATTTTCTTTGTTCCATTTGGGGAGGAGAGAAGCGTATTGCAGTGACATTTAAATTCTTTATCTATACTTTCTTGGGATCTCTATTCATGTTGATTGGCATCATTTTGGTATACACCCATACTGCTGACCAAAGCTTCGCGATACAATCATTCAAAGAAGCTAGTTTAAGTGCTGGACAACAATTGACTGCATTTGCATTATTCTTCACGGCTTTTGCAATTAAGATGCCCATCTTCCCTTTACATACATGGCAGCCAGATGCCTATGAGCAATCACCTACCGCGGTGACGATGGTATTGAGTGCGGTGATGGTTAAAATGGGTTTATATGGCGTCATGAGATGGTTAATGCCTTTGTTCCCAGATGCATTTAGTGCGCATTCAAATTTTGTAGTGACCCTGTCTGTGATTGGAATTTTATATGCATCATTTATTGCGATTCGTCAAGACGATATGAAGCGTTTGATCGCTTACTCTTCGATAGCGCATATTGGCATGATGAGTGCTGCATTATTTGCTAATAATGAAATAGGTGTTCAAGGAGTTTTGATACAATTATTCTCACACGGAATCAATGTATTAGGTCTTTGGATCATTGCCGATATCATTGAGCAACAAACAGGCACAAGGTCTTTGAAAGAGATGGGTGGTCTTGCTAAACAAAACCCAACCTTGGGTATTTTGCTTCTAGGTTTTGCCTTTGCCAATATCGCTTTGCCATTAACCAATGCATTTGTAGGTGAGTTTTTAATGTTGAATAGTTTGTTTCAATTCAATCCTTGGATCGCAGCAGCTGCAGGTGTAAGTGTTGTACTCGCTGCCATCTATACTTTGAATATGGTTCAAAAATGTGCGTATGGCGAAGTGAGCGAAAAAATAAGTAAAATGCAAGCACCGAATCTGCCTGCACAGTTTGTATTGATTGTGTTATTGATTGTAGTGATTGTTTCAGGAGTATATCCTGCTCCTCTATTTGATTTAACTGCAGATACATTACAACAATTGTTTATCAAATAATTAAATGAATTTATAATGAACGCAATTATTGCTTCGGCTTTTTTAGGTGTATTAATGATGTTTGCTTCTTGGATCTTTGACAATGAGCAAACGCACACTCGCATTGCATTGGCAGGACTATTGGCTTTGATTGTAGCCAATGTCTTACAACTAAATGGCATCTATACCATTCCAGTAGATTACAAGGGGATGCTTTCCTTTACGCAATTTGGATTATATGTAAATACCATTTTATTTATTTTAACTTTCTTATATGTATGGCTTAATGGAGATGAGATTGCTAAAATTGGCAACCATGCAGCAGATTTTTATGCTTTATTTTTCTTTATTTTATGCGGTGCGAGTATCCTTACTTCTTTCAATAATTTATTAATGTTATTTTTAGGGATTGAAATTTTATCTATCCCATTGTATATCTTAACTGGTTCAGACAAAAAGAATCTGAACAGCAACGAAGCCGCTTTGAAATATTTTTTAATGGGGGCGTTTTCCACAGGCATTTTTTTATTAGGGATTACCTTTATCTATGGCGCAACAGGCACTTTCCAATTGATTGCGCCAAGTGTCAATCCAGCAACAGGCATGGTGCGAGAACAACTCATGCAATCGGCCGGGTTAATTTTAATTTTTGTTTCTTTTAATTTTAAAGTTTCTGCGGCGCCTTTTCATTTCTGGACACCAGACGTATATGATGGCGCGCCAACTGTGTTTACTTCTTTTATGGCGACGATTGTTAAAGCCACAGCGATCATTGCGTTTGTGGTCTTGTTTCATAGTCAATTTAAAGCACTAGGCTATGCCTGGGAATTATTGTTAACTTTTGTTTTAATCTCCACTTTGTTTGTAGGAAATATTACGGCTGTTTTTCAGCGCAGTGTGAAGCGCATGTTGGCTTATTCTAGTATTGCGCAAGTTGGCTTTATGCTTTTTGCCCTATATGGTCCTACTAATTTTGCCAACGAAGGCATCTTACTCTATATCATGTCCTATTCAATTGCAAGTATTGGCTTATTTGGGGTATTGATTAAAATGAAAGATTATAGTTTTGAAGCGTTCAATGGCTTAGCTAAAAAAGAACCATTATTGGCAGGCATGACGACTCTATTCTTAATGTCATTAGCAGGCATTCCACTCACTGGCGGATTCTTTGCTAAGTATTATATGTTGAATGCTGCGGTTCAATCTGGCGTTGGGCTTTGGTTGGTGGTTGTAGCCATTCTTTTTGCTGCTATTAGTATCTACTATTATTTCAAATTGATTCAAGCCATGTATTTTGCCGAAGGTGAACCTGCCATTCAGGAAATGAGTCAGTCCTATAAGTACAAATTACTAGTTTTTGCAATTTTGATACTTGGGCTGGGTATTTTACCCAATGTATTCCTCTCTTATCTTTACTTTTAGCCGTTCCTCAAATAGATGTGCCTATAAAGGGGCACCTTATTTAATCTGTATTACCTTTAGGCACAGATAAAAAGCATTTATGACCTTACAGGACTCATTTATATTGGCTTGGCGCACCGTAAAGGGCAATAAGCTTAGAACTAGTATTACCGTAGCAATTATTGCTTTTGGTATCATGGCACTTATTGGTATCATCACTGCGATCTCTGCAATGAACCAAAGTTTAAAAGAGAATTTCTCTTTTATGGGTGCGAATGCATTTACGATACGTTACAAGGAAATGAATGCAAGAATGGGTGGACCGCCACAAGGAGAAGAATTTTCTAAAACCAAGAAAGGACAGAAAGAAAAAAAATCAAATTTAGACAAGCCATTTAAATTAGAAGAATCGCAGTATTTTAAAAACAATTATAGTTTCAATAGAGCCCAAGTAAGTGTGTATAGAAGGGCTAGTGGAGGCAATGAAATAGTCTATAAAAATTTAAAAACGAATCCACAGATTGGCATGTGGGGGGCAGATGAAAATTATTTAACAGTCAATGGCTACCAACTTGCAGTGGGTAGAAATTTAAATGCAGTGGATATTCAATCAGGACGAAATGTTTGTATGATTGGTAATAGTGTGGCTACAAAGTTATTTCCTAAAAATCCAGAAAGAAGTATCGATAAAATTATTTTGGTTCAAGGCAAACCATATCGTGTCATTGGCTTATTAAAAGCAAAGGGATCAAGTGCCATGCTAAGACAAGATGATGTTGTAGTGACTTCATTGAAAAATGTGCGTCAATATCAGAACAGCAATCCTTCTTATCAATTAGGTGTAGCGGTAAACAATGTAGTTGAATTAGAGCCTGCCATTGACGAGGCCATGTTGCAGATGAGAAAAGCAAGAAAATTAATTCCAACAGAATCGGAAAATTTTATCATTGACAAGAGCGATAAGTTTGCGCAATTGTTCATTGGATTTTTAGCAGGCATTAGTGGTGCCGCTGGTGCCATTGGCATGATTACCTTAATTGGCGCGGCCATTGGTCTTATGAATATCATGTTGGTTGCCGTGAATGAAAGAACAAGAGAAGTGGGTTTGATTAAAGCCTTAGGAGGAAAACGAAAAGATGTACGTAGACAATTTTTATTTGAAAGTGTCATCATTAGTTTATTGGGCGCGGTATTTGGCATCTTATTAGGGGTACTTGTAGGAAATATTTTTAGTGTGGTGTTGAGTACAGGCTTTGTAATCCCTTGGTTCTGGGTGATTACTGGTATTGTGATTTGCTCGGGGGTTGGATTGGCAGCAGGGATTTATCCAGCCATGAAAGCAGCTGCATTAAATCCAATTGATGCATTGAGGTACGAATAATTAGTTCATTGCTAATAAAGACAAATATCAATCTTGACATAGAAGCATATTTAAATCTTAGTTTAATCGATCAAACAAAGCATAAAAAAACGCCTCCAAATTTGGAGGCGTTTTTATTAGATCAATGATCTCTAAAAATATTATTTAGGATCTAATGCTTGTTTGATTCTGTCTTGTAAGTCACTGATATGATTTACAGCACTTGCATCTGTAGCAGTTGCTTTTGCAGCTTGCAATGAAGCAGACAATTTCTTCAATTGCGCTTTTGCTTCAGATACCACATCTGTATTTTCTACATCTGCACTTGGTGCGCCGAAACGAATCCCACTAGCAGCAGCTGCTGCTGCTGAAGCTGATGGATTCAGCATTTCGTCTAATTGACTCACAAATGTTTTTTGTAAATTTCTACGATAGATATCTGCTTTATTGACATCACTGAATAATCCTTTTCTTAAATCGTCCATCATCTCATTCAATGCATAAGAACTTGCACCAAATCTTGTTTGACTTGTAGTGATTCGGTACAATCTGTTTTTATCCAATAATGATTTTAAAATACTTGTTTGAACAGTTTGCACACGCTCATTACTTACTGGATTTGCAAACTTATTTAGTATAGATGCATCTAATAACCACTTCGGTGTGGTAAATAATTGTGTATGGAAAAATTGCATAGCTTGTTTTTGCATTGCAACTGTTGTTGGTGTATACACGTCGCCTTTTTCTTCTACACTTTTAAATGTTTCTTGCACACCTCCCACATTTCTTAACACATGGCCCATGTATCTACTAAATTGACCAACTACTTGACCATACATTTGACTTAAGTTTTCATAACGATCACCTTCTTCCTTTGTCCACTCTGGTAAGTTCACTATGATTCTTTTCAAATTCTTAATACCATATTCACTTGCCAACATTGAATTATCACCTAAGTCTTCTGTTTGTGCTCTTGGGTCATCATTTCTGCCTTCGCCACCAAACCATACTCTTGGGTTCTTGCTTAAATTGTCAATGATCCATTTGTTATTGATCTTGCGATCTTCTTGTGCATCATTGATGCCAGTGTAAGTATAACCCCATTGAATCGCCCATTTATCATAGTCACCAATTCTTGGGAACAATCCAGATTGTGCAATCTTATCTTCGGGTTGAGCAACATAGTTAAAGCGCGCATAGTCCATGATAGAGGCAGTGTGACCATTGGCTTCTACCCAAGTTTTATCTCTCAATTTTTCTACAGGCGTTTTACTTGAACTACCCATATTATGTCTCAAACCTATGGTGTGACCAATTTCGTGAGAGGATACAAAACGAATTAAGTTCCCCATTAATTCATCATCAAAATTCATTTTTCTTGCTGCTGGGTCAACTGCTGCAGTTTGCACCATATACCAATCATGTACCAAGCTCATTACATTATGATACCAACCAACATGGCTTTCTAAAATTTCTCCACTACGTGGATCATGCACTTGAGGGCCATAAGCATTCTCGATATCAGAAGCGAAATAACGAATCACAGAGAAACGCGCATCTTCTAAACTCATCGTACTATCATTAGGCCATTCTTTACCTTGTATGGCATTTTTCCATCCTGCTTTTTCAAATGCTGCATTCCAGTCATTTACACCAGCGATCAAATAAGGCACCCATTTTTTAGGGGTTGCAGGATCCACATAATAAATGATTGGTTTGATTGGCTCTACTAATTCGCCTCTCTTATATTTTTCTAAGTCTTGAGGTTTTGGCTCTAAGCGATAACGAACCGCAAAAACTTGATTTTTTACTTTTTGTTGGTCATCAGAATATTCCACAAAATTATCCGCAAAATAACCCACTCTTGAGTCAAATAAACGTCTTCCCATTGGTGTTTTAGGCAACAATAAGATAGATGTATTTAGCTCAAAGGTAACAGCACCAGCGTTTGCAGCTGCTGGGATAACGCTACCACCTGCAGGACTTCCAGGCATTGGAGCACTTGCGTTATAGGTTTTTACAGTCTTCACTTCAATATTAATTGGGTAAGACTTAATGGTTTCGATATAAGAGCGATCAGCAGCAAGTCCTGATAGGCTAAAGTTTCTCTTTTCAAAACTGCTTAAACTCACGGCTTGGTTATCCCCTTTAAAGAAGTCAGTTACGTCAATAATAGAACTAGAAGAGTCTTTGCCATACGCTTTTACGTCAAAAGCAGCTACAATCGGGTCTAAATAAGAGTTTTTAACTGCTTTTGCAATGGTTTGAGTAGAATCCGCCCTACTAATTAGGGATACCACACGCATGAAAATACGGTTATTAGGCCCTTTTTCGAATTGGATGGTTTGCTCATTTACTTGCTCACCACCATATTTTCTGGCGCCGCCAGCCACTTTGGCATAACGTGTTACCGCAATCAACTCTCTACCCAAAAGGCTGTCTTGGATATCAAAGTAGAACTTATCGTCTTGTAGATGCACTGTAAAGACCCCTTTTTGGGTTACAGCCTTCTTGGTGATGAATTCTTTAAAGGATTTTGGGCCTGTTTTTGCAGGGAGCTCTTTTTTAGCGCCTGCTGCAGCACTTGTGTCCGCCACTGGTGCCACTGGTGATAAAGGTCTTTGGGCATTTACAAGGCCTGTAAACATGACACAAAGACTAATGATCGCTAGGTTTTTTTTCATATGATATAATTATTGTTTTTTGAAAAACGTCCCTAAATATATTCATTTCGGGCTAATTTATTTGTTAATCATTTATTTACTTAAAAAAAATGTCTTGAATATTGTTTCAATCAATAATTTACTTATTTTGTAAGCCCTAAGAAACTCAAGTATCAAGATTTTTTTAAAAAATCGGCTTAAGTTTCAAGGATTAAATCACTTTTTTATAAATTTAATTTAAAACCAAAAATCAATTGAATCATGGCTGATTTATCTAAACCAACTGCAACTGCAGCTTCAAAACAAGCAGCACAAAAAAAAGGTGGCAATTTGATTGCAACCTTAGCACCAATCGCTTGTATCGTAGCAGGCTATGTTATCTGGCGTTTTGTGCTAGGTAACGCAAGTAATTTCACTAACCCTGATCCAAGTGGTGGTTTCTGGCCAGCGCACAAAGGACCTAAAGGCACATTTACAAAAATGTACGAGGGTGGTATCGTAGTACCTATTTTAATTGGTAGCTTATTAATTGTATTGACTTTCGTAATCGAAAGATTATTGACTATTAAAAAAGCTGCTGGAGCTGGTAATATTGCTGAGTTCATTCGTCAAGTTCAATTCCATTTAGCGAATAAAGAAGTGGATAAAGCTTTGGCTGCATGTGATAAGCAAAAAGGATCTGTAGGTAATGTAATGAAATCTGGCTTGACTAAGTACAAGGAAATGATTACCAATACAGAATTAGATACTGATCAAAAAGTATTGAATATTCAAAAAGAAATCGAAGAAGCAACTGCATTGGAATTACCAATGTTAGAAAAGAACTTAGTTTTCTTATCTACCATCGCATCGGTTGCAACCTTATTAGGTTTGTTCGGTACGGTATTAGGTATGATTCGTTCTTTCTCTAAATTAGG
>CAXNMZ010000084.1:0-7714 GCA_964203125.1 Chitinophagales bacterium | reverse complement strand
ATTCTCTTTAGCGTTTTTCTTTTGGTCTATTAATATACCATATTGAGGCCCAGCTTGTAAAAGCAATGAAGAGAATGGTTTTACTTGAACCAATAATGGAACAGCCAGGTAGGTTAAGTGATAGGTTTGTGGATTATACCTACTATCTCCCAAAACATCTCCAATGGAAGGATTGGTAGCTAATTTAGTTTGAGAAAGTAATAGCTCTGGTACCAAACTTATTTTTTCTGTGAGTCCAATTTGCGCTGTAACTCCACCGTGATAAGATGCGGAATGTCTGTCTACGGCCACCGAATTCACACTGGTTAAATTTTGACCTATTTTAATGCCAATGTTTATTTTTTCTTGTGCTGTAGCAGTAAAAGCAATTAAAATAGTAGCAAGTAGAATAAATTTTTTCATCATGATTATTTTAAGGGTGACCCAAATAGCAAAACCATCTAGCAATATCTATAGAACGTATAAATTTAAATTTTGTTACATAGCACAAACATTAAATCAATTCCAACAGGGTAATTTCTGGCATAATGCCTACCCTGCCTGGATAGCCTAAAAATCCAAAACCTCTATTCACATATAATTTTTGATCCCCTTGTTGGTACAATCCGGCCCATTGTTTATATACCCATTGCACAGGACTCCATTTGAAATAAGGGTTTTCTAATCCAAATTGCATCCCATGTGTGTGACCAGATAACATCAGATCGACTTGAGGAAATTCAGGAATCACTTGCGCCTCCCAATGACTTGGATCATGACTCATTAACACAATGACATCTGTTGGATCAACTCCTTCTAAGGCTTTATTCAATTGCCCATATTTAGGGAACCTCGCTTTTGCGCCCCAGTTTTCGATACCCACTAATTTTATTTTTGCACCACCCTGTTCAATAGTGACATGTTCATTCATTAATAATTTCCATCCCATGGATGCATGGACCCCTTTCAAAGCCTCTAAATTTGCAACTTTAGCTTCTTTGGAAGGCCATTGCACATAATCTCCATAATCGTGATTGCCTAAAGTGCTAAACACACCTTTTGGTGCAGACAATTGACCAAACACCGCAGCCCAATCTTGCATTTCTGTTGCTTTATCATTCACTAGATCCCCAGTAAATAGAATTAAGTCTGCTTGTTGTTGTTGAATTAAATCGATTCCTTTTTGAACTGCCGTTTTTTCTTTTAAACTTCCACTATGAATATCACTTATATGGATAATTTTAAAGCCCTTAAATGCAGCAGGCAAATTTTTAATGGCTACTTTTTTATGCAGCAATTGGTACTTGTATTTATTGCCAAAACCATAGAGCAAGGAGAAAAACAAGGAGGAGGAAACCCCTACTCCTAGCCAATTCAAAAAGGCGGATCTAGGAATCCCCTGTTCTGAATTCATGAATTTTGCACCAGCTGTAGATGCCACCTGTCCCAAGGTCCAAAAAGCGCCCCTCCTCAAATCATCTACCAAAAAAAATACAACCAGGGTAATTTGGGCAATGACCCAGCCAATCCCAATTGAAAAAATATATTGTCTAAAATAGGGATTCACAATAAAAGGGAAGAGCAAAAAAGAACCCAAACTGGCAATGCATAGAAACCAATAGACGTAACTAACAGCTGTTTTTATACCTACACTGGCCCCATTCAGTATGATTTTTAGCACATGAAAGATGTAAAAATCAATCAAAATCAAGAAAGTAATGAGGATGAATGCAAAAACGGGGTTCTTCATAGTTCGGATTAAGGTGTAAAATTAAGCCTAATTGTTACTATTTATGCCGTATTTTTGGAGCAAATTAAGGAGGCTTTTTATATGGCAAGAATTATTGGAATAGCAAATCAAAAAGGTGGCGTGGGTAAAACCACTTCGGCAATCAATATTGCAGCAAGTTTGGCTGTTTTAGAATATAGAACACTGTTAATTGACGCTGATCCTCAGGCAAATAGCACTACTGGAGTTGGTTTTGACCTGCATAATATCAACACCAGCCTTTATGATGCAATGATCAATGGTACCCCATTGTCAGATGTCGTATTGAAAACAGAAATTCCACATTTAGACCTTGTCCCTTCTCATATCGACCTAGTAGGAGCAGAAATCGAATTGGTGAATTTCCCAAATAGAGAAAACGTTTTAAAAAATTTATTAACTACCCTAGACGATCAATATGATTTTATCATCATTGACTGTTTGCCATCCCTAGGCCTAATTACTGTGAACGCATTGGTCGCTTCAAATAGCGTGATTGTGCCAGTTCAATGTGAGTTCTTTGCATTGGAAGGTTTAGGTAAATTATTGAACACCATTAAAATTGTTCAAAGTAGACTCAATCCAGATTTACAGATTGAGGGGATTTTAATGACCATGTATGATGGTCGACTTAGATTAAGCAACCAAGTTGTGAGTGAAGTTAGAAAGCATTTTGATGAAATGGTATTCTCCACAATCATACATCGTAACACTAGATTGAGTGAAGCCCCTAGTGTAGGCAAGCCAGTTATTTTATATGATGCAGATAGCAAGGGTACCGTGAACTATTTGAATTTAGCAAAAGAAATTTTACAGAAAAATGGCATGACTAAAATGAGTAATGCCGAGCGAATAATCGATTAGTACAATGAGTAAAAGCACACCCAACAAAGATTTAATTGGTAAAGGACTTCGCACTTTATTGCAGAATATGGATGCAGAGTTTAAAAACCCTGCAGGAAAGGTTCAACCTGCTGCTATTGAAAAAGCGGTCGCTATCAACAGGATTGCATTGACAAATATTATTGTCAATCCTAAGAATCCGAGAAAAGATTTTGACGAAAAAGCTTTACAAGAATTGGCTCAGTCTTTGAAAATGCATGACTTGATCCAGCCTATTACAGTGGCGCAATTAAGCAATGGTAAATTCCAATTGATTGCTGGAGAAAGAAGATTCCGTGCTGCTAAAATTGCTGGATTAAATGATATTCCAGCTTATATCAGATTAGGTAATGATAAAGAATTATTAGAACTAGCCTTATTAGAGAACTTACAAAGAGTAGACTTAAACGAAATCGAAGTGGCTTTGAGTTACCAAAGAATGATGGACGAACTCAACTATACCCAAGAACAAGTAGCAGAGCGTATGGGTAAAGATCGTTCTACTGTGTCCAACTATATCCGACTACTTGAATTACCCCCTGCTATTCAAGCGGCACTTAGAAACGGAAGCTTGAGTGTGAGTTTGGCCAAATTATTGATTGGAAAAGAAGTGGATAAGCAACTGTTTTTATTAAAAGAAATTATTGAAAAAGGATTGACTGTTCGTCAAACAGAAGCATTAATCAAAAATTTGACCCCAACCCCTGGATCAAAAAATACATCCAACGCAAGTCATCCAAATCAACTCTCACCTGTTTATCAGAGATTGGAAAATAAATTGAAAGACCATTTTGGGACTCAAGTTCAATTACAGCATCAAAAAAATGGATCGGGCAAAATTACCATTAGCTACAATGATTTAAATGCTTTGAACAAGATCCTTGACGCAATGCAAGTAACAATTAGTTAGATGAAACGCTTCTTTACCATATTGTTTTTGTTGTGTCTACAACAAACCTTGTGGGCGCAAGATAGCACAATCAATTACCTAAAACATTCTCCCAAAAAAGCAACTAAAAGATCTGCCATCCTACCTGGATTGGGTCAAGCATATAATAAGCAATATTGGAAAATTCCATTAGTTTACGGAGTACTATCTGTACCTGTTGTTACCTACGTGTACAATAACGATTTATATGCAAAAACAAAATTTGCCTATGAAGCAAGAATTCAAGAAGCCAATGGTGACAATTCAGGTGTGAGCAAGATTGACCCTATTTTAATCAATTTAAGTGCAGGATCGCTTCAGAGTTATCGAAATATATTTAGAAAAAATAGAGATATATCTATTATGTGGTTTATCATTGCGTGGGGTATCAATGTGGTAGATGCCTCTGTGTCAGGTCACTTAAAAGAATTTGATGTGAGTAATAATTTAAGTATGCAGATGGCCCCAATGAAATCAGATGTATATCAACAAGCTGGCCTATCTTTACAATTCAAATGGAAGTACACAAAATAAAAAAACAATCATGAAAAAAGTACTCTTTATCCTAGCTTTATTTGTTACGCTAGAAGCCCCTGCGCAAAAACTAATTGGTGGAAAAAATATCATCAAGGGTAATTTGACCAGCTTTGCTTTAAGAAATTACCACTTTTCTTATGAAAGAAGTTTGAATCATTTTATGTCTGTTTCTGCCAGCTATCGTTATATGCCAAAAGGGAGCTTGCCTTTGCAATCGATCGCAGAAAAATACATTGACAATTCGGCCATTAATTTTGATTTATTCCAAATGGGAAACAATGCCTTGACTTTTGAAAGTAGATTCTATCTTGGCTTGCAAAAAATGTCAGGCTTTTATATTGCACCCTATGCAAGGTTTGCCAATTTTGATTTAGGTGTCCCAGTATCCTATTCTTATCAAGTAGGATCATTGATTGCACCAAAAACCGAAACGAAAATTGCTGATTTAAATGGTGTAATCAAGTCTAACAGTTATGGGGCCTATATTGGATTACAAAAACAATTACTTACAAAATTGGTGATTGACATTTGGTTTATTGGAGGCCACTTTGGAAGTTCTAATGGTACTTTAAATTTCGCTTCGCCAGAAAAATTGCCAACTCAAGCAGTTGACGCACTTCAAAAAACATTGGATGATACCAAATTGAATCCATTTGAGTTAAAATCTAAAGTAACCCAAAACGGCGCAACCGCAGACATGAAGGGACCTTGGGCAGGATTTAGAGGCTTAGGTATTAGCTTGGGTTTGCGTTTTTAAGTAAACAATACTTGATTCATTTTCTTTAACTTTGTTCCTGCAAAACGCTCCTTATGATACCTAATTATTTACAAGATTTATTTAAAGCACAATCTTACGATCCCAATCAATTTTTCTTAATTGCTGGGCCATGTGTGGTGGAAGATGAGGCCTTGGTGATGGAGATTGGTGAAAAGGTATCCACTATCTGTAAGAATTTAGGCATCCCTTACGTTTTTAAAGCAAGCTATAGAAAAGCAAATCGTACCAGTGCAAATTCGTTTACTGGTATTGGGGATGATACTGGAATGGAATTGATCAAAAAAGTTGGTGCAAAATTTAATGTACCCACTACATCGGATATTCATGCGCACGAAGAAGCGGCCATTGCTGCGCAGTTCATAGATATTTTACAGATCCCTGCATTTCTATGTCGTCAAACCGATTTATTAATAGCAGCGGCGCAAACAGGCAAAATTGTGAACGTTAAAAAAGGACAATTTTTAAGTGGCGCTTCCATGAAATTTGCGGTAGATAAAATTAAATTAGCAGGCAACGAAAAAGTGATGCTAACCGAAAGAGGTAATACATTTGGCTATCAAGACTTAGTAGTAGACTATCGTAATATTCCTGCCATGGCCGAAAATAATGTGCCAGTCATTATGGATTGTACGCATTCTTTACAACAACCTAATCAGACTTCTGGCATCACTGGAGGTAATCCAAGTTTAATTGAAACCATCGCAAAAGCAGCTATCGCGACAGGTGCGGACGGATTGTTTATAGAAACGCATCCTAACCCTGCTAATGCAAAAAGTGATGGCGCGAATATGTTGAAATTGGAATTATTGGAACCCTTGTTAGAAAAATTAGTACGCTTACGAAAAGCAGTGATCTAGTACTTTAGTGGATTGCGCTTTCCTAAAAGGATATAATGCTTCATACTTCTCCAAAAAGCAAGTACCATATAAATGATCACTGGAGATCCAAAGGTTAAAAAGGAGATATAAATAAACCAGGTTCTTATTTTAGAACTAGCGATACCTAAACGCTCTCCCATGGCCGAACAAACGCCAAAAGCATGTAATTCTAGAAAATCTCTCAATTTTTGCATTTTCAATTGTTTAAAGCTATACCCAAATCTAATTAAAAAAGTGGACATAAAGTGCATTTTTTGATTGCGCCGAGGGTCATTTTCGCTTACCTTTGCATCAGTTTTAACACCTAAAATGATACCTATGGCTTTTGATATCGACATGATCAAAAAATTGTATGCTGAAATGCCAGCAAAAGTAGAAGCAGCTCGTAAAATGTTGGGCCGCCCACTCACTTTATCTGAGAAAATTTTATTCTCCCATTTACATAGTGATCAAAAATTAGAAAGCTTTGAAAGAGGTGGTTCTTATGTGGATTTTGCACCAGACCGTGTAGCCATGCAAGATGCTACTGCGCAGATGGCCTTATTGCAATTTATGCAAGCAGGTCGTCCTAAAGTAGCGGTGCCAAGTACAGTGCATTGCGACCATTTAATTTCTGCGAAAGTAGAAGCCAAACAAGATTTACAAGTAGCCACTGCAGATAGTAAAGAAGTATATGATTTCTTAGCCTCTGTATCTAATAAATATGGTTTAGGATTTTGGAAGCCAGGTGCAGGTATTATTCACCAAGTGGTTTTAGAAAACTATGCCTTCCCAGGTGGTTTAATGATAGGCACCGATTCACACACAGTGAATGCAGGTGGATTAGGTATGATTGCGATTGGTGTGGGTGGAGCAGATGCTTGTGATGTAATGGCAGGATTACCATGGGAATTAAAATGGCCTAAATTAATAGGTATTAAATTAACAGGAAAATTAAACGGATGGACAGCTCCTAAGGATGTTATTTTAAAAGTAGCTGGTATCTTAACTGTAAAAGGTGGAACTGGTGCCATAGTTGAATATTTTGGAGAAGGTGCTACAAGTATGAGTTGTACAGGTAAAGGAACGATTTGTAATATGGGTGCTGAAATTGGTGCTACTACTTCTACATTTGGATATGATGCAAGCATGAGCCGTTATTTACGATCTACAGGCCGTGCCGATGTTGCTAGCTTAGCCGATACAGTAGCTGCACATTTAACTGCAGACCCTGAAGTATACGCCAACCCTGAAAAATACTTTGATCAAGTGATTGAAATTGATTTGAATACACTAGAGCCACACTTAAACGGACCTTTCACTCCAGATTTAGCAACACCTATTTCTAAAATGAAAGAAGCTGCTGCTGCCAACGGATGGCCTACCAAAATTGAAGTGGGTTTAATTGGAAGCTGTACGAACTCTTCTTATGAAGATATTAGCCGTGCAGTTAGTTTAGCCAAACAAGTTTCTGCCAAGGGTTTAACCATGCAGTCTGAATACTTAATTACACCAGGTTCTGAGCAAGTAAGATATACCATTGAAAGAGATGGCTTCTTAGAAGTGTTTAGTCAAATTGGTGCTAAAGTATTTGCAAATGCATGCGGACCTTGTATTGGAATGTGGGAGCGTGTTGGTGCAGAGAAAAAAGAAAAAAATACCATTGTACATTCTTTCAATAGAAACTTTGCAAAGCGTGCCGATGGTAACCCGAATACATTTGCATTCGTAGGTTCTCCAGAACTAATTACAGCACTTGCTATTGCAGGTGATTTAAATTTTAATCCATTAACAGATACACTTACTAATAATAAAGGCGAACAAGTAAAATTAGACGCTCCTACTGGTGATGAATTACCATTGAAAGGTTTTGCGGTGGAAGATGCAGGCTATCAAGCACCAGCAGAAGATGGTTCGAAAGTAACTATTGCTGTGGATCCAACATCTAAGCGTTTACAATTATTAGACCCATTTGCAGCATGGGA
>CAXNMZ010000083.1:0-7934 GCA_964203125.1 Chitinophagales bacterium | reverse complement strand
CCTATCTTTGCAGCCGAAATAAACAAAACAAAACCGTAGTTAATTGTTAACTACAATAAAAGAAGTTCCACAATGTCTAACTTAACAACAGAGAAAAAAGCAAGCATTTTTGCTGAATTTGGTGGTAAAGCAACCAACACAGGTTCAATCGAAGGTCAAATTGCTTTATTAACACAACGTATCGCGCACATTTCTGGTCATTTAAAGGCCAACCACAAAGACCATTCTACTCAAAGAGGTTTAATGCAATTAGTGGGTCAGCGTAAGCGATTATTGGTTTATTTACAAAAACATAACCTTACTGGTTACCGTGCACTAATTGAAAAATTAGGCTTAAGAAAATAATCAAGAACAACTTATAATAGCTGTCCCAACTGTACTACTACGGTTGGGATTAGTTGTTTATAAGCGTTTATTTTTTTAGATCGTTTTTGTAATGAATTTAAGAACGCCCTTTCTCACAATCCAAAATTTTAAAAAATGTTATCACAACCAAAATCAGTAAAATTCGAGATCAATCCAGGTCAAGAAATTTTTATAGAGACAGGTAAATTAGCACGTCAATCAGACGGAGCAGTTACCATCAGACAAGGCAATTGTATTTTATTAGCAACTGTTGTTGCCAATAAGGATCCTAGAGACGGACAAGATTTCTTTCCTTTAAGCGTAGACTACCAAGAGAAGTTTGCATCTGCAGGCCGTATCCCTGGTTCTTTCTTTAAAAGAGAAGCGCGATTAAATGACTACGAAATTTTAACGAGTCGTTTAATTGACCGTGCATTAAGACCTTTATTCCCAGAAGATTACTTGTGCGATGTACAAGTTTTAATATCATTGATTTCTAGCGACGAGAACGTGATGCCAGATTCATTAGCTTGTTTAGCAGCATCTGCAGCATTAGCGGTATCTAATATTCCTATTAAAGAAATTATTTCTGAAGTAAGAATTGCAAAGATTGATGGCAAATTTGTAATCAATCCTTCTAAAGCTGAATTAGCTAAATGTGCATTAGAATTCATCATTGCTGCTACAGATAAGAACTTAATGATGGTGGAAGGTGAAGCGAAAGAATGTTCTGAAGAAGAATTGGTACAGTGTTTAGAAATTGCACACGAAGCTATCCGCAAGCAAATTAAAGCGCAAGCAGAATTAAGAAAATTAGTGGGCATCACAGAATTACGTGATTATAAAAAACCAGAACAAGACGAAGCCATCCGTGAAAAAGTTTATGCATTTGCAAAAGCAAAAGTAGACACGATCGCAAGATTAGGTTCTGCAAAACATGAGCGAAGCGATGCTTTCTCTGCTTTGAAAAAAGAAATCATGGAACATTTAGGTACTGAAATTACAGACTTGCAAAAGAAATTAGCAGGTAAGTATTATGAGGACTTGAAATGGGAAGTGGTTAGAGATATGATGGTGGATAGTCGTATCCGTTTAGACGGACGTAAATTGGATGAAGTTCGTCCTTTAGCGATGGAGATTGGTCCATTACCTACACCACACGGCTCATCTTTATTTACAAGAGGTGAAACACAATCTTTAACTACAGTTACTTTAGGAACTAAATTAGATGAGTTGATGCAAGAGACTGCAGCAAGTGCAGAATATGCTAAATTCTTCTTACACTATAATTTTCCACCATTCTCAACAGGCGAAGTGAAAATGATGCGTGGTGTTGGTCGTCGTGAAGTTGGACATGGTAACTTAGCAATGCGTTCTTTAAAGCAAATGTTACCTGATAGCACTGTATTCCCTTACACTTTACGTGTCGTATCTGATATCTTAGAATCAAATGGTTCATCATCAATGGCGACTGTTTGTGCCGGTTCATTAGCATTAATGGATGCAGGTGTGCCTATTCCAAAACACGTAAGTGGTGTGGCAATGGGATTGATTTCTAGAGAAGATGGTAAGTATGCGATCTTAACGGATATCTTAGGAGATGAAGATCATTTAGGAGATATGGATTTCAAAGTAACTGGTACACGTGACGGTATCTGTGGTGTTCAAATGGACATCAAAGTAGATGGCTTAAGCATGGACATTATGAGAGAAGCTTTATCTCAAGCAAGAAAAGGACGTTTACATATTTTGGATGCGATGTATGAGTGTACACCAGCTGCTCGCGCAGATGTGAAACCACATGCACCAAGAATGGTTAAGATCATCATCGATAAAGAATTCATTGGTGCTGTAATCGGACCCGGTGGAAAGATTATTCAAGAAATGCAAAGAACAACTGGTGCAACAATTAATATCGAAGAAGTGGGCAACCATGGTGAAGTAAGTATCTTCTCTGCAAACAAAGAGAGCTTAGATGCTGCAGTAAGATGGATCAATGGTATTGTTGCTGTTCCTGAAATTGGAGACGAATACGAAGGTGTTGTAAAAGGTGTGAAAGAGTTTGGTGCTTTCGTTGAGTTTATGCCAGGCAAACAAGGTTTATTACACATTAGTGAAATTAGCTGGAAGCGTTTGGAAACAATGGAAGGTATCTTTAATGAAGGCGATACAGTGAAAGTGAAGTTAATTGGATTAGACCCTAAAACAGGCAAGTTCAAATTAAGTCATAAAGTTTTATTACCTCGTCCTGAGCAAGCGCCTCGTGAAGACAGAGGTCCTCAACAATAGTATTTAGCTACTTTAAATATAAAATGCCCCGCTAATCGCTGGGCATTTTTTTGTAGCTAACTTTACAGTGAAAGACGCAACTTATATAAATTAGAATAAACACCTATCCCTTGGCTCTCGCTCGCTTCGCTCGAACGATCGTTACGGAATAGTATTTATTCTAATTTTGAATATAACTAGTAAATGAATTGTAATTAGTATAAAAGATAGTACCCCGAAGCCGATTTCGGTTCCTTCCGCATGAGGATGAGGGGTAGCTATCTTTTATACTTTATTAATATGATTACAATTCAAAAGTCAATCATACATTAGATAAACAAACTTATGTCCAAAGAATACATTCAAATCGCCTTCGACTTTAGTAATCAGGAGCAATTTGAACTCCTCGTGGCGGAGTTATCTGAACTTGGCTTCGAAGGCTTCAATGAAGAAGAATTAGAGGAAGGCCAGAATGATGGTGTGGACTTATCCAATGGATTAGGTCTAGGTGCTGGGCATTGCAAAACCTATATGTTGGTAGCTCAATTTGAAGCTGAATTAGTACAAATTGAATTAGATATTATATTCAATCAATATCATTTAACTTATTCTAAATCAATAATTAAAGAACAAAATTGGAATGCAGTATGGGAATCTAATTTTGAGCCTGTTAGGGTGGGTGATTTTGTTGGTATCAGGGCACATTTTCATCCCGAATTTAAGCCTGCAGTAGCGCATGATTTAAAGATCACACCTAAAATGAGCTTTGGAACAGGACATCATCCAACTACCTTTTCCATGATTCAGTTGATGCAAAGGATTGATTTTAAAGACAAAACGGTCTATGATTTTGGTACTGGAACAGGTATTCTCGCCATATTAGCCGAACAATTAGGTGCTATAAAAGTGCTTGCAGTGGACAATGATGACTGGTGCATAGAAAATGCAGCTGAGAATATCCAAAACAATGCATCCAAGGTGATCTCCATCCAAAAAGTGGCATCTGCATTGCAAAAAGTACAATTTGATATTGTACTTGCCAATGTCAATAGGCATATTATAGAAGCCAATATGGACGAATTAACCCTTGCCAGTAAACCAGGAGGAATTTTGATATTGAGTGGCTTATTGATTGATGATCAATCAGATATGATTGTCTTAGCCAATTCAAAAGGCTGGCAATTACAAGAAGCACAACCCTTAGATGGATGGATTAGCCTGCTCTTTAATAGGTAGGATTCAGGGTTTAAATTTGAGCACTAACATGCATTATTTTAATTGATCGTATATTTGCCTACCCCAAACTTGATTTCATGAATGAATTGATGCTGATTGTGCTTGCTTACCTTATAGGTTCTATCCCTACATCCATTTGGGTAAGTAAAGCTATTTTTGGCATTGACATTCGACATTATGGTAGTGGGAATCCGGGAGCAACCAACACATTTAGAGTCTTAGGTTCAAAATGGGGTGCTTTTGTGATGACAGCTGATATCAGCAAGGGATTGATTGCTACATCTTTATACCTACTTATTCCGTTTTATTTAGACAATGAGCTGGCAAGAACCAATTTTATGATTGTTTTGGGGATGGCTGCGGTCATTGGGCATATTTTTCCAATATGGGCCGATTTTAAAGGCGGGAAAGGCGTGGCTACGATTTTAGGGATGACTTTGGCCATTCAGCCGATAGTAGCGCTGATTTGCATGCTTGTATTTTTAGTTACATTATTTACAACAAGATTTGTTTCCTTGAGTTCTATGCTGGCAGGAGTCGTTTTTATGGTATTGATTCTATTTATATTCAATGAAAAAGAAACTTCCTATAGAATATTTGCCATCATTGTAGCATTGATGGTCGTGATCACACACCAAAAGAATATTGGGAGATTGATAAATGGAAAAGAGAACAAGGCCCCATTGTTCAAAAAAGATAGAAAATAGACAGATTAAGATTGAGTCTATATTTTATTTTTACTTGATTATCAACTAATTAGAAAGATTTATTCAATTTTCTATTTTCAACTACAAGGAATTGCTTAACTTTACAATCCTTAAAAATCCTAACATTTATGTCGATCAGTCAGAATATTTTGGAGAAATTACAGTTAAAGGATGAGAAAAACTTACTGATTCAAGGTTTACCCTCAAGTGTAGAGAAGCAATTTGCTAAGTTGAATTACTGTAAGAATCTGACCCCTTTATTAAAGACAAGGAAAATCGATTTCGCACTTATTTTCGCAATCAACCAATTGCAACTAAACAATATTCTAAAAGAAGTTTTTTCGGCATTGACACACGAGAGTAAATTATGGATTGCCTATCCTAAAACGAGTTCAAAGATCGTTTCCGATTTAAATAGAGATGCAAGCTGGGAAATTTTAGCCAACAATGAATATGAAGCTATTCGTCAAGTGACTTTGGATCATGTTTGGACGGCATTGCGTTTTACTAAATACGATCAAATCCCAAATAGAAATAGGGCTTTTGTTGGCTTTAAGTCTCCGAATATTGAGATTGACGATTTTGAAAAAAGATTGATTGCATTACCTTATGAAGTGGAAAAATTATTCCAATCACATGAAGATGCAAGAGAATTCTTTACCTCTCTATCTATCATCAATCAAAAGGAATATTTAAGCTGGATCAATGGTGCTAAAAAAGAAGAGACCAAGCAAAAGCGTTTAGAAGCGACTTTAGAAAAGTTAATTGCTGGCAAACAAAATCCTTCCGAGAAATAAAAAAAGTAGGCTATTCCAGAACAGGCATATTACATGAATAGTCAATCTATTTAAAGATAACGGTCCCAATAATCTTGGTTAACTCGCGCTCTGCATCTTTAAGATGCTTATGTATGTGCAGTAATTGTATTTGTTCCTCCCCATTCACTTGCTCCATATCATCCTGATTCTGGCGAATCATCTTCTTAATTTTTCTAAGTTTATAGTACAATAAACTCACTTCAATTTCATGTTGAAAAGAAATGCCCTCAACAATTTTCTTGATACCTAGTTTTTCATTCCATCTTAAACTTAACTCATGTTCTGGCTCAAAAAGCCCCATGACCATTTGTTGGATTTGTGGGTCTTCATGGTATTGCAATGTTTTATGATTGGGTATTTTACCTGCTACCTGCCATTCAAAATAAGTTTTAACCAACTGAATCATGTCTTGGTTGTCCAAAGGGAAGGGTTCTAATTCTTCTGCAATCCATGTGGATGCAAGTTTTCCGTCTGCTAAAACCTCGTTGCCATATTCAATCAATAAACGCACTAAGTTTTTTTCATGTAAAAAATCCTTGTCAAGAACAAGGTCTATATTATCAAGATCCTGCGTTGCTTGCTGGAAACTTGGCATCAAAATAGCCGCTTCATCATAGGCCATCTTCTTTTCATCTTTGACAATTTTGTCACGCTTGAACTTATTGACTAATTGGGTTAAACCAGTTTCGTCAATGCGCAATATGTCCGCACATTTTCTTACGTACTCTTGTAATTTCGTAAAATCTTCTGCCTTATTAATTTTACTTAAAGTCTCTGCCATTTGATTGACTAGACTATTTTTTTTATTCAAATCATTCCCAACTTCTTTTAATTGAACTTCTAATTGGAATAAAATAAAATCCTTCTTTGCAGATTGAACAAAGGCGCGGAATGCATCCACACCCACTTTATTGACATAACTATCTGGATCTTCGTTGTCTGGAATCAACACCAATTGTACATTCAATCCTTCCTCTAATGCCATATCCAATCCTCTTAATGCAGCTTTCACACCAGCTGCATCTCCATCATAAATAATGGTCAGGTTTTGTGTATATTTTTTAACCAATCTCAATTGGTCAATCGTTAATGAAGTACCTCCACTTGCTACCACATTTTCAATGCCCGCTTGGTGTAAGCTCACCACATCCGTATAACCTTCTACCAATAAACATTCATTGGCTTTGTCAATGGCAGTTCTCGCAAAATAAGAACCATAAAGAATCCGACTCTTAACATAAATTTCGTTCTCTGGCGTATTGATGTATTTTGGAGAACGATCATTCTTGGCAATTTGTCTTGCACCAAAGCCAATAATTTTTCCAGTGGTGTTGTGGATAGGGAAAATGATGCGGTCCCTATAATTATCCTGCCAAACGCCATCGCGCTCTACCACTAAACCAGTTCTTGCAAATAATTCTGGATTGAATTGATTTTGAATCAATGCTTTTGCTAAACTATCTCGTTCAGAAGGGTTGTATCCAATTTTAAATTTTTCTACAATCGGACGTAAAAAACCACGATGCTGCATATAGCTCTGTGCAATGGTTGCACCAGCTTCTGTATCCCAGTATTGTTTCGTAAAAAAGTCCATTGCAAAATGATTGATCGCATATAAACTATCTGCAGTTTGTTGTGCGATCTTTTGCGCAGGGCTGGTTTCGGTTTCTTCAATTTCAATATTGTATCTAGCAGCCAACCATCTTAAAGCTTCTACATAACTATACTTTTCATGTTCCATCAAAAAAGTGATGGTATTACCGCTCTTGCCACAGCCAAAACATTTGTAAATTTCTTTGGCAGGAGAGACTGTAAATGAGGGAGATTTTTCGTTGTGGAAAGGACAGTTGCCTATATAATTGGTGCCTCTTTTCTTCAATTTCACAAATTCCCCCACCACATCAATGATGTCAATTCGGCTGGTAATTTGTTGAATGGTTTGAGACGTAATCATAGGAGCGCGAATTTAACAAATCTTACACTATTCTTGGGTAGAAAACTCCATATCGTCACTATCGAGTAGTTCACGCTCTATTTCTTCCATTTGAACGATATCCCAAGCTTCTGATTCGGTAGGCGTTAAGTTCATCACTTCGCCAAATTCAGTGGCATCTAGGGCATTTTGTAAGTCATCTGACAAGCTACATAGGACAAAACTGGTATTATTGTCATAAAATATTTCTTGATGCTGAGCTAATAGAGCCATAATGCTTAAATCCCAGTCTTTTACAGCCCCTAGGTTCAAAACCAGGTTTTTAGGGCTCGTTAAGCCTAAATTTTTGATCAAATCAGTCAATTCTGGCACGAGATTTGAACTAAGACTAGGGTCGAGTAGGCTTAAAACGGCAAATTTCTCTTTTGTATCAATTTTATAGTGCATAATCACATACTTTAGGGTAAAATTATTCGTTTATCTAATAACAGCTCGAATAAAATATATGGATAACAATTTTTCAACACAAGTTAAGGAAATCATCTCTTATAGCAGAGAAGAAGCATTAAGATTAGGTAATGATTTTATTGGGGCGGAACACCTTATGTTAGGGTTGATCCGTGACCA
>CAXNMZ010000082.1:0-8414 GCA_964203125.1 Chitinophagales bacterium | reverse complement strand
TTTGAAATGCGAGATTGATGGGGGTATTAGAACATTATTTTCCCCTTAATTAAATTTGGGATACGGCGATCTCCTGCAGTTGACTAATTTAGTAGACTAATGGATCTAAATCGTATCAAAACCGAACCAGATTAATCTATTTGTATTTTTTGATTTTTGAAACACATTAAAATTAGATGAAATAATGTGGTCTTGCTCATTTATTTGCTGCTGTGTTATTTTAGTGAATTGTTTTTTAAAAAATGAATTTATAATTAAATTGAAAGCAAAATAAAACACTCCTTAAGGAAAAGTCCACTTTAGTTTGACGACGTACAATTAGGCGTTTAGTTTCTAAAATAAATAAAAGTAATGATCGAGTTTTTAGCAGTTATCTTCCACTTTTGTATTGGTACATTATTTCTGCTTTTTGGAATAAAATTAATTTTGACAAAAGGAATGACTGCTTCCAAACTTTTAGGGATGCAATTTGCTCTTATAGCTTTTTCATTTTTTATTTCTTACTATTTAACCGAAGATAAAATTTCAGAACATCCTTATTTTTTTAGGACTTTATCCCCTACAATTTACCTAATTGGGCCATTTTCATTACTAATTCAGCAGTTTTTATTATATCCTGCTAAAAAATTCAAATTAATATTTTTGCTACATTTTGCGCCATTTGTACTTCATTTTGCAGAATACATTCCTTTTTACTTGAGTTCAACTTATGTCAAAATAAATGAAATTAAATTTATTATTAAAAGTGGAAATCTTGCGGCATCAACAGGGAGTTTTGGATTGATACCCATGCCTATACATACTTATTTAAAAGGATTTTCAATAATATTCTATTCGATTTGGCTGGGATTTGATTTATACAGTTATTCTCAGAAAAAAGGGTTTAGGATATTTAAGCGTAATAATAGCATCATAATAAAGTGGATATTTATTGATTTTACAATGAAGATTCTTGCTGTTTTATTTTTCTTAATATACTTTTTAAACTGGCAATTGACAGGAATAAAATCTTCAATTCAATTAATTATTTACTTCATTTTATTTTCATTAAACTACTTATTTGAGGTGTTTTATTTAATTCTACATCCACAAATGTTAGTTGGCCCCACTCTTAGTGGATTTTTTACAAAGAAAGAGTTAGTAAAATTTTCTACTACTACAAAGGCGGTAAAAAAAGTTTACAATCCAGATCATATCTTGAAAATTCAAAATTTATTTGAAACTGAACTAGTTTTCTTAAATCCTGATTTGAAAATAATTAATATATCTGAAAGATTGGAATTGAGCACTCCCCAAATTTCATCATCCATCAAGCAAGCACATGGCCAAAGTTTTCCTGAGTTTGTAAATTATTGCCGACTTGAATTTTTAAAAAATGAATTAAAATATAATCCAGTTTGGCAAAAATATACAATAGAAGCATTAGCATTTGAGATAGGATTTAAAAATCGTCAAACATTTCATTTTGCATGCAAAAGCCTACATGGACTTTCTGCTTCTAATTTCATAAAGGAAATAAAAAATATTAATTAGTTTGTTAGTATTTTTTGCAGTTTTGAAAAAACCGTACAATTCAAAAAAATTAATATAGTTACTTGCTCTGAATAAAATAGAGTATTAAAATGAGGTACATTTTTTTGTTAAAAGTATTGCCGTTATTCGTTGTTCTAATTACTTCGTTTAGCCAAGCTCAAAGTTTAAAAATACAACTAGGTTCTTCAATAACAGCATTTAGGTATACCCAAGCCAATGGGGTTAAAGCTAATTACCTAAAGCCATCCTCCGGCCTAGCATTTGGCTTAGCTTTCCACAAAGCCAGCCTAGTGGATTCAGCTAAATACAAATTAGACCAAACACCTTTTGCGATTTATTTGGGTCAAAACCCAAAAGTAGTCAAACTACTGAGTCTTATCAATTACGACATGGGTCTTCAGTTTACCCAGCTAAACGCAGTAGGGGACATTCAAAACAATGCCTTTTCGTATCAAACAGATTATATAGGTCTTCATGGAAAATTAGGTCTCAGGATTCCATTGCCATGGAAGTTCTCGCTGAACCTTCAAGGAATTGCGAGTGCCAACAAAATCGTGCTTGGTAATCAGTTACTCATGAATCGCTATGTAGACTTGACTGAAGATGCACAATTCGCCCAAGTGAAAATCATGGGAGGCTACGGCGTCGAATTTGAGAAAGGATTTTCGGATAAACTAGTCGGATTCTTTGCTTACCAACAAACCCAGACGCTGAACTCCAACCCGGTAGATCAGTCGACGCTCCACTTTAAACCAACAATCTTCTCCGTTGGAATCCGCCTACTAAATTAGATCCGCCTATGAAACGCATTTATACGCTGATTATTTTATTGCTAATTACTCACCTAAGCCACGGCCAATATTTGAAAATGACCACGATTTCTTCTTGGGGAGGCACAAGCTCCTCGGGGAATTACATGTCCCAAGTAGTAGGTCAGTCGAGCGTCATCGCTGGAACCGAGAGCAAACAAGGAACCGTGTTCCGACAAGGCTTTAAGCAACCAATGGGCTTACAGAAAAAAGTCCTAACAAGCGGAATGCTTCAAATGGCTAACGAAGGAGGTCCTTGGTCATTCAAAGTCTACCCGAATCCGTTTAAGGATGCTTTAAGTGTGCGATTTGATCGGAATACAAATCATCCGACACGCCTTACTTTGTATGATTTAGGTGGCAATATCATTTGGGAACAGATTTATGCTGAAAATCAAAGTGAAATTAAATTAGATCAGTTCCAAGGGATCAAGGCCGGCAAGTACATACTAAAGGTATTCCAAAATGGAAAACCGCTGAGTCAGTCTTTGATCAAAGAAGTGCAATAAAAGAGAATCAACTAACACGAAAAAAAATATTGATAAATACGCGTGCAATAACATCTTTTAGTTCTGAAAATTAACATACCATGAATATTAAAAAGCAATTACTCATCATACTATTTGGTCTATTAGGTCTTAGTACTTTCGCACAGACCAACAAGAAAACCCTGAACTACCAAGCGGTAATTTTGGATCCTAAAGCCATCGACATTCCGGGAGCAAGCATCACAGGCCAACCCTTAAACAAGGGCAATGTGTGTTTGCGTTTTAGTTTATTGAATACACAAGGAGGTTTGGATTATGAGGAAACCCAGCAAGTCACCACAGATGAGTATGGGTTAGTAAATGTATCAATAGGAACTGGGACACAAGCTAGTAGTAATAGCACAAGTATTTATAAAAGTTTTGATAGCGTTGTCTGGATTTCAAGTGTGAAGAGTTTAAAAGTAAGTGTAAGTTTTGATGGCTGCAGCAGCTTTAAACAAGTAAGCTCTCAGGCGTTAAATTATACGCCTTATGCCCTTTATGCCGAAGCAGTGGATTACAAGAATGTACGAGAGGCGCCTACTAAATTATCACAGTTCTCAAATGACGCGGGATATTTAATCCCAAAAGATTTGGATCCGCTTAAGTCAGATATACAAACGAATAGCTCAAAAATTGAAGTAGCGAATAAATCAATTGCTGATAACAAGAAGATCAGTGATGCGACATTCTTAGTGGTGAATCAAAGCATTACTAGCCTAGACACAAAAGTAGCTGATAATAAGAAGAGCAGCGATGCCACGTTTTTAGTGGTGAATCAAAGCATTACTAGCCTAGAAACAAAATTAGCTGAGAATACAACAGCTATTAAAGAGAATACAAGTTCGATTACCAACATCAACACAAAAATAACGGACCAGCAAAACCAAATTTCAGACAATCGAAATCAGATCGCAGCGACCAACAACACCATGAATGCACAGATTGGTGGTTTGCAGGGACAGATTAACAACACCAACAATACCGTCAGTAATTTAACAGGCGTTGCGGAAATGCAGTCGAATAAATCAACCGCTACAAATTTAGGAGGTGTGAATCCATCGGACCAAGCTTACCCAAGTCAGAAAGCAGCGAAAGCTTATGTAGACCAAGTTGTTTCACAAATTGCTACTAGTGGAGTACCTGATGCGACAACATTGGCGGCAGGTAAGGTACAACTAGCTGGTGATCTGGGTGGTACTGCGACCAACCCAACGGTTCCGGCTTTGGCAGGCAAGGAAAACACGGCAAACAAATCAACGAACGTGCAAACGGACGGAACCAATGACACGAAATATCCTTCAGTAAAAGCGGTAAAAGATTATGTAGATCAAGCGACACTGGGAACGGCATTAGCAGCGGATTTGGCAGCGAAAGCAAATCTTGCTTCACCTACGTTTTCAGGAACACCGATCTTGCCTTCGGGAACGACGGGTGTGACTCAAACATCTGGAGACAATTCAACGAAGCTTGCGACCACGGCTTATGTGGATGCTCAGTTAGCTGCTGGAGCTGCGGATGCGACAACATCAACCAAAGGGATTGTCAAACTAACAGGGGATTTGGGTGGAACTGCAACTAACCCAACTGTACCAGGTTTAGCTCTAAAGGCCAATACGACAGATGTGACAACATCCTTAGCTTTAAAAGAAGATGTTTCGAATAAATCGAATGCCGCATTAGGAACGAGTACAACTTTATACCCAACGCAAAATGCAGTTAAAACCTATGTGGACGCTCAAGTATCCTCAGCAACCATCGTAGACGCGGATGCTACGACAAGAGGGAAGATTCAATTGGCCGGCGATTTAGCTGGAACAGCAAGTTCACCTACTGTTCCTGGTTTAGCGCTAAAGGCAAACACGTCTGATATAACAACATCCTTAGCGTTAAAAGAAGATGTTTCCAATAAATCGAATGCAGCATTAGGAACGAGCACGACATTATACCCGACTCAAAGTGCAGTTAAAACCTATGTGGACGCACAGGTTGCTTCAGCAACTATCGTGGACGCGGATGCTACGACAAGAGGGAAGATTCAATTGGCCGGCGATTTAGCTGGAACAGCAAGTTCACCTACTGTTCCTGGTTTAGCTCTAAAGGCAAACACGTCTGATGTAACAACATCCTTAGCCACTAAGGAAGATGCTAGTAATAAATCCAATGCAGCCTTAGGTACTAGTACAACTTTATTCCCAACGCAAAATGCGGTTAAGACTTATGTGGATGCTCAATTTGCCTCAGCGACGATTGCAGATGCGGATGCTACTACGAAAGGAAAATTACAATTAACCGGTGACTTAGCGGGTTCGGCAACAAGTCCATCAGTGGTCAAGTTACGCGGTACCCCCATCAGTTCGGTGGCACCTACGACCGCAGGTCATGTATTAACCTATGACGTGAATGGAAGTGCCACATGGGCAGCTCCAGCTAATTCAGCGAATACCATTTCCGGTGTAGTTCCGGTAGCTAATGGTGGTACGGGATTAAGTTCGGTAACCAATGGTGGTGCCGTTTATGCAAGTAGTTCAAGTGCTTTGACAACAGGAACTTTGCCATTAACGGCAGGAGGAACGGGTGTAACAACTCAACAAGCCGCTATTAATGCCTTAACAGGAACGCAAACCTCAGGAGGGTATCTGCGAAGTGATGGAACTGATGCACGTTTGTCAACGATCCAAGCTGCAGACGTACCTACCTTAAATCAAAATACAACGGGTAATGCAGGAAACGTAACAGGAACCGTTGCTGTAGCTAATGGAGGAACAGGTGCAACAAACGCTGCTGCTGCTAGAACAAATTTAGGATTAGTAATTGGCACTAATGTGATGGCTGCTAATGCCACTACTGCAGATATTACACCAAGTACGAATAAAAATTATGTAACGGATGTGCAAGCGGGAGTCTTATCAAATACATCTGGCATTAACTCGGGAGATGAGACAACAAATACTATTAAAACTAAATTAGGTATCGCTACACTAATTGGCAGCAATACTGGTGATCAAACAATTAGTCTTACAGGAGATTTAACGGGAACAGGAACAGGTACAATTACTGCAACATTAACAAACAGTGGAGTTACCGCAGGCAGTTATGGAGATGCTTCAAGTATTCCAACTTTTACAGTGGATACAAAAGGAAGATTAACATCTGTAGGAACTGTTGGAGTAACTTCAACTGGAGTTCCTTATTCAGGTGCAACTATGCCAGTAAATCTTGGAAATTTTGATCTTGTTGTAAATGGTATTTCAGTTGGAAAAGGTGCTGGATCTGTTTTTATAAGTAACACAATAATCGGAAGTCAAGCGCTTTCAAATAACACATGGGGTTCAGAAAACATAGCTATTGGTAAACAATCTAGTTTTTCTAATATTGAGGGTGGAGGAAATGTTTCTATAGGTGATAAGGCATTGTATAGTAATACAATTGGCAGTATGAATATTGGAATTGGGAAAGAATCATTATATTCAAATACAGCTTCTAGCAATATTGCAACTGGGTGGCGCGCGCTCTATAATAATACTTCAGGGTCAGGTAATATTGCAATTGGTCATGAGGCACTTGGTGCAAATACAATAGGTTCTTATAATATTGGGATAGGGAGTAGTTCAAACACAAATACTAATGGTTCATTTAACGTATATATTGGTGGAATTTCAATGGGTACTACTAACGTAAATAAAAATACTGCCATTGGATATGGAAGTAGAATTGATGGAAATTATACAAATGCCTCTGCCATTGGTTATGGTGCTGGTGTATTTGCAAGTAATACAGTAGTTTTAGGAGATGCAAATATAACACATGTATATTCAAGAGGGGCATATTCTAGTAGCTCAGACAAAAGAATTAAAAAAAATATTGAACCTATTACATATGGATTAAATACAATTTTAAAACTAAGGCCTGTTAAATTTACATTTACACAAAATAATCAAATACAAATTGGATTTATTGCACAAGAAATTAAGCAAGTAATGCCAGAAGTTGTAAGTGGAATTGAGGGTGATTTGGATAAAGGAGAAATATTGTCTGTATCTTATCCAAACATAGTTGCAGCACTCACTAAAGCATTGCAAGAGGAAGATGCTAAAAATGAGCAGTTGAAAAAAGAACTAAAAATTCAAAAAGATGAAATAAAAATTTTAAAGAGAAAAATAGAATTAGTTTTAAAAAAAATTACACATTAATTAATTAATACCCTAATTCCTTCGCAAGATCCCAAAATATTTTATAAAGTAATCAAAGTATAAAGGTTAATTCAAAGGAAAAAGCTAAACAAATTGAATAAAATCCTATTTACATCTTTACTTTGTATGGTTATCATAAATGCGCAAGCCCAAACGGAATTAAATTTTCAGGGTCTAGCCAGAACTAATAACAATATCATTTTGGCCTCTCAGCCAATTAGCCTGCGTTTTAGCATTTTAGCAGGTAGCTCAACAAATGTAGCGGAATATTTTGAAACAAGAAGAGTGACCACCAATGCACAGGGATTATTTACCGTGTGCTGAAAACGGAAAATAGCATTGAATCTTTTGATTTTTTTGTCAATTAGAAGATATTGTAGACTTTTATAGGACTTTAGGAGAGATTGAAGATGCAGATTTTGTAGTTTTTCTATCTAATTATAAATTAGATTTCGAAAAATATGATGGAGATAAGAGATGGCAGCGATTGCCATATCATTTAAGAGACAAAAACCTTCCCCTCGTTCGGCAAATGCATGATGTGTTCTTCCAGCGATATTTAATACACATCCATGTTCTAAGGCAAATAAGGCACAATCAATCGTCCCTTGAGTAATTACTAATTCACGTTCAATCAATGCAGGAGACTTCGGAAATCAAATATTTCTTTGCTCTGAAGGACTTAATTGTAGAGTAACTAATTTTTCATAATAATCTACATCATGTGTTAGTAAAATATCCATTTTATCACATTTATTTTGACAAATAAATTGTTACGACTGATAGTACCCTCATGAAGTAATTGTTCAGGTATAAGCTCATACTTTAACATAGGAAAGCGATGTCCCTCCGGAAGCTCATGATAATAGATTGGGCTAATAGCGATTTTTATTGTAATTGATAAGTGGAATAGATTTTTCGAAATCCTGTTCAATAAATAAAAAAAAGGGAGTAGGGTTTAACCCTATTCCCTTTTTATAATTCCAGACCAATTAATTAATTAATTAATCGTGGCAATCATTCTATGAGCAGAATAATATAATAAACTATAATTAACCCAGTTGTTAAACTGATAATTTTACAAAAGGTTTGTAAATGTCATTAAATATTTATTAAATACCGTCAAAAAAATTGGACTGCAAAAGATTATTATTTGACTTCGTTTAAATTTAAACAAAGCTGAATTCCGATCGAAAACCCCTCTCGTGCTACCACTCCTGCTACCACCGCCATAAAATAAAAGAAACCACTCACCCTGAGTGGTTTCTGGTAGTCCGTACGGGAATCGAACCCGTGTTTCATCCGTGAAAGGGACGTGTCCTAACCCCTAGACGAACGGACCAAAACTGAAT
>CAXNMZ010000081.1:0-8473 GCA_964203125.1 Chitinophagales bacterium | reverse complement strand
TTTTCACGGATCACCGTTACTTTGATTTGACCTGGATAGGTCATTTCGGTCTGTATTTTTTGGGCTATTTCAAAGCTCAATTGGTCAGATGATTGGTCGGTCACCTTCTCTGCTTCTACAATCACCCTTAATTCACGTCCAGCTTGGATGGCATAAGCTTTCTCAACACCTTGATAACCAAGTGCTAAGTTCTCTAAATCCTTGATACGTTGGATATATTGTTGCATGATTTCACGTCTCGCACCTGGTCTTGCACCGCTGATAGCGTCACAAGCCTGGATGATTGGAGAAATCACATACTGCATTTCCATTTCATCGTGGTGGGCACCAATGGCATTCACCACAGCTGGATTCTCACCATATTTCTCTGCCAATTTAGCCCCTAATAATGCGTGGCTTAATTCAGTCTCTTCATCAGGTACTTTACCTATATCGTGTAATAAACCAGCACGTTTTGCCAATTTAGGATTCAATCCTAATTCAGCTGCCATGATACCACATAAATTTGCGGTCTCACGTGAGTGCATCAATAAATTCTGTCCGTAAGAAGAACGGAAACGCATCTTACCAATGATACGAATCAACTCTTTATGCAAGCCATGAATACCTAATTCAATTACCGTACGTTCTCCAATTTCAGCAATTTGCTCTTCCAATTGACGACGTGTTTTATCTACCACTTCTTCGATACGCGCTGGGTGGATACGACCATCTGCTACCAATCTTTGTAAACTTAAACGTGCAATCTCTCTTCTCAATGGATCAAATGAAGACAATAAAATCGCTTCCGGTGTGTCATCCACAATCAAGTCAACGCCTGTAGCAGCTTCAATAGCGCGAATGTTACGACCTTCTCTACCAATGATCTGTCCTTTCATTTCGTCAGACTCTAAATTGAATACCGTTACTGTATTTTCAATTGCTACTTCCGCAGCCGTTCTTTGAATCGATTGGATGATAATTTTTCTTGCTTCCTTATTTGCTTTTTGTTTTGCATCTTCAATAATATCTTGTTGTAAAGACAAAGCCTGCGTTTGCGCTTCGTTCTTTAAACTTTCAATCAATTGTTGTTTTGCATCTTCTGCTGTCAAGTTGGCAATTTTTTCGAGACGACGAATATGTTCTTCTTGGTGCTTCTCTAATTCGCCACGCTTGATATTCACTAAATCAATTTCACGATTTAATTTTTCTTTAATCGCTTCGTTGTCATTGATTTGTTTATCTAAAACAACCGCCTTTTGATTAATGCTTAATTCGTGCTGCTTAATTCTATTTTCAGCTTCGCCAATTTTCTTATTCTTCTCCAACAAATCACGATCGTGGTCTGCCTTCAATTGAACAAATCGTTCTTTTGCTTCTAATTGCTTTTCTTTCTTGATGGTCTCGGCCCTTAATTCCGCCTCTTTTAGAATATTAGCTGCTTGATTTTCTGCGTCTTCCACCTGCTTTTTGGTGTTCTTGGCGAAAGCAAATCGCCCTATGAGTAACCCTCCTATTCCAGAGGCTCCTCCGATGATCAATAATAATATTGTTTGGTCCATTGTTTAATCTTGTTGTGTTAAATAAAATCACCCTACTTCTTCACTAAGGTTAGGCAACGAAGATAAACAATTAATGTAAAGATTGGCCCGAATAGACCCAATAATGTGTTATAAGTTGGTATTTACTAGCACTTTATCAATGGAGGCAGACATGCTATCGATTTGGGCCTGTATCGCCTCTATTTCATATAGCTTTTGGCTATTTTGTTGCTGTTCTGTGGTGAACCATAATAGGACCATCGAGATATAATCCTGGGTGTCACTTCCTGCATAAAGGCTCTTGTACTCCACCAATTTTTGGTTGATCAAGGCAGCCGTTTTACGCACCGCTTCCTCGTCCTTAGGACTAATTTTAACCCTATAATTCCTGTCCGCAATCAATATATTGACAGGGATCAAATTTTCTGGGGTATCGTTCAGTTGATCAGACATGGTTAGGGATTCAGGTTTTGAATACAGTGGTCAATTTCTTTGATAAAATCGTCGATTTTTTTATTCAAAGCTGCTTTTTCAGCGGGATCCATTTGTTGGGCCGGACGCATCTGTGCTGTTATTAAGGCAGCTTGTTCGTTTTTAAGTTCATTTTGTAGCTGAGTGACCACCTGTTGCTGCTCCGCCAAAGTCGCTTTAAGTTGGTGGTTTTCTTTCTCCATAGCAAGTTGTCGCTTGAGCAAAGCTTGAAGTTTTTCTTGGAGGCCTAATAAAGCGGTCTGTAAATCAGACATGGAACTTTGTTTATGACTTGAAAGTACTTATTTTCTTATTTCTGCTTGAATATTTTTTTCAAAAGCTACCATTAATTTTTTCATCATCCCATCAATCTCTGTATCCGTTAAAGTGGCCGATCCAGCATTGAAAACAAAATTAATCGCGACCGATTTTTTATTCACCCCCAATTTATCACTTTCAAAAATATCAAATACACGGGTCTCTTTCAAGGCATCTAACTGCACTGTTTTAATCGCTTGTTCGATTGCGGAAAAGGCTACAGTTTGATCAATCACTAAAGCTAGATCTCTTTCGACAGATGGATATTTAGAGATCTCTTGGTATTTGACCGATCCAGACAAGTAGGCATTCAATAAAGTAGCTAGATCAAAATTTAAAAAACCTACGGCTTGTTTGATATCAAACTGAGCTAATTTTTTAGCACCCACTAATTCAATTGTTCCAAGGACGGTCTTTCCTGCAATCACTTCGAACTGTCCATGCCCAATTGGATTGTAATTGATTTTTTTCAATCCTAATAATTCACAAAGCGCCAAGGCAATTCCTTTTAGTGCAAAAAAATCTTGCGCAGCCCCTTTTGCCCTCCAACTATCCTGCACCTGCTTACCAGAAAGATAAATGGCTAAAGTTTCATCTTCCTGATACTTTCCAGCTGCTGTCTTCGCATATATTTTGCCCATTTCAAAGAAAGAGATGGACTCATTTTTTCTGTTGTTATTGTATGCAATGGTTTCTAAGCCAGTCTCTAACATGGTTGGGCGCATCACATCCAAATCCGCACTTAAGCTATTCAACATTTTAACGGTGGTCTCCAATTGTTCTGCTGAATAATATTTGCTATTGGTAATAGAGTTGGTTAAAATTTCTGTGTAACCACGCCCTACTAAATAGTTGGCAATTTTATTTTTAAACTGTTCTTTTGTTTCAAGCAAATCCACTGAAGGACTAATGGTAATAGCAGTTGGAATTTCAATATTATCTAAGCCATCGATACGTAAAATTTCTTCTACTAGGTCGGCTGCAATGCTGATGTCAGGCTTATTATAAGGCACTGCCACTTGAATACTATTGGCATCTTGATGCAATATTTCAAATCCTAAACTTGTTAAAATAGCTGCTGCTTTATCAGAAGCGTATTGCTTACCACTTAATTTTTTTAAGTACGCAAAAGTCATAGCCACTTTCACTTTCTCAGCAGGATTCGGATACACATCCACCACTGGACTGCATTTGCCCCCAGCAATTTCCTGAATCATTGCTGCTGCTTTCTCTAATACTTTTACGGTATTCGCTATGTCTACCCCTTTTTCAAAACGTGTTGCTGCATCCGTTCTTAAACCATGGTGCACCGATGTTTTACGAATATGTACATTTTCAAACCAAGCACTTTCTAAAAATATGCAATTGGTCGTTGCGCTTACGCCACTATGTAAACCACCAAAAACGCCAGCGATACACATTGGCTTTTCGGTATCACAAATCATTAAATCCTGTGCCGTTAATTTTCTTTCTTTTTCATCCAATGTAGTGAACAAACTATCCTGAGCACATTTTTTCACCACTACTTTTTTGCCCTGAATTTTAGCTGCATCAAAAGCATGCAAAGGCTGACCCGTTTCATGTAAAATGAAATTGGTGATGTCTACAATATTATTAATAGATCTTGCACCAATAGCTTGTAATTTATTTTTTAACCATGTTGGAGATGGCCCCACTTTTACACCATCAATTAAAATCCCACTATACCTGGCACAGGCTTCTGGATTTTCAATCACCACTTCATAAGGTGCCATAGAAGCATCGATGCTTGGTGCTTGTTTGAATGGACTAATTGGTTCCGCCTTTGTTGCATGGTAGGTTAAATAAGCGCAGACATCTTTTGCAACACCGTAATGACTCATGGCATCCATCCTATTTGGCGTCAAGCCTATTTCATAAATCCAATCTTGATAATAATCATACAATTCGGCTACAGGTTTTCCTACTTTCATCGCTGCATCTAAAACCATAATACCTGCATGGTCTTCACTTAAACCAATTTCATCTTCTGCACAAATCATCCCTTCACTTTCTTCCCCTCTTATCTTAGCCAATTTCATGGTGATAGGCGCACCTGCTTTTGGATATATCGTTGTGCCTATTTGTGCGACCACCACTTTTTGTCCTACTGCCACATTCGATGCGCCACAAACAATATTCAATGGTCGAGCTCCGCCCACAGCGACTTTAGTCAATTTTAATTTATCTGCATTGGGATGTTGGGCCAATTCAAGTACTTCTCCAACTACTAATCCTTGAAGTCCTCCTTTAAAATTTTCATACATTTCTAAGGATTCAACTTCTAAACCTATCGATGTCAATATGGTAGATAATTCTTCTTTGGGAATGGGTGCTGGTAAATATTCACACAGCCAGCGATAACTAATGGTCATGATGCTACTTTAAGGTATGCTTCAAAAATACAAATTTATGTTTAAATAACCCGTGCATAACCTATGAATAACCCGTGAATAACTGTAATTTTAATGTGCAAATCCCCTTAGAACCGGCTGTGAATAAGCCTATTGGATAATTAAATTTCGAGATGCCGATTTTTGAAGGGATTTTCGCAGTAAGAAAAGCAAGTATCATTATGGCCCTACCTAACCTCAATACAAGATCAACAACAAGAAAAAAAACTAGTTCTGTAGATGTGAGTGCCATGATGTATGGGAAAATTCCACCGCAAGCAAGAGAGCTTGAGGAAGCAATTCTTGGAGGTATTCTTTTGGAGAAAAGTGCATTTGATACGGTGACAGAAATTTTAAAGCCGGAATGTTTTTATGTAGAAGCGCATCAGATGATTTTTCAGTCGATGCAAAGCTTACAACAAAAGAACATGCCTATTGATATGTTAACGGTGGTAGAAGAATTAAAAATGCGCGAGTATTTGGATCAAGTGGGTGGCGCTTATTATATCTCTAAATTAACCAACGTCGTTGTTTCTACTGCAAATATTGACTCCCATTCTAAGATTGTTTTACAGAAATTTATTCAAAGAGAATTGATCAGAATTAGTGGTGAAATTATTAGTAACTCTTACGAAGACAGCACAGATGTTTTTGACTTGTTAGATGAGAGTGAAACAAAAATGTTCAACATCACTAATAACTATTTAAAGAAAAACTTTGTTGACATAGGGAATGCTTTGGCAGAATCTATCACACGTATTGATGAATTAAGAACTAAAAAAGATGAAATCTCTGGCGTACCAAGTGGTTTCCCATCACTAGATAGAATCACTTTTGGATGGCAGCCAACAGATTTAATCATTTTAGCAGCCCGTCCTTCTGTGGGTAAGACCGCATTCGCCTTGAACTTAGCGCGCAATGCAGCTTTGCATCCAACAAAACCTCAGGGTGTAGGCTTCTTTAGTTTGGAGATGAGTGCCTCTCAATTAGTGCAACGTATTTTGAGTGCGGAGAGTGAAATTAAAATGGAAAAAATTTCGAGAGGTAAATTAGAAGATTACGAATACCAACAATTGCATACCAAGGGGATCAACCGACTAGAGTCTGCGCCCATTTATATTGACGATACCGCTGCCTTAAATATTTTTGAGTTCAGGGCAAAAGCAAGAAGGTTGGTGAACAAACATGATGTTAAAATCATCATCATTGACTACTTGCAATTAATGAGTGGCTCTGGAGACAGAAATTCAAATAGAGAACAAGAAATTAGTAATATCTCTCGAAGTTTAAAGGCCTTAGCGAAGGAATTGAATGTGCCGATCATCGCCTTATCACAGTTGAGTCGTGCGGTGGAAACCAGAAAAGAAAGTAAGATGCCGCAGTTGAGTGATTTACGTGAATCAGGTGCAATTGAACAAGATGCGGATATGGTGATGTTCATTTACAGACCAGAATATTATGAAGTAATGAGTAACGAGATGGGTGAATCTACCATGGGCGAAACACATATCAGGATTGCAAAACATAGAAATGGTACACTCGATTTAATCAAACTGAGAGCAAGATTAGACGTCCAAAAATTTGAAGAATGGGATGGCGCTACTGGTATCCCTGGGCTAAGCAATAATTATAAACCCCTCTCTTCCAATATAGGCGGATCAGATGCGCAAGATGGCGGAAGATTTTTTATTCAAGGCAGTAAAATGAATGGTGGAGAATTTGATGACGACTCAAACGATGATCAACCATTCTAAACTGTTACTATGTCTGTTCCTTTTTTTTACGAACCATTGATCGCCACTGGCATGACGCAGTTTACATTGAACGAAACCTCTAGTAAACATTGTGTTCAAGTGCTAAGGATGGATGTGGGTGAAAATATTGATATCACCAACGGAACAGGTGGATTGTTTCATGCAAGCATTCTGGTGGCAAATAAAAAAAATGCCCTTGTCACTATTAACAAGGCCATTCAAATTGAAGGTCCTACACAAAAATTACAACTAGGTATTTCTTTATTAAAAAATACTGTGCGCTTGGAATGGCTTTTTGAAAAAGCAACAGAGATGGGCATTACAACTATTACACCTTTAGTTTGCGAACGCACCATTCACGAACGTTTCAAAACAGAAAGAATGCAACAGATCATTCAATCTGCCATGATTCAAAGCCAACAAACTTGGTTGCCTGTTTTAACCGAACCAATGCCTTTCCAACAATTTATAGAACAATCCACTGCTGCTCAAAAACTCATTGCGCATTGTGAGCCATTGCAAAAAACTTCCATCAAATCCATTGTAGCAAGTGCAGACTTATTGCTGCTAATTGGTCCCGAAGGCGATTTTACTCCTTCAGAAATTGAAGCTGCTATTGCCAGGGATTTCACGCCCATTGATCTTGGCCCAACTCGGCTCAGAACTGAGACAGCTGGTATTTTTGCACTGAGTGTCTTAAAAAATTTCTAATTTACAGCTATGAAAGTGATTGAAGTCAATACACCCGAACTAGATCATTCCTTTTTGGCCATCAATGTGCTTGTAAACAAGGACAACCCAAACTATATTAGACCTTTGGACAATGAAGTATTAGCCACTTTTGATCCAACAAAGAATAAATTATTCAAAGAAGGTGCAGCAAAAAGATGGATTGTTCAAGATGAAACAGGCAAAACACTTGGCCGTATTGCCGCATTTCATTACGCTAAATATAAAAATAAAGGCACCGATTTTGCTACTGGCTGTGTAGGTTATTTTGACGCCATTCAGGATCAAAAAGTTGCCAACTTATTATTTGATACTGCAAAAGCATGGTTAATTTCCGAGGGGATGGAAGCCATGGATGGACCAGTTAATTTTGGGGATCGAGATAAATGGTGGGGCCTGATGGTAGAAGGCTATGAAAGGGAACCTATGTATGGTATGTCATTTAACCCATCTTATTACGAAAATTTGTTTACCCAATATGGTTTTGAAAATTTCTACAACCAATATTATTATCGCAAACCCCTTTCAGCTGAATTACCTGATAGATTTAAAGAACGCTACGAAAAATTCATCACAAAACAAGACTATAGCGTACTACATCTGAATAAAAAACATTTAGATAAATATGCCAATGACTTTGTGCATATTTACAATTCGGCATGGGCACAACATGGAGAAGCAAAAGCCATCACGAAGGATCAAATCATGCAACTTTTTAAAACCCTTAGCCCAGTAATGGATGAGCGCATGATTCGATTTGCCTATTACAAGGAAGATCCCATTGCGATGTTCATTAATATCCCAGATGTGAATCAATACTTTAAGCACTTTGATGGACAATTAGGATGGAAACAGAAATTGCATTTGTTGTGGATGAAGTGGAGGAAAACAAATACAAGATTAACTGGATTAGCATTTGGGGTGGTGCCAAAATTTCAATCTCTAGGAATAGATAGCTATTTAATCTATTCAACTTCATTGTTGCTTCATGAACTCAAAATATACGAGGAATATGAAATGGGATGGGCTGCAGATTGGAATCCAAAAATGGTCAATATCTATAAAAGTCTTGGCGCCGATCCAAGCAGACATATGGTGACATTTAGACATATTTTTGACAGCCAAAAACACCCTTTTGAGCGTCATCCTGTAATGGAATATAAGAGCCCAAGTCAGGCCAGTTAAGGATTTCATAAATAGGGGATAAGATTTGCGCCCTAGCTCCAAAAATTACCTTTTGATGCATTATATTGCAGCTCAAGTATGGAGA
>CAXNMZ010000080.1:0-8485 GCA_964203125.1 Chitinophagales bacterium | reverse complement strand
CAACCAGGCATGACCATTGTATGTGGCGATAGTCATACCTCAACACATGGTGCATTTGGATCGGTGGCATTTGGTATAGGAACCAGTGAAGTAGAAATGGTTTTTGCAGCACAGTGTATTATGCAAACCAAACCAAAATCAATGCGCATCAATATCGAAGGCCTGTTGAATGCAGGTGTGGTTTCAAAAGATATTATTTTATACATCATTGCAAAAATATCTGCAAGTGGTGCAACAGGTTATTTTGTTGAATATGCAGGATCCGCTATTCGTGCATTGAGTATGGAAGCAAGAATGACTATATGTAATATGAGTATCGAAATGGGTGCGCGCGGAGGATTGATTGCACCAGACCAAACAACTTTTGATTATATCCAAGGCAGGACCTTTGCGCCAACGGGCGCAGACTGGGATCGTCAATTAGCAGAATGGAAAACATTCTACAGTGATGCAGATGCCAAATTTGATATGGAAATCAATATTGACGCAGCAGACATTGAACCTATGATCACGTATGGTACCAATCCTGGCATGGGCTTGTCGGTAACAGGTGCTTTGCCTACCATGGAAAGTTTTACAGACGCCACAGAGAAACAAAATTACGAGAAGGCATTAAAGTATATGGGCTTAACAGCAGGACAAAGTTTATTAGGCATGCCAGTTCAACATGTATTCATTGGATCTTGCACCAATTCAAGGATCGAAGATTTTAGATTGGTAGCAAGTATCATTAAAGGCAAACAAAAAGATCCTGCAGTGAAAACATTGATTGTGCCGGGATCGCAGGAAGTCGCAAAGCAAATTAAGCAGGAAGGATTGGATAAAATATTTGAAGCAGCAGGTATTGAAATTAGACAAGCAGGCTGTAGTGCATGTTTGGGTATGAACGAAGATAAAATACCAGCAGGCGAATATTGTGTAAGCACGAGTAACAGAAACTTTGAAGGACGTCAGGGTGCAGGTGCAAGAACGATGTTGGTGAGTCCTTTAACTGCAGCAGCAGCATTGTTAACAGGTAAGATCACAGATATTAGAACCTTATTAAATTAATTAAAAGTTAGAGTCTAACTATAGAATCATAGGTATATGCAATCATTACAAAATATTACGAGCAAATTTATTCCACTACGTATCGAGAACGTCGATACGGATCAGATTATTCCTGCACGATTTTTAAAAGCCACAACCAAGGATGGTTTTGGTAAAAATTTATTTAGAGACTGGAGATACGAAAATGATGATGAGACAAAACCAAAAGCAGATTTTGTTTTGAATCAGGCACAATACAGTGGCGCCATCTTAGTCGCTGCAAAAAATTTTGGATGTGGTTCTTCGAGAGAACATGCGGCATGGTCTATTTTAGACTATGGCTTTAAGGTAGTGGTGTCTAGTTTTTTCGCAGACATCTTTAAAAACAATGCATTGAACAATGGTGTATTACCCGTGACAGTGAGCGATGCGTTTTTACAACAAATTTTTGCACAAGGTCCTAATGATACCTTGTCTATTGATTTAGCAGCACAAACCATCACCATTGACGCAACTGGTGCTTTTGAAACATTTGAAATCAATGCGTATAAAAAAACTTGTTTATTAAATGGCTACGATGACATTGATTATCTATTAAGCATGAGAGAAGAGATAGCGGCATTTGAAGCAAAAAAATAACAACGATAAACTATCAATATAGTATGGAAAAGAAAATTGCAGTGATATTGGGGGATGGGATTGGTCCAGAAGTAACCAATCAATCTATTAAAGTAATGAACACGATTGCCAAACAATATGGCCATCAGTTCAGTTACGAGTATGCATTGATGGGCGCGGTCGCCATAGACGAAACGGGTAATCCATTACCAGACGAAACCATTGCTATTTGTAAAAACAGTGATGCAATTTTATTTGGCGCCATTGGTGATCCAAAATATGACAATGACCCTACAGCAAAAGTAAGACCAGAGCAAGGCTTGTTAAAGTTGCGTAAGGAGTTACAATTGTTTGCGAATATCCGCCCGGTAAAAACTTATCCTTCTTTACAACACTTGTCACCACTCAAGGCTAAGCATTTAGAAAATGTAGACTTTGTTATTTTTAGAGAGTTAACAGGTGGGATTTATTTTGGCGCAAAATCATTGAGTGAAGATGGCACAGTGGCCAAAGATGATTGTTCTTATAGTGTGATGGAGATAGAGCGTGTGGCGCATTTAGCATTTCAGTATGCACAAAAAAGAAAACAACATTTAACATTGATAGATAAAGCGAATGTATTAGAAACATCTAGACTATGGCGTAAAGTGGTTCAAGCCATTGCGAAAGAATATAGCGATGTACAAGTAGATTATTTATTTGTAGACAATGCAGCGATGCAAATTATTTTAAACCCTGCACAGTTTGATGTGGTGTTAACAGAAAATTTATTTGGTGATATTTTAAGCGACGAAGCATCGGTGTTAGCGGGTTCATTAGGATTGCTGCCATCCGCGTCAGTTGGCACTACAACGGCCTTATTTGAACCCATCCATGGTTCTTATCCGCAAGCAAAAGGAAAAGACATTGCCAATCCAATGGGCTCTCTTTTATCAACTGCGATGTTATTAGATCATTTTGGATTAATCGAAGAAGCAAATAGTGTGCGCACTGCAGTGGACTGGTGTTTGAATAATGGATTTGTGACAAAAGACATCGACACGAGTAATAGTTACACGACTACAGCCATTGGTGATATGGTATCAGAATTTATTGAACGACATGCAAAGGGCGAAAAGCATCCTATTCACGAACGCTTGCATAAATCAACAATAATATAAATTTTATGGAACTCAATAAATATTCAAAGACCATCACCTTAGATCCAACGCAACCCGCTGCGCAGGCGATGTTTTATGGTATTGGATTAACAGATGAAGATTTGCATAAAGCACAAGTGGGTATTGTAAGTATGGGCTATGATGGTAATACTTGTAATATGCATCTAAACGATTTGGCTGCAGATATTAAAAAAAGTATCTGGGAAAATAATTTAGTAGGATTGACATTCCACACCATTGGTGTGAGCGATGGCATGAGCAATGGCACACCTGGAATGCGTTATTCTTTGGTGAGTAGAGATGTGATTGCAGATAGTATTGAAACGGTTTGTGGTGCACAATATTATGATGGATTGATTGCTGTGCCAGGTTGTGATAAAAATATGCCAGGATCTATTATTGCCATGGGCAGATTGAATCGCCCAGCTATCATGATTTATGGCGGCACCATTGCACCAGGACATTATAAAGGACAGGACTTAAATATTGTATCTGCATTTGAATCTTTAGGACAAAAATTAGCAGGACAATTAGATGAAGCAGATTTTCAAGGCATCATCAAACATGCATGTCCAGGGGCTGGTGCATGTGGTGGGATGTATACTGCGAATACGATGGCTGCAGCGATTGAAGCATTGGGTATGAGTTTACCTTACTCTTCTTCTAACCCAGCACTCAGTGAAGAAAAACAACAAGAATGTAAGGATGCAGGGAAAGCCATTCGCTTATTATTAGAAAAAGATATTAAGCCAAAAGATATCATGACGCGTAAAGCATTTGAAAATGCCATTGCACTGATCATGGTCTTGGGTGGCAGCACCAATGCAGTATTGCATATGATTGCAATGGCAAAAAGTGTAGATGTAAGTATTACGCAGGATGATTTCCAAATGATTAGTGATAAAACGCCGGTGCTAGCAGACTTTAAACCTTCTGGAAAATATTTAATGCAGGACTTGCATCAATATGGTGGTGTACCTGCTGTGATGAAATACATGTTGGCGCAAGGATGGTTGCATGGCGATTGTTTAACGGTCACTGGAAAAACCATTGCAGAAAATCTAGCTGCAGCACCTGATTTAGATTTTGATCAACAGAAAATCATTTTACCAAAAGAAAATCCAATCAAAGCAACGGGTCATTTACAAATCATGTATGGCAATTTAGCAACGGGCGGAAGTGTTGCAAAAATTTCTGGAAAAGAAGGCGATTTGTTTGAAGGTCCGGCACGCGTATTTGATGGAGAGCAATCTTTGATTGAAGGCATTAATACAGGAAAAATTAAAGAAGGTGATGTGGTGGTGATTAAAAATGTAGGACCTGTTGGTGCACCAGGTATGCCCGAGATGTTAAAACCAACTTCGGCCATCATTGGTGCAGGTTTAGGAAAATCAGTGGCCTTGATCACAGACGGTAGATTCAGCGGAGGTACACATGGATTTGTTGTTGGGCATATCACACCAGAAGCGTATAAGGGAGGATTGATTGCATTGGTGCAAGACAATGACATCATTGAATTGAGTGTGCAAAAACATACCATGACTTTAAAAGTAGACGAAGCAATTATTGAACAAAGAAGAGCGGCTTATCAACAACCTGCATTAAAAGCAACAAAAGGGGTATTATTTAAATACGCAAGATCGGTCAAGGACGCAAGTGAAGGATGTGTAACTGACCAGGATTAAAAAATTGTATTATGGAAACAAAACAACTTACAGGATCACAAGCAGTATTGGAAGCATGTATTGCAGAAGGCGTCGATACCATTTTTGGGTATCCTGGAGGAGCGATCATGCCTATTTATGATGCATTGTATGATTATGCGGACAAGTTAAAGCATGTGCTTGTAAGACATGAACAGGGTGGGATCCATGCTGGACAAGGTTATGCGAGAACATCAGGTAAGGTGGGTGTGGTCTTTGCAACAAGCGGACCAGGTGCAACTAATTTAGTGACGGGACTTGCAGATGCGATGATTGACAGTACACCACTCGTTTGTATTACAGGACAAGTGTTTGCACATTTATTAGGGACCGATGCTTTTCAGGAAACAGATATTATTAATATCACGATGCCTGTTACCAAGTGGAATTATCAAATCACAGATGCGACAGAGATCCCACATATATTAGCGAAAGCTTTTTATTTAGCAAAAACTGGAAGACCGGGACCAGTCTTAATTGATATTACTAAGAACGCACAATTTCAATCCTTCGATTATCAAGGATATACTGTGTGCAATCATGTAAGATCTTACAGACCAAAACCGATTATCCGACAAGAATTTATAGACGAAGCAATTCAACTAATTAATGAGGCCAAAAAACCATTGGTAATTTTTGGACAAGGCGTGATTTTAGGAAAAGCAGAAAAAGAGTTCAAGGAATTTATAGAGAAGTCGGGTATGCCAGCGGCTTGGACCATTTTAGCATTGAGCGCAATGCCAACGGACCATCCGCAAAACGTGGGTATGCTTGGAATGCACGGCAACTATGGCCCCAATGTTTTAACCAATGAGTGTGATGTATTGATTGCAGTGGGGATGCGTTTTGATGATCGTGTGACAGGAAGATTGGATAAGTACGCGAAGCAAGCAAAAATTATTCACCTAGATATTGATCCATCCGAGATTGATAAAAATTTAATAGCGCATGTGGGTGTATGGGGCGACTGTAAAGAAACCCTGCCCTTATTAACCAAGGGTATCGAACAAAAAGATAGAAGCGAGTGGTTGCAAGTTTTTGCAGGCTATGCAAAAGAAGAATATGAGCAATGTATTCATGACGAGATGCATCCAACTGCAGAAGCATTGAGCATGGCCGAAGTGATACATGCAGTGAATGAAATTACAAAAGGAGACGCTGTAATGGTGACCGATGTGGGACAACACCAGATGGTGACTTGCAGGTATGCTAAGTTCAATCAAACAAGAAGCAATGTAACATCGGGTGGATTGGGTACGATGGGTTTTGGATTGCCAGCAGCTATTGGTGCTAAGTTTGGTGCGCCAGAAAGAACAGTGATTGCAGTCATTGGAGATGGCGGTATACAAATGACTTTACAAGAGTTTGGTACGATCATGCAAACGGGCGTAGAAGTGAAAGTGATGATTTTAAATAATGAATTTTTGGGTATGGTGCGTCAGTGGCAGCAATTGTTCATGGACAAGCGATACAGTTTTGTAGATATAGAAAGTCCTGATTATGTGATGCTTGCAAATTCTTATAAGATCGCAGCAGCAAAAGTCAGCAAGCGCGAAGACTTAGTAGGTGCAGTCACAAAGATGTTAGATCATAAAGGGTCCTATGTATTAGAAGTGATGGTGGGTAAGGAAAACAATGTATTCCCAATGGTACCTCAAGGGTGCTCGGTATCTGAAATCAGACTTAAGTAGTGAAGTTTTAAAAAGTAAAATTATGGAAAACGAAAAACAAGAATTTACGATCACGGTGTATACCGAAAACCAAGTTGGTTTATTAAATCGTATTGCCATTATTTTTTCGAGAAGAAAAATCAATGTGGAAAGTTTAAATACTTCTCCATCCGAAGTGCCAGGCATTCATCGCTTTACCATTGTGGTGGTTGAGTCCAGAGAGGTGGTGCTTAAAATTGTGCGACAAATCGAAAAGCAGGTAGAAGTTTTAAAAGCATACTACAATACCAACGATGAAATTGTATGGCAGGAGTTGGCGTTGTATAAAGTATTGTCGGATGAGATTACAGAGAAAGTAAAAGTAGAAAGATTATTGAGAGAGTTTGGCGCAAGAGCGGTGGCCATTAGAAAAGACTTTATTGTTTTTGAAACCACAGGGCATAGAGAGGAAACCAATAAATTAATGGAGGCATTGGCACCATTTGGATTGGTAGAATTTGTAAGAAGCGCTAGAGTAGCCATTATTAAGGAAAGCGCTGGCTTCCATGAAAAACTAAAAGACTTTGAAAAAAGCGAACCAGGACTCGAATTGGTAGAAAACGAATTCCTAGGGCAAAGAGGAAATGTGTTCACGATGTAAGCTTCTAAAAATAATTAAATAAACAAATCATTCAATTCATAAATTAAACAAATCATGGCAAAATTAAATTTCGGAGGAACCGAAGAAAATGTGGTCACAAGAGAAGAGTTTCCATTATTAAAAGCACAAGAAGTATTAAAAAACGAAGTAGTCGCTGTCATTGGATATGGTGTACAAGGACCTGGTCAAGCAATGAACCAAAAAGAAAACGGGGTAAATGTGATTGTAGGTCAAAGAAAAAATTCAAAATCATGGGATAAGGCAGTGGCCGATGGATTTGTTCCTGGCCAAACCTTATTTGAAATAGAGGAAGCATTAGAGAAAGGCACTATTATTTGTTATTTATTGAGTGACGCTGCACAAATCGCTATGTGGCCAACTGTAAAAAAACATTTAACGCCAGGTAAGGCATTGTATTTTTCTCATGGCTTTGGTATTACTTATAAAGAACAAACAGGTATTATTCCACCAGCAGATGTGGATGTTATTTTAGTTGCACCAAAAGGATCAGGTACTTCATTAAGAAGAATGTTCTTACAAGGTCGTGGCTTGAATTCAAGTTACGCGATCTTCCAAGACGCTACTGGAAAAGCACATGACAGAGTGATTGCTTTAGGTATTGCAGTAGGTTCTGGTTATTTATTTGAGACCAATTTCAAAAAAGAAGTGTATTCAGATTTAACAGGAGAGCGCGGTACATTAATGGGAGCGATCCAAGGTATTTTTGCAGCACAGTATGAAGTGTTGCGTAAGAACGGACATAGCCCTTCTGAATCATTCAATGAAACAGTAGAGGAATTAACACAATCATTGATGCCACTTGTTGCAGAAAATGGAATGGATTGGATGTATGCCAATTGTTCAACAACAGCGCAAAGAGGTGCATTGGATTGGTGGAAAAAATTTCGTGATGCAACTTTACCCGTATTCACCGAATTATATGATAGCGTTGCTGCAGGAAAAGAATCTGCACGTTCGATTGATTCGAATAGTAAAGCAGACTACCGTGAAAAATTAGAAGTGGAATTAGCAGAATTACACAATAGTGAAATGTGGCAAGCAGGAAAAACTGTAAGAAGTTTACGTCCAGAGAATCAGCCAGGAAAATAAATGCTGAAAAAAAAGTAATGAACGAAACAAAATTTGTACAGGATCCTGCGCTAGATATAGATGGAGCAATGCAAAGACTCAAGTCGGTGGTAACCCATACCCCATTGCAGTTGAATGCCAATCTGTCCAGAAAATATCAGTGCAAGGTTTATTTGAAAAGAGAAGACTTGCAAATTGTACGTTCTTATAAATTAAGAGGCGCATACAATATGATGCGTCAACTTTCTCAAGAACAATTGGCGAAAGGGGTGGTGTGTGCTAGCGCAGGCAACCATGCACAAGGATTTGCGTATAGCTGTAAGCTATTGGGTGTAAAAGGTGTGGTTTTTATGCCCATCCCATCTCCACAACAAAAAGTATCTCAAACAAAAATGTTTGGAGAAGATTTTGTAGAGGTAAAATTGGTGGGAGACACATTCGATGACACAGCGGTGTCGGCAAAAACCTATACCACCGAACATGGAATGACTTTTATTCCACCATTTGATCATCCAGATATTATTGCAGGGCAAGCTACCGTAGGTGTTGAAATTTTAGAAGATCTACCACATTTTA
>CAXNMZ010000079.1:0-8953 GCA_964203125.1 Chitinophagales bacterium | reverse complement strand
CTGTCATGTAGCGGGGTAATGTTTAATTTTTTTGCCGAACTCTTAGCCATAGTTTATCTTTTTAATTGATTAATAAAGGTATTAACATAACTGCTATAACCATGCCATCTGTCTTAAAAGCAAATAGATAGGTCAAAATTTCAGTTCTGGTTGCAATTTTGTTACAAGGACGCAAATTAATGCCAAAAATGTCAGTTTTAAGCAATTTTATTATAGCTTTGTTACCCCAATAGCTCTTATAATTATGATGAACCGAAGAAATATACGAATTAAAGTAATGCAGGTCATGTACATGCTAGACCCTCAAAACGTCTCAACTGCAGCTGGTTTACTTCAAAAAGAGTTTGATAAGTCCCGTAATTTATTCGTTTACCTAGTTCATTTAATGCATCAAATTGCAAGTTATGCAGAGATTGAGGCCTTACAAAGAGCCTCTAAAAACCTTCCAAATCAAGCAGATTTAGCTGTCAATATCAAATTAGCCGGAAACAGTATCGTTTGGCAAACCCTTGAATCCGAGAAATTCAAAAAAGCCATCGAAATCATTAAGCCACAACAATGGATTGACAATGACATGGTTAAATCCATATTCCGTCAATTGGTGGAGTCTCCAGAATACAAGGTCTACATTCTAGAGGAAAGCAGAGAAAAAGCCCAGGAAACCGCCATTTTAAAGTTCATTTTTGGAGAACTGATTTTGAAATCAACGAATGCGATTGAAACCATTGAGTCACATTTTTCCAATTGGGATGATGATGGGGAAATGATTATAGGTTTCATGTTGAATTATTTTCAAAAGCCAGGATCAGTGGATTTCTTAGATGTAGTGGGGGATGAGAAGATGAAATTTGCAAAAGATTTATTGCAAACAGCTATTGAGAAAAAGGAGGTGACAGAGTCCTTGATTGTACCTAAATTAAAAAACTGGGATCCAGAACGTATTGCAGTCATTGATATGATTTTATTAAGATTGGGCGTTTGTGAATTACTCTATTTTGATACTATCCCTACTAAAGTGTCTATCAACGAATACATTGATCTGGCAAAAGAATATAGTACCGAACAAAGTGGCCATTTTGTCAATGGTATTTTGGATAGTATCCATAAAGAATTAGTGGGGAATGGTCAAATTCAAAAGATAAGTCACAAAGCAAAGTAATTGGTTTACACTATCTTTGTATTCAAGTTTAAAACATAAACAAAACAAAATGACACAAATTTTATTACAAGCACCACAACAAGGTGGAACTTTTCAATTGATCATGTTAGGTGGTATTATCTTGGTTTTCTGGTTTTTCATGATACGTCCACAAGCTAAAAAAGCAAAAGAGCAAAAGAAGTTTATTGATACAATGCAAAAGGGTGATAAAGTCGTTACCATTGCAGGTATTCATGGTACAATCAATAAAGTGAACGAAGACAATACCATTCAATTGGAAGTGAGTCCAGGAAGTTATTTAAAGATTGAAAGATCTTCTATTAGCTTAGAGTGGTCTCAAGCGATCAACAAATAAGATTATTATTTAAATGATACAATCCGAAATTAGCCTCCAAAGAATTGGAAACTGATTTCGGATTTTTTTTGACTAGCATATGGCAACAATGATTGGTTTAACAGGAGGGATTGGTTCAGGGAAATCGGTGGTCGCAAAAATATTTGCAACCATAGGCATACCTGTGTTCAATGCCGATGAGGCAGCCAAACGTATCATGCAAACCAGTCCAGCAATAAAAACTAAATTGATCGAACTATTTGGTACTGATATATACAATGCGCATGGTTTGGATAAAGAAAAATTAGCGGCCATTGTTTTCAATGATCCCTATCAATTACAATTACTCAATGCCATTGTGCACCCAGTCACCATTCAGGCAGCAAAAGATTGGGCAGCAAAACAAAATAGTCTGTATGTGATTAAAGAAGCTGCATTGATTTTTGAATCGGGTGCGGCAGATGGTTTATTTAAAGTAATTGGTGTAACAGCACCGTTGTCACTAAGAACATATAGGGTGATGCAAAGAGATGGCATCACAAAGGATCAAGTGGATGCACGTATGCGCAATCAAATATCGGATACCATCAAAATGCGTTTATGCGATTATGTGATTGATAATAACAATCAACAAATGGTGATTCCGCAAGTCTTGGAAATAGACAAAGCGATTAGAGCGGCTTTATAATTTTATAACACCAACGTTTCAATCTTCCTTCAAAATCAAATGGAGTAGTGGCTTTCGTGATGTCTTTGATTTGATCACTCTTTATTTGCTCGGCATCAATGATGAACTGCGTAAAATTGGTACTAAAATATAAAATACCTCCAGGTTTCATTGCTTTCAACATATCATTGATCAATTCCACATGGTCTCTTTGAATGTCTAAAATATCCTTCATTCTTTTACTATTGCTAAAGGTAGGAGGATCCATCACTACTAAATCATAAAAATTGATTGGCAATGTTTTTAAATATTGTTTGACATCTGCATGAATAAATTGATAGGCGGATGAAGGGGGTATTTGATTGATTTTAAAATTTTCTTCACTCCAAGTTAAATAAGTTTTAGATAAGTCAACTGATGTAACTGATTTAGCGCCTGCTTTTACAGCATAAACAGAAAAAGAACTGGTATAAGAAAACAAATTTAAAAAATGGGTATCCTTTGCTTCTGTTTGAACCATCTGTCTAGTCACACGGTGGTCTAAAAATAAGCCAGTGTCTAAATAGTCGGTTAGGTTGACTAAAAATTGCAAACCGTTTTCTTGCACAGTGATAATTTTAGATTCAGTCACTGCTTCTTTTTCGTATTGTCCTTCACGATGTGACATGCGCTTGCGCAATTTCACATACATTTTATCTATAGGAACACCCGTCATATCGGCAATGATTTTTTTGGTTTCATTGAACCAAATTTCATGTTCCTCGTCTGTTAATGCATGACGTCGGTTGTATTCAGCGATATAAATATAGTCTTCGTAAAATTCCACACAAATGGGGAATTCGGGTAAGTCATGGTCATAAAGTCTCCAGCAAGAGACATTCAGTCGCTTTGCTTGTTTTAAACGATGCTTATAATTTTTAAGCAATCGATTTTCAAACATTTGAAATTTTTCTGGAGTCATGTATAGAGGACTTATTTTAAAGTAGCCAATGCTTCTCTAATTCTTGCCCATGCTTTTTTGATATTCTCCATGCTATTTGCAAAAGAGAAACGTACACAATGTGGTTCTCCAAATGCATCACCCATCACTGAAGATACATGTGCCGTATTTAATAAGAACATGCTAAGGTCGGAGGCATTTTTAATTGTTTGTTGGCCATCAGATTTACCATAATAACTACTCACATCTGGGAATACATAGAAAGCGCCTTCGGGAGCAAAACATTTAAATCCAGGCATCGCATTCACCAATGCTAAAGTGGTTGTTCTGCGACGTGTGAATTCTTCTGTCATAGCGATAGATGGTTTTAAGTCGCCCACCAAGGCAGCCACTGCAGCTTTCTGTGTGATAGAACTCGTACCTGAGGTAAACTGACCTTGTAGTTTTTCCATTGCTTTTGCTAAAGTAATATTAGATGCGGTATAACCTAAACGCCAGCCAGTCATTGCAAAACCTTTACTCAATCCATTGATCACAATCACTTGGTCTTTGATCTCACTGAACTGCGCAATACTTTCGTGCTTGCCAATAAAGTTGATGTATTCATAAATCTCATCCGATAAGATGGTGATTTGAGGATATTTTTTAAACAAGTTCGCTAATGCTTCCAATTCTGCTTTGCTATAAACCGCTCCAGAAGGATTACAAGGAGAGGAGAACATGAATACTTTTGTCTTTGGTGTGATGGCTGCTTCAATTTGTGCAGGCGTTGCTTTGAATCCAGCTTCAACCGTGGTTCTAATTTCAACGACTTTACCACGTGCAATTTTTACCAACTCAGAATAAGTCACCCAATAAGGTGTTGGGATGATCACTTCTTCACCTTCGTCTACTAAGGCTAGTATTGCATTGGCTAAACTTTGCTTCGCACCGGTAGATGTAATGATTTGATCAGGGGTATACTCAAGATGGTTGTCTCTTTTTAATTTGGTACAAACGGCTTCTCTTAAATCCAAAAAACCAGCCACTGGGGTATAGTGACTCCAGTTATCATTGATGGCTTTAATGGCTGCATCTTTAATATGCTGTGGGGTATCAAAATCTGGTTCCCCTAAGCTTAAGTCAATTACATCAACACCTTTCGCCCTTAATTCACGACCTAATTTGGCCATTTTTAAAGTTTCTGGTTCACTAAATCTGTTTAATAGAGAAGATAATTCCATAGTGTATTATTTGTAACTCGAATTTCGCAAATTATTGCCAAACAGCCATCCTTTTTAGTTTTCATTTAGGATTAAATTATGCCCCAATTGTGCATATCTACTGTAAACTCACTTAAATTTGTTTTACTTATGGAAAAGTTTATCTCTGTGTTCGATATGTTTAAAATTGGTGTAGGACCTTCAAGTTCACATACCCTAGGGCCTTGGTTGGCTGCGAAGCACGTGATGAAAAGGGTTAGTGATTTATCGGGGATCAAAAATATCAACGCTTTGCATGTCTACCTTTATGGTTCATTGGCTAAAACCGGTAAGGGACATGGAACGGATACGGCCATTTTAATGGGCTTGCAAGGGGAAGATCCTGTGACAACAGATACCCGTCTGATTGCTCAAAAAGTTCAAACCATTAAGGATACGCAAAAAATTTTATTGAATGGAGTGCATGCGATTGATTTTGACTACAACAATCATTTAGTTTTTTTAAAGGATAAAAGTTTGCCTTATCATCCCAATGCGATGCAGTTTGTAGTTGAATTAAAAGATACTGTAAAAACCTATACCTATTATTCGGTTGGAGGTGGTTTTATTGAAACGGAAGCTTCAGAAGATGGATTAGAGCTGGGTCATTTAATTGAAGATAAAAAGGAAACCAATATCGAAGTGCCTTTTAATTTTTTTTCAACCAATGATTTAATTCATTGGTGTATTAAAACAGGTTTACCTATTTCTGATATTGTAAAAGAAAACGAAAAGCAATTACATACTGAACAAGCAGTAGAAGAAGGCTTGGATCGTTTATGGAAGACGATGCTGGATTGTATTTATAAAGGCGTGCATGCAGAAGGTATTTTGCCAGGTGGATTACAAGTACACAGAAGAGCGCATGATTTGAATACTAAATTATTAAAGCAAGAAAATGATGCGGAAACGATGGAGGCATGGATGCAACAAATTCAAAGTGGTGGTGGGGACTTTTCTTATATTCTAGATTGGGTAAGTTGTTTTGCATTGGCCGTGAACGAAGAGAATGCAAGTTTTGGCAGGGTAGTGACTGCACCTACGAATGGTGCTGCTGGTGTGATTCCTGCAGTGTTAATGTATGCGATTAATTTTTGTAATAAAGGAAGTCAACAAGACATTCATAAATTTTTATTAACTGCGAATGCCATTGGTATTTTATTTAAAAATGGTGCCACTATTTCTGCAGCAATGGGTGGATGTCAGGCGGAGATTGGGGTTTCATCAGCGATGGCTGCAGCAGGTTTAACAGAATTATTAGGCGGCAACCAAAGACAAGTTTTAATGGCTGGAGAGATTGCTATGGAACATCATTTAGGTTTAACCTGTGATCCAGTGGGTGGATTGGTTCAGATACCTTGTATTGAACGCAATACCATGGGTGCAATCAAAGCCATTACTGCGGCGCAATTGGCATTGCAAAGTAAACCAGATTATGCCTTGGTAAGTTTGGATAAAGTGATTCATACCATGTGGCAAACTGCATTGGACATGAATGTAAAATACAAAGAGACTGCAGACGGTGGATTGGCCATGCAAATTCCAATTGGATTAGCGGAATGTTAAATTCCGTTAAGCTTCTATTGCTGCTTCATCAACCAAACTAAAATCTTGGATCACATTGTATAAAGTACCACGTTCAATCGGTGTTCTTTTTGCTTGTTTAATTAAACGAACCAATTCCAAAGTGGTCATCGCAGGATTTTGTTCTTCGCTGCCAGCCATGGAATAAATCTTAGTGGTATCATCAATTGTTCCATCAATATCATTCACACCATAACTTAATGTCAATTGTGCTACTTGACGACCTAGCATTGGCCAGTAGGCTTTGATGTGTGGGAAATTATCCAAGTACAATCTTGAGATGGCATACATTTTCAAATCTTCGAGCATGGTGGATTCTGGCACATCATGCATTGCATTGTCCTTGTTTCTAAACTTAAGTGGAATAAATGTATTGAATCCTTTTGTTTGATCTTGTAATTGTCTTAAGCGTTCCATATGGTCTACACGGTGCTCGTATTTTTCGATATGGCCATACAATAAAGTGGCGTTGCTATGCATCCCAAGTTCATGCGCTGTTTTGTGAATTTCCAACCAGCCATTGGCATCTACTTTATCATCACAAATAATGGTACGAACATCGGGATGAAAAATTTCGGCACCACCGCCAGGTAAGGAATCCAATCCGGCTTCATGTGCTACACGCATCCCTTCTTGAATGGATACTTTTGCTTTGCGGAACATATAATCCAGTTCAACTGGCGTAAATGCTTTGATATGTAGTTCGGGACGATGTGCTTTAATGGCGCGCATCAAGTCCAAGAAAAATGCTAAAGTTAATTTAGGATGTACACCACCTACAATATGCACTTCTGTTACTGGCTTGCCATCATAGGATTTTACGATATCCATCATTTGGTCTATCGTTAATTCCCATCCTTCTTCTTTATGTGCATATAATTTGGAATAAGAACAAAACTTACAAGAGAAAACACAGACATTGGTAGGTTCGATATGAAAATTGCGATTGAAATAAGTAATATCACCATGCAATTCATTTCTTTTCCAGTTGGCCAATGCACCTACATAGGGAAGGGAGGATTTTTCGAACAAGGCAACACCATCTTCAAAATTGATGCGTTCGTTTTGAATAATTTTTTGACCAATGGATTTTAATATTGGATCCGCTTGCGCATTAACTATAACTTGAATTTGTGCCATGTTCATAAACTATGAAATTAGGCCACAAAGTTAGTCAATAAGCACTTGATTACCATCTTATGTTTAAAGTCTTTCCTTATAATTAGAATAAGCTTTAACCTATTAAAATACCCGCAATACTTGCAGATAAATAAGAGGCTAATGTTCCAGCTAATAGTGCTTTAAGGCCTAATTCGGCAAGGTCTTTACGGCGTGTTGGGGCAAGTTCACCAATACCACCAATTAACATACCTACACTACTAAAATTGGCAAAACCACAAATGGCGATACTTACAATCAACAAACCTTTTTCGGTTACAATTGGGATCACTTTGCTGGTTAAACTTTTAAACGCAACAAATTCATTGATGGTTAATTTTTGACCCAATAAGGTGGCTGCATTTTGTATATCCACAGTTGGGATACCCATCGCCCAAGCCATAGGATAAAATAATTTGCTAAAAATAAAATTCAAGCTTAAATCTACATTCGCGCTAAAAAGATGCCCAATTTTTAATAAGCTCCAGTCCACTAAAGCGATTAAAGCAATAAAACCAATTAACATCGCAATCACGTTCATCGCAATTTTAAAACCATCTCCTGCACCATGTGTGATCGCGTCAATCGTATTGCTATACTGACTCTTTACTTCTAAAGTAACTTTACCCATGGTTTGAGAAACTTCTGTCTCTGGGAATAATATTTTAGCAATGACCAATGCACCAGGTGCGGCCATCAAACTTGCAGTGATTAATTTTGGCGCTAAATCCATACCTGCTTGCGCACCCATGTTGGCATATACCACCAATATGCCACCAGCAATACAAGCCAAGCTTCCACTCATGCTCGCTAAGATTTCACTTTTTGTCATGGTAGGCAAATAAGGGCGGATCATTACTTGTGCTTCTACCTGTCCAACAAAAGCACTCGCTACATTACTTAATGCTTCGGCGCCACTTACACGCATAATAAAATTCATTGCTTTGGCAATCACAGATATGATGCGTTGCATGATACCAAAATGATAAAATAAAGCAACTAAAACACATACTAATATAATAGTGGCAGTCACGTTAAACGCAAACACAAAACCGCCGTTGGTAAAATCAGTTGCGCCGGCAGGACCCATTGCGGCAACTCCACCATACACAAATGCTGCACCTTGACGCGCAAATTCTTCGATTTTGCCCATGCCTTTTCCTAAAATTTGAAAGAATCTTGTAATGGCAGGTATTTTTAAGATTAAAATACCAATGGTTAACTGAAGGGCTAAGCCGCTCAATACTAAGCGATAGTTGATGTTTTTTTTATTGTTAGAAAACAAAAAAGCAATCATTAAAATCAATACAATGCCAATCAGGCCTTGGAATCTATCCATGGGGTTAATTTAGGAAAGGAAGGTAATTAAATTATTGTTATTTTTTTGATTAGCGTACATAAAAAATCCCACTCGGTTGAAGGAGCAGGATTTCTTATAATCTGTTATTTCAATTACAAGTGAGATTGGATCTTCTTGTCTAAAACAGCCTTTGGAACTGCGCCAATTTGCTTGTCTACCACTTGACCACCTTTCACAAAAAGGATAGCTGGAATAGAAGTGATACCAAAATTCATGCTTAAAGTAGGATTCACATCCACATTCACTTTGCCAATATTCACTTTTCCTTCGTACTGAACCGCTAATTCTTCGATAACTGGTCCGATTGCGCGACATGGTCCACACCATTCTGCCCAAAAATCGATCACACTTAATTTGTCACTCTCCATCACTGTTTGTTGAAAGTTCGCGTCTGTAAATTCTAATGCCATAATTGTATATTTATATTTTTCTTATTCTTAATTATTGTAGTACAAAATTAGCTCCAAACTTTAATATCTGCCATCTTGACTTTTCCACTTAAAAATCCCT
>CAXNMZ010000078.1:0-8968 GCA_964203125.1 Chitinophagales bacterium | reverse complement strand
TATCTTGCCGTCCTCATTGGATATCTAGCAAATCTTGCCATCCCCCGAATTGGAGAAGTGCTTAAATGTACTTTATTAGCTAAGTACGAGAAAGTACCTGCGGAGAAAATTGTGGGTACTATTGTCGCAGAAAGAGCATTTGATGTGATTAGCCTAGGCATCGTTTTTTTATTGGCACTTGGTTTACAATTCAATGTCATTGAAGCTGGATGGAACCAACTAAAAAGTCAAACCAGTGCCCCAGTGATTGATGCAAATGAGGGCAACTGGAAAATGTATTTACTTGTTGGGATTGGTATGGTGTTAATAGTACTATTTTTTATACTTAGAAAACGCATCCCTACCATCCTTGCTTCCATAAAAAAAATTATCAGTGGCATTTGGGAAGGTGTCATGAGTGCTACTAAATTAAAACAACACAATCTATTTTTCCTATACTCATTTGGTATTTGGTTTTTGTATTTACTTGCCACTTATGTAGGATTGCATGCTACAGCAGGAACAGAAAGTAGTTTTGCCACCGCAATTAGTTGTTTAGCCTATGCGAGCATCGGCATGATCCTCACCCCAGGCGGTATTGGTGCCTATGCTTATTTTATGGCAAAAGTGTTAGAACTCAATGGGGTTGATTATACATTGGGCCTTGCCAATGGTACTTTACAGTGGTTTTCACAATTCTTAATTGTGATTGTATTGGGCGGAATCAGTTTAATTATATTACCTATTATCAATAAAAAAGCTAAGTAAGATGCGCGCAGTTGAACAAATTGAAAAAAAAATAATGTCCCTAGCACAAGCGAAAGTATTTATGCAAGCTTGTAAAACCACAGGAAAGACAGTTGCCTTTACCAATGGCTGTTTTGACATTTTACATCCAGGTCATTTATTTTCATTGGCTCAATCAGCAAAAGAAGCAGATTATTTATTGGTTGGTTTAAATAGTGATGCTAGTGTTAAAAAGCTAAAAGGTCCTGAGCGTCCTATCCATTCTGAATTAAGCAGGGCTTCCATATTAGCCAATTTGGTATTGGTGGATGTGGTGGTCGTATTTGAAGAAGATACGCCACTTCAATTAATTCAAACCCTCCTACCCGATGTACTTGTAAAGGGAGGCGACTATACGATTGATACCATCGTTGGTGCAAAAGAAGTGATTGCAAATGGAGGAAAAGTAATTATTAACCCAATTGTGGAAGGATTTTCCACGACAAATATCATTGAAAAAATAAAAAAATAAACATGCAATTTTTACAACAATTACAAATTCAAAAAGAAAACGAAGGCAGTTCTACTGGTGCGAAGTGGATTAAAAGTAAGGGCGAAATGATTTCTTCTTTTTCTCCAGTAGACAATACAATGATTGGCGCAGTGACCACGACAGATAAGGCTGCATATGATCAAGTAATTGCAACTGCACAAAATGCATTTGTAGCATGGCGTAATTGGCCAGCACCTAAAAGAGGTGAAGTGGTTAGACAATTAGGCGATGCTTTAAGAAAAGATAAAGAAGCACTGGGTCAATTGGTGAGTTATGAGATGGGCAAGAGTTTACAAGAGGGTTTAGGAGAAGTGCAAGAGATGATTGATATCTGTGATTTTGCAGTGGGCTTATCAAGACAATTGTACGGATTAACCATGCACAGCGAAAGACCATCTCATAGAATGTACGAACAATGGCATCCAATGGGTATTGTGGGTATCATTTCTGCTTTTAACTTTCCTGTAGCAGTTTGGAGCTGGAATGCTGCATTGGCATGGGTTTGTGGTAATGTAACCGTATGGAAGCCGAGTGAGAAAACACCATTGTGTGGCAATGCGATTCAAAAAATTGTAGAAAAAGTTTTTGCAGATAATGCTGTTCCAGAAGGTGTCAATAATTTAATACAAGGAGGACGTGAAGTGGGAGAATGGATGACTAAGGATACCAATATTCCGTTGGTTTCTGCAACAGGTTCTACACGCATGGGCAAGGAATTAAATAAAGAAGTAGCTGGACGTTTAGGTAAAACAATTTTAGAATTAGGTGGGAACAATGCCATCATCATCACAGAACATGCCGATTTAGATATGTCCTTAATTGGCGCCGTGTTTGGAGCGGTAGGTACTGCAGGACAAAGATGTACAAGTACCAGAAGATTGATCATTCATGAAAAAATATATGACCAATTTGTAGCTAAATTAGTCAAAGCCTACCAACAAATTAAAATCGGAAATCCATTAGATAGCAATAACCATATGGGGCCATTGATTGATAAAGATGCAGTAAAAATGTATTTGAATTCAATTGAAGCATGCAAAAAAGAAGGAGGTCATTTTATAGTAGAAGGTGGCGTACTTGAAGGTGATCAATATGCAAGTGGATGTTATGTAAAGCCATGTATTGCTGAGGCGAAACCTCAATTTAAAATTGTACAACATGAAACATTTGCTCCGATCTTATACCTTTTAAAATACAAGACCATCGAAGAAGCGATTGACATTCAAAACGGAGTTCCACAAGGTTTGTCTTCTGCAATCATGACTTTAAATATGAGAGAATCAGAATTATTTCTTTCTGCAAAAGGAAGTGATTGTGGTATAGCCAATGTCAATATTGGAACGAGTGGCGCTGAAATTGGCGGCGCATTTGGTGGTGAGAAAGAAACTGGTGGAGGAAGAGAAAGTGGATCTGATGCATGGAAAGCCTATATGCGCAGACAAACCAATACCATAAACTGGAGCACACAATTACCACTTGCACAAGGCATCAAATTTGACTTCTAATTGTTACTATGTATAAATTTATCCTAACAATATCTTTGTATTTCTATTCCCTATTCGCATGGGGACAGGATACAAAATTTTGGCACTGGAAAGACCTTGAAAAAGATGGTGTGCATGGCGTGAGTCTTTATAAAGCGCAGCAGCTTTTAACAGACTTAAAGTTAAAGCCCACTCCTATTATCATTGCAGTATTAGATGGTGGTATTGATACAACGCATCCTCAAATCAAACCGTTGCTCTGGAAGAACCTTAAAGAAATCCCAGGCAATGCTTTGGATGATGATAAAAATGGATACATAGATGATGTCAATGGATGGAATTTTTTAGGGAATGCTGCTGGTGAAAATATCAACAAAGCATCTGATGAAAAATCAAGAATCTACCATCGCTATAAAAATGAATTCAAACAAGACAAATTAGATAGTACAACCTGGGATGTAAAAAAGAAACAGGATTTTTACACATGGCAACAAGCCGCTGCTGAAATTGTATTTACAGATATAGATGCAGACAATTTATCCTTCATTAAAATGGCGCGGAATGCAGTGGTTAAAATGGGTATTATTTTAATTAGAGAAATAGAGGATAGTAACTTTTCAACTGAAAAATTAGAAACCTACCAACCCATTGGGAAAATAACTGCAGACACAAAAATTTCCTACCTAAGAACGATGCAGGCTTTAGGCATTGATCGATCAAGTAGCCATCAGTCCATTGTGGAGGAATTGAATGATTACATTTCGGGAAAAGAAAAATCCGCTGTCTCTATAGACACGCCTCCGGAAGATCTAAGAAAAAAGATTACCCAAGACCAATACGAAAATTTGAATGACCAATACTATGGCAATAGTAATATCACAGGTCCTAATGCAAAACATGGAACACATGTCGCAGGATTAGCTGCTGGGATTGTAGATACCCTATTCAATCAATCCAGCTTTAGCAATCCTATTCAAATCATGGGCGTTCGAGTGGTGCCAGATGGAGATGAATATGATAAGGATATTGCTTTAGGGATAAGATACGCTGTGAACAATGGTGCTAAAATTATCAATATGAGTTTTGGTAAATCTTTCTCACCAGAACAACCTTGGGTGGATAGTGCCATTCGATACGCTGCATCAAAAGATGTGTTGATCATTCATTCTGCAGGCAACGAATCTTATGATTTAAATGTTAAATCCGTCTACCCTAACCCTTACTCAAATGTTTTTAAGGATAAAGCAATGAATATGATTACAGTGGGCGCAAGTAGCGATCCAGTAATTGCAGAAAGTCTTTTAACGGAATTCAGTAATTATGGCAATAAAATAGTGGACGTGTTGAGCCCTGGGAAAAAAATATATTCTAGCTTACCCAATCAACAGTATGGCTTTTTAGATGGTACTAGTATGTCTGCACCTATTATAAGTCATATTGCAGCATTGGTTCGTGCCTATTTTCCAAAGCTTAGTGCAACTGAAGTTAAAGCGATACTTTTGCAAAGCAATTGGAAACCAAATGACTCCAATACCTTGTTCCCAATTCCACAAAAAGACCAATCAAAAAAATTGACTGATATAAGTGCAGAAGGTGGGATCATCAATGCTGCACTATCAATTCAAAATGCGCTCCTATTTCAAAGGAATAACAATAAAAAAAATTCTAAATAATTAATACCACCAATACATGTCTAGACCAAGCAACACAGAGTACGCATCATTTTTTCAAACCTATATTAATTATACAAGTGGGAAGGATTATGAGATTCTAGTAAAACAATACCATGACAGACTTGTAGATTCATGGAATGCGATACCTCCTGAAAAAATAAAGTACGCTTATGGCCCAGAAAAATGGACAATACAGCAAATGTTTCAACATGTAATAGATACAGAAAGAATCTTTGCATACCGTGCACTTGCCATTGCAAGACAGGATAAAACTTCATTGCCCGGCTTTGATGAGAATAGCTATGCAGCAAATGCAGATGCTAGTCATAGAAGCTGGAAGGATATGTTAATTGAATGGAGAACAGTAAGACAAGCGACTAATTTACTATTTGCCTCTTTTACTGCAGATCAATTAAAAACAAAAGGCAATTGCAATGGACATGACGTGACTGTGAATGCATTAGGATTCATCCTCTTTGGACATGCCTTACACCATTTGCATATCCTGAAAGAGCGTTATGATATATAATTGAGTTGAACATGTTCAACTCAATTATGAATTGCACAAAGTGCGATTCATAAAATGAATTCAAAAAGTTCGTATAAAAAAAGAACCCCTAAATAAAAATTAGGGGTTCTTTTTTGCCTGACGGCCATACTCAATTTTTGAAGAGGAATTATCCCTTTGTCATGAATTAATTTTTCGAATATTCATTTCAAAAAAACGAATTCTTTAATTGAGTTAAACCTGTAACTCAATTTCTAAGACTACTTACTAGCGTAAATATGCACTGCTAATTGAACTTGTGTATCAATTGCACCTACGCCGTAATTGATGCCAAATAATGTTCTATCAATTGGGAAGAATGCTTCTGCGAAGAAACCTTTCTCGTCTGCACTTCTGATGATTGCTTCAAAGCTGATTTCTTTTACAATGCCTTTAATTGTAACTGAACCAGTTAAAGTTGCTTTATCAGCAGTTGTATACTTCACTGCACTGATATTAAAAGTGGCTTCACCAAACTTAGCTACATCAAAAAAGTCAGCAGAAGATAAATGCCCAGCTAATTTGTCACCAGCAGGATCTGTTACTTTCATACCAGCCACATCTACCACAAAAGATCCGCCAACTAATTTACCACCGTCAATTTTAACCGTGCCTGACTTCACTGGGATAATGCCAGTATGGAAATCGCTCTTTTTTGAACCTGTGAAATCTACTCTACTCTTTTGAGCTGTCACTGTGAAAGTTTCAACTGCTTTTGTAGATCTTGGGTTGTTAAAAGAGAACAATGCCACTGTGGCTAATGCGAAAGCCGAAGAAAGAATGATTTTTTTCATATTTGTTTTTTTTAAATTTATAATTTGTCCTTTAAAAGGGATAACAAATTAGGATTCTTTTGGTTTAGTTGATGATTAAATTAAGAACAATTTTTTAAATTTTTTGATCTAAAAGAGATTGCAAAGATACTAATCGATGTTTAAACAATAAAATATATAATTGAATCTATTTTAAGACCTATTTTACCCTGATAATCTGCCTTTTATCTATTATCTTCGCCAAAATTCCTCACTATGAACCTGCATGAATATCAAGCAAAAGAATTACTTAAAAAGTACAATGTTCCTGTTCAAGAAGGCGTAGCCGTTGATAACGTTAAAGACGCTGTAGCTGCATACCAAAAAATTGCAACAGATACCAATAACAAATTTGCGGTTGTGAAAGCTCAGATTCACGCAGGTGGTCGTGGTAAGGGTAAAATCAATGGATCAGAACAAAGAGGCGTTGCTGTTGGTAAATCAGCAGAAGACATCGAAAACTTTGCAAAAAATATACTTGGTGGCACTTTGGTGACCATTCAAACTGGCCCTGCCGGTAAATTAGTTAGCAAAATTTTAGTGGCCCAAGATGTGTATTATGAAGGTCCTCAACCAACTAAAGAATTATACTTGTCTATCTTACTAGATCGTGCTAAAGGCATGAATGTAGTCATGTATAGCACAGAAGGTGGAATGGATATCGAAGAGGTAGCTCACAATACGCCTGAAAAAATTTATAAAGAATGGGTACACCCTGGTGGTGGATTACAAGGTTTCCAAGCAAGAAAAATCGCTTTTAACTTAGGTTTAAGTGGTGATGCATTTAAAAGCTGCGTAAAATTTGTCACTAATCTATACAATGCATACGTTGGTTTAGACTGCGGTATGTTAGAGATCAATCCTCTTTTCAAAACTGCTGATGATAAAATCATTGCAGTAGATTGTAAAATGAATATTGACGATAGCGCATTAATGCGTCATCCAGATTTATTAGCAATGAGAGATGTATCAGAAGAAGATCCTACAGAAGTAGAAGCAGGTGAATTCAATTTGAACTTCGTTAAATTAGACGGGAATGTGGGTTGTATTGTGAACGGAGCTGGTTTGGCTATGGCCACAATGGATATGATTAAATTAAGTGGTGGCGAGCCAGCTAACTTCTTAGACGTAGGTGGTTCTGCGAATGCACAAACCGTTGAAGCTGGATTCAGAATTATCATGAAAGATCCTAATGTAAAAGCGATCTTGATCAATATTTTCGGTGGTATCGTTCGTTGTGATCGAGTTGCTGCAGGTGTCATTGAAGCATTCAATAAATTAGGCAATATCGATATTCCTATCATTGTACGTTTACAAGGTACCAATGCAGTTGAAGCAAAAAAATTAATAGATGAGAGTGGATTGAAAGTTCAATCTGCTATCCAATTGAGTGAAGCGGCAGATTTGGTGAAGCAAGCTGTAGCTTAATTTTTATAAAAACCAACGATTTCGTTGGTTTTTTTGTTTTTTAGACTTGCAATAACTTTACCTCAGTTAATCCACTGAAAGAATACACATGCCCAGTTGCAATTTCTACGCATTCAATACGTATTCGGCGTTTTTTAATTTTTTTAAAGCGCTTCCCCTTTTCTGTTTCAAATAAAGCGCCATCAGGTACATGTGCCACAAATGCCATCCCCTCTTTTTTAGCTTTATCATAACGCCTCAAAACCAGTAATAGCGAGGTTTCCCCATTAGCGGTTGCAGCAGGGTTTAAGACTGTTTTTTTAAGTGACTTTTTAATATCTACGGGAAATAAATCTCGTTGGATAAAATCTGCTAATAATACACCATATAAGTATTTCCATTCTTTACCATGCGCATCTACCCTGTTATTATATTGCTCATAACAAAGCAAATGACCCAATTCATGCAAGAGCGTGATTAAAAATTCATACTGATTTAAATTACCATTAACCGAAATTTTATGGTTAGCTCCCATGAGCGGATGTCGATAATCACCCAACACAGATTTCCTTGCTTTAGTCACTGTTAAGTGCACTTTGTATTGATGAATCAAGGCCAAAACAGGCTCAAAAGCACCCTCTGGCAAATAGGCTTTTAATGCGTGAAGTGGATGTTCAACTTTTGACAATCGATTTAATTTATGCGTCTTTTTTTATTTTAGTCCACCCAATCTCAATCCAAGTATACCATAAATATAAGCCCATCGCTATCAATAAATTATAAGTACCAAGGGGTGCTTTTTTTTGAATGGCATACCATAATGCTGCCCCTCCAATTATTATAAACTTAATCATTGTGCCAGTGATTACAGATCGAACCATCTTATTGGGATTGCTTACGTCAAGTTGACTTATTCTTTTAAAATTAACTAATGCAATTACAAATAATATACTATTTACAATAATGATAAAATTACTATTGACAGGAATTTGAATTGCTATTTTTTGCTGCATTAGCACCAAGGCAAGTATTGCAAAAAACAAAGCAAATACCGGGATAAACTTTTTTTGAAAAAATACAATCATTTATTTTTTGATTTAGGTTGGGTATCTCTTATAATTTTGAATAATGAAAATATAATAAATAATGAAGGTAGAATCCATAAAAAAAGAGGCGCTACCCTTCCCATTTTTTGATCAATATATTTTCCTAAAAAGATCAAAAGAGTTAATACAATGGCCCATTGGCTAGCAAGACCAGCAAATTTGCCCCATTGAATTTGATCGGTTTTATTTTTCATCTTCAAACAATTAGTCCAAAGAGGGTAAACTCTCAGGGAGTGTAAGAGGTATGGTATCCAATTGTTGTGGATTCCCTTCTGATAATACTTTTTTGATACCTTCTATATATTGCTCTTTAAAATGTACCGCTTGTTCTAAAGAATCAGTTCGGATTTTAAGCAATTCTAATGCTGATCGGCTTTCCTTTGTCCCGTAACCAGGAATATAATATCTTAAGGGTGTAAATGCAATTAAAGCAATTGTTAATCCGACTAAAAACATAAAAGCAATACTAAATCCCAAATACACTGATTTTCTGGATAATCTAAAGGCAATCACCTCATCATAGGTGTCGTCGTTGGTCACTACCAATCGATACGTACTGCTACGTCTTTTAAAAGTATTGTTAATATCTAAGTTTGCCATAATCTTTAATCTCTATAAAGGTACAACCTTTGCTTTATTTAAACAGAATATGCCGTATTTTTAAGGTGTTTTTAACCCTAT
>CAXNMZ010000077.1:0-9132 GCA_964203125.1 Chitinophagales bacterium | reverse complement strand
GAATTCCAAAGCGACAAGGTTGCCAAGAATAAGGCAGACCATGTGGAATTGCCGAAAAATGCAATAGCAGACAAAGGCAAAAAAGCGGAGGAAGAAATTGCTCCAGCAAAAAAAGCAGTTGTTGCTGAAACTCCAGTTGTGAAAACACCAAAAGCATCAGCCCCAGAGGTTACAGATGCTCCAGCTCCTGCGAAAGCAGCGCCTGCAAAGGCGAAAGCAGCAGCCTCTGAAGTGGAAGCACCAAAAGTGGTGAATAAGATTGATCTATCTTTAATTGACTCTTCTACAAGACCAAAAAAGTCGACCACTAAAACAGAAGAACCAGCAGCTCCAAAAGCAGCAGCGCCTAAAGCGAGTGCTCCAAAAGCAGCTGCTAAAAAAGCACCACCAGTAGATCATTCAATCGCTCCAGAAAATGTACATGGTGCCATTACGAATATTCAAGCAGACAAGTTAACAGGACCAACTATTTTAGGTAAGATTGACTTGCCAATGAATAGCGATACTAGACCAAAACCTTTAACCCAGGAAGAAAAACGTGTTCGTAAACGTATCCCAGTTCAAGGTAGACCAAATCAACCTGGTCAAACAGGACAAGGTGGACAAACTCAAGGTGGTGGTGGTTATCAAGGGAATCGTCCTCAGGGTGGACAAGGCGGTGGTTATCAAGGCAATCGTCCACAAGGTGGTGGTGGCTACCAAGGCAATCGTCCTAATAATGGAACGCGTCCGGGACAAGGTGGAGCACGCGGAAGAAATATGCCACAAACGGCTGAGCAAAAAGAAATCGATCAGAAAGCAATTCAAGATAAGATCAAGGAAACACAAGCGAAATTATCAGGCCAAGGTGGTCGTGGTAAGAGCATGAAATCTAAGTATCGTCGTCAAAGAAGAGAAGAAGCTGCTGAAAATGAAAATAACGAACAAAGAGAAGACAATAAATTACAGGTAACAGAATTCGTAACCGTGAGTGAGTTGTCAAGCTTGATGGATGTAAGCTTTGCAGATATCATTAGCAAGTGTATGAACTTGGGTATCATGGTTTCAATCAACCAACGTTTAGATGCGGAGGTAATTGAATTGGTTGCAAGTGAATTTGGATTCGAAGTTGAATTCGTAGGATTAGAAGATGTAATAGAAATGGATGAAGAAGAGGAAGCAGAAGATCTAGCGAATTTAGTAGAGCGTCCTCCAATTGTAACCATCATGGGTCACGTGGATCATGGTAAAACATCTTTATTGGATTATATCCGTAACGCGAATGTGGTTGCAGGTGAGGCCGGTGGTATCACGCAACATATTGGTGCATATGAAGTGACTTTGCCAAATGGTAAAGCCATTACTTTCTTGGATACACCAGGTCACGAAGCCTTTACAGCGATGCGTGCGCGTGGTGCTAAAGTAACGGATATTGCAATTATAGTAGTGGCTGCAGACGATGCAGTGATGCCACAAACTAAAGAGGCCATTAGTCACTCTCAAGCAGCGAATGTGCCAATGATTTTTGCAGTGAATAAAATTGATAAAGACGGTGCACAACCGCAAAAAATATACGAGCAATTATCTCAAATGAATATTTTAGTAGAAGCTTGGGGTGGTAAATTCCAAAACCAAGAATTGTCTGCTAAACAAGGTTTGAACGTAGATGCGTTGTTAGAGAAAGTATTATTAGAATCTGAAATTTTAGATTTAAAAGCCAATCCAAATAGAGAAGGAACCGGTACAATTATCGAGGCCTCTTTAGATAAGGGCCGTGGTTTTGTTGCTACTATTCTTGTACAAAACGGAAATTTACGTCCGGGAGATTTGATTTTATCAGGCCAGTTTTATGGTCGTGTCAAAGCGATGTTCAACGAACGTAATCAACGTATCGAATTAGCACCTCCATCTACTCCTGTGGTGATCTTAGGTTTGAATGGTGCACCACAAGCTGGTGAGAAATTCAAAGTATATGACGACGAGTCAGAAGCAAAAGAATTAGCGACCAAGCGTTCTCAATTATTAAGAGAGCAAGGCTTGAGAACTAGAAAACATATTACATTAGACGAGATTGGTCGTCGTTTGGCTTTAGGTAACTTTAAAGAATTAAACATCATCATCAAAGGTGACGTGGATGGTTCTGTAGAAGCCTTGAGTGATTCATTACAAAAATTATCTACCGAGGAAATTGCAATTAGAGTAGTATTAAAAGGCGTGGGTCAGATTTCTGAATCTGATGTATTGCTTTCTGCTGCTTCTGATGCGATCATCATAGGTTTCAACGTTCGTCCTAGTATGCAAGCAAGTCGCTTAGCAGAAACAGAAGGTGTTGAAATTAAAATGTACTCGATCATCTACAACGCGATTGATGAAATCAAAAGCGCGATGGAAGGTATGTTGGAACCAAAAATTCAAGAGAAAATTGTGGCCAATGTGGAGGTTAGAGAAGTCTACAAATTTGATAAAGCAACGGTTGCCGGATGTTATGTATTGGATGGCAAGTTGAGCAGAAACAGTAAAATTCGTATTATTCGTGACGGTATTGTTGAGTTCCCAAGAGGAGAAGGACAGGCCGCTGAATTAGGAAGCTTGAAGCGTTTCAAAGATGATGTGAAAGAAGTTGTTTCCAACATGGAATGTGGTTTGACCATCAAAAACTTTATCGACTTAAAACCAGGCGATATTGTAGAAGCATTTGAAGAAGAAGAAGTTAAACGTACTTTATAAAAAAATTAAGATTTGATAGTTGGGGCATTGCCCCGGCTATCGGAACTTAGCCCCTAAATTCATATTTGATGAAAATAGTTCGCATCTTATTTGCCTTAGGTTTAATTGCCATTACTAGTGCAGCAACCGCTCAAATCAAAAAAGTTTTAGCAGATAAAATTATTGCCACAGTCGGTGATAAATATATTCTACGTTCCGATGTAGACAATGCGCTTGCAGATTATAAAAGACAAGCACAGGGTCAAGAAAATATTGAATTGCCATCCAACTGTCAGGTGATCGAAGGGCAATTAATTCGTAAGGCATTGGTTTTACAAGCCGAAAAAGATTCTATTTTAGTTACAGAAGAAGAAATTGAAGTGGCTATTGATGGACGTATTCGAAATTTCATACAACAATTTGGATCTAAGGAAGTCTTAGAAGAAGTTGCTGGACGATCTATCTTTCAATTAAAAGACGATTTTAGACTTTTAATTAAAGAGCAACGTTTGGCGGAGGAAATGCAAAATAAAATTGTTGACAAAGTAAAGATTACTCCAAATGAGGTAAAAGCCTTTTATGCAAAAATTCCAGTGGATAGTTTGCCCTTGTATGAAAGTGAAGTGCAGATTTCGGAAATCATCATGCATCCTAAAGCAAATCGCGATATTGAAGAATATGTGATTCAGCAAATGTTAGAATACCGTAAGCAAGTAGAAGGCGGCGTGAATAAATTTGAACAATTGGTAAAATTATATTCTGAAGATCCAAGTTCAAAAGAAAATTTAGGACAGTTTAGCTTAAATAGAAATGTAAGAGAATTTGATCCAGCTTTCATGGCGGCCTCTTTCAGGTTAAAAGAAGGTCAAATTTCTGCTCCAGTAAAATCCAAATTTGGTTACCATATTATCCAATTGATTTCTAGATCAGGGGATGAAGCAGTGGTAAAGCATATCTTAAGAATCCCACCAATCACCAACGATGAAATTAACGAGACTAAACATTTGTTAGATAGCGTTAGAAAAGTGGTCTTAGCAAACAAGACAAGTTTTGGTGAAGCAGTGAATAAATATAGTGACGACGAATCAAGTAAGTTTAGTGGTGGAGCAGTAACTGGTCGCGATGGATCTACTTATATCAACTTTGATCAATTGGACAAAGAAATGGTGGTTTTGATTCAGAACATGAAGCCAGGAGACATCTCCACACCACAATTGTATGTGGATGACAGAGGTAGAAAAACAGTTCGTATTGTTTATTATAAAGAAAGAACAGAGCCTCATAAAGAAAATTTAAAAGAAGATTATAACCGTGTTTCAATAAGGGCACTAGAAGAGAAAAAAGCAAAAGTGTTAGAATCATGGTTTAAAGACAGAGTCCCTAATTACTATGTATTTATAGACAACGATTTCCAAGCTTGTAAGGAATTGACAGATTGGACAAAAGTGGCAAATGCAATTGTAAAGGAAAAAACATACTAGAAATTTCATCATGAGCGACGAAATCAAACACGAATGTGGCTTAGCATTCATTAGGTTAAGAAAACCTTTTTCCTACTATCTTCAAAATAGAGGGTCAGTTACCTACGGACTAAATAAGTTGTACCTCTTGATGGAAAAACAACACAATCGTGGACAAGATGGCGCAGGGATTGCAACTGTTAAACTAGATATAGAAGCAGGCAATCCTTTTTTATATAGATTAAGAAGTAGTGCACAGCAGCCCATTGCTGATTTATTTTATAAAGTGGGTCAAGAAATACAAGAACTAGAAAAATTACAACCAGATATTACCAAACATCCTGGTTTAATGAAAGGGCATCTGCCATTCATGGGTGAATTATTACTAGGACATTTAAGGTATGGTACACAAGGCAAAAACAATGTTGAATTTTGCCATCCATTTATTAAGAAAAATTTAGCACCAGGAAAGAATCTTGCTTTAGCAGGTAATTTCAATTTGGTGAATACAGATGAATTATTCAAACTTATTCAACATGAACCAGGTCCTTTTGAAAAACAAAGTGACTTAGCAGCCATGATGGAAGTGATCCATCACTTTCTGGTCATTGAAGAAAGTAAAAATCCCAATAGCCCCAATATTTCGGAAGTATTAAAACAAGCCACACCTATGTTTGATGGGGGCTTTACCATTGGCGGATTAGTGGGTAATGGGTATAGTTTTATTATGCGTGATGCACATGGCATTCGTCCAGCTTATTATTATATTGATGGGGAGGTGATTGTAGCTGCTAGCGAAAGAGCTGCAATACGTACCACATTTAATGTAGGCGAGAACGAAGTGCATGAGTTGATGCCAGGCAATGCTTTGATTGTAGACGACAAAGGTGGATATACCATTGAGCAAATTATTGCACCAAAAGAAAGAAGAGCATGTTCTTTTGAGCGTATTTATTTTTCTAGAGGTGGGGATGAAAAAATTTATAGAGAGCGAATCGCACTTGGACATTATTTAAGTAAAATAGTGTTAGACAGAATCGAAAAAGATTTAAAGAATACGATCTTCTCTTATATACCCAACACGGCAGAAGTAGCATTTTACGGTTTGATAAAAGGGATGGAAGAATACTTGAACGCCATTAAAGTAGAACGTATTTTAAGTTGGGGTAAGGACGTAGACGCGGAAAAATTAGGAGCAATGGTGAATCGAAAAATTCGCCAAGAAAAAATCGCGATCAAAGATGTTAAATTAAGAACCTTTATTACGGAGGATTCGAATCGTAACGAGATGGTGCAGCACGTGTATGATATCACTTATGGCACTGTGCGTAAAAATGAAGATAGCTTGGTGGTCATTGATGATAGTATTGTTAGGGGGACAACCTTAAAAGAAAGTATTGTTAGAATGTTATCAAGACTTTCCCCTAAAAAAATCATTGTTGTTTCGTCTGCGCCTCAAATCAGGTATCCTGATTGTTACGGTATTGACATGAGTAAGATGGGTGATTTCATCGCATTTAAAGCCGCGATTGCTTTGTTGAAAGAAAGAGGTATGGAAAAAGTCATGGATGATGTCTATCAAAAAATCAAAGCACTAGAAGCTAAGAACGAACTTCATACTCAAAATGTGGTACGTGAATTATACAAACCTTTTACAACAGAAGAAATTTCAGATAAAATTGCGCAACTCATTACACCAGATAATATTCAAATCCCTGTAGAAGTGATCTATCAGACCATTGAAGGATTGCATGCATGTTGTCCAACCAACACGGGTGACTGGTATTTCACAGGAAACTATCCAACACCTGGGGGAAACAAAGTTTGTAATAAAGCATATACCAACTATATCGAAGGCAATAATCAACGAGGTTACTAATAAAAAAAAGGTGCAGTTAGCACCTTTTTTTTATTAGAAATATTTTATTAGAAATATTTTATTTAATAAAAATATTAGAGTCGATAGCAAATCGCGTTGATATTCATACCAGCACCAACAGATGCAAAAATAACGACATCGCCTTTTTCTAATCTATGCTCAGCATACTTTCCTTTATGTACTAAATCGTATAAAGTTGGAATGGTCGCTACAGAACTATTACCTAATTCATGAATACTCATGGGCATGATATCAGCTGGAATCTCTTTGATATCATATAATTTATACAGTGCTTTAATAAAACCCTCATCCATTTTTTCGTTGGCTTGATGCAGAAAGAATTTTTTCACTTCATGTATATCCACGCCCGCTTTTTCTATACAGGCTTTCATAGCAATAGGCACATTCTTAATGGCATACTCATATACTTTTCGGCCCTTCATTTTAATATACCTTGTGGCATCATCTGCGGCTGGATGATAAGATTTCCCCATGTACAAGAAATTAGCTTCATCGTTACAATGGCTTTGTACACTAAAGGATAAAATACCCTGATTAGGATCTTCGCTATGTTCTACAATACAAGCGCCTGCACCATCGCTAAAAATCATACTATCTCTATCGTGTGGATCAATGACTCTACTTAAAGTCTCGGCGCCAATCACTAAACATCTTTTTGCCATCCCTGATTTAATAAAAGAATCTGCTTGAATCACACCCTGTATCCATCCTGGGCAGCCAAATAAAATATCATAAGCCACGCAGCTTGGGTTCACAATGCCTAAATGATGTTTTACTCTTGATGCGATGGCAGGAACGGCATCTGATTGGATGGTTCCATTTTGAACATCTCCAAAATTATGTGCCACAATGATTTGATCAATCGTTTCAGGATCTATCCCCGCATCTTCGATCGCTAATTTAGCTGCAGCTGCGGCTAGGTCAGATGTGTTGACTTGTACATCGGCATACCTTCTTTCCATGATGCCAGTGATGCCTTTGAATTTCTCAACAATTTCTTGGTTAGGTGTTTTGATCAATTCGCTTTGCTCATCGTAAAAAGTATTTGAAACAAAATCCTGATTAGATTTAATATGGTGCGGTATAATGCTACCAGTGCCAGTGATAATGGTTGCCATAGAGGGGGGTATTTATGTTTATAAGCTATATCCCAACCACTCTAAGGTAGGTAATTTAGATATATTTATCGCCTTTGTTCCTCTTTACTTCTGCCACATACTCTTTAATTGACTGCTCTTTATCCCTACTGCAAATCAATAATACATCCTTTGTATCCACCACAATAAAATCATCCAGTCCTTGCACTACAACTAGTTTGTCCTTAGGAGAATTGATCATACATTTTGTAGCATCAATTACAATGACATTATCAGAAGCAACTGCATTGCCAAAATAGTCTTTCTCCATATTCTCATAAGCACTATTCCATGTACCTAGGTCACTCCATCCAAATGATGCTGGCATCACATATACGTTATTGGCCTTCTCCATGATGGCGATGTCAATAGAAATATTGGTGCACTGTGGATAGATTTTTTGAATCGCAGCATTTTCAGCTGGTGTATTAAAATGCATTTTCTCTTGATCAAATAATTCATACATTTCTGGCTGGTACTTTTCGAAGGCAGCTAAGATGGAATTTATTTTCCAAGCAAAAATTCCCGCGTTCCATAAAAAGTCACCACTTTCTAAAAATGATTTTGCAATTTCTAAATCTGGTTTTTCAGTAAAGGTTTTAACTTTAAATACATCCTTGGCAACTTCTAGTCCTTCGTATTGGATATAACCATATCCTGTGTTGGGATGTGTTGGCTGAATCCCTAATGTCACCAATGCTTTAATATGGTCTACAAAATCCAATGCATCTAAAGCAATTGCTTGAAAGCGGTCTTCTTCTAAAATTAAATGGTCACTTGGTGCAACAATACATTTTGCATCAGGATTGATTTGTGCCAATTTAAAAGAGATATACGCAATACAAGGTGCTGTATTTTTTTTACTTGGCTCCGCTAAAATATTATCAATAGGGAGCATTGGTAATTGTGTTTTCACAATGTCAACGTACTCTTCGGAAGTGACAATATAAATATTTTCTGCAGGAATAAACTTTGCATAACGTTCATAAGTCCATTGCACTAATGTCTTACCCGTATTCAATACATCTAAAAATTGTTTAGGGAGTGCAGTCCTACTCATCGGCCAAAATCGACTTCCAATACCTCCAGCCATAATGGCTACATAGTGATTTTTGTTTTGCATAGCTATAGATTATAAAATCCCCTCTTTCATTAAATCGTGTATATGAATCATTCCTTTATATTGACCATCATCAGCCACAATCAATTGACTAATATCATGCGCTTTCATTAGATCAAATGCTTCGATCGCCAATGTGTTAGAGGAAATGGTAATGGGCTGCTTGTGTAAAATATCGGCGGCTTTTAGTTCTTGTATACTAGTATGTTGTTCTAGCATTCGGCGAATATCTCCATCTGTAATCATGCCAATAATATTTCCGCTATCATCTAAAACAACAGTTGCGCCCATCCTGCTTTTCGAGATGGCTATAATGACTTCTTTAACACTTGTTAACGGATTGACACTTGGTTGTGTATTTTGTTTTGCAATGGCACCTGTGGTTAAGGTTAATTTTTTTCCAAGATTACCTCCAGGATGAAATTTTGCAAAATCATTGGATTTGAATCCCCTTAATTCCATGAATGTAATAGCCATTAAATCGCCCATCACCATTTGCGCAGTGGTAGATGAAGTAGGTGCTAAATTATGAATACATGCTTCTTGGTCTACTGTGGTGTTAATCACAAGTGGTGTTGCCTTGGCTAGATAACTATCCAAATTACCTACCATTGCGATCAATGGATTACCAAAATGGGCGATCAAGTCAACTAATAATTTAATTTCAGGACTCTCGCCACTCTTACTAATAATCATCACCACATCTTCTGGACCAATCATCCCTGAATCTCCATGAATCGCATCTGCTGCATGTAGGTAAATTGCAGGCGTGCCAGTAGAATTACAAGTGGCTACAATTTTTTGTGCAATAATGGCACTTTTACCAATGCC
>CAXNMZ010000076.1:0-9276 GCA_964203125.1 Chitinophagales bacterium | reverse complement strand
ATTGTATGTATCGCTGCATTGAATTTGTTATTAGATTTTGATGCCATCGAAAAAGCGGCAGAGATGGGCGCGCCAAAGTATATGGAATGGTACGGCGCTTTTGGTTTACTAGTGACTTTGGTTTGGTTGTATTTAGAAATGTTGAAATTATTGAGCAAGTTGAATTCTAAAGACTAATGGAATACAAACGTGGTAGTCTGAGTAACGAGGAGTTGATTCATTTATACGAGTCCATTTTATGGCCAAGAATGATTGAAGAGAAAATGTTGGTCTTACTTAGGCAGGGAAAAATTAGCAAATGGTTTAGTGGGATTGGCCAAGAGGCAATTGCTGTAGGTGCTACATTGGCGATGGATCCTACCGAATGGATTATGCCTTTACATCGAAATTTAGGGGTGTTCACTTCGCGCAAAATGCCTTTGACAGATTTATTCAAACAATGGCAAGGCGATAGAAGTAGTTATAGTAAAGCAAGAGAAAGAAGTTTTCATTTTGGTAGCAAAGCACATCATGTATGTGGTATGATTTCTCATTTAGGCCCTCAATTAGCCATCGCTGATGGCGTTGCCTTAGCATATCAACAAAGAGGTCAGTTAAAAGCAAGTATGGCTTTCACTGGAGATGGTGGAACAAGCGAAGGTGATTTTCACGAAGCCTTGAACGTGGCTGCTGTTTGGAATTTGCCTGTTATATTTATTATTGAAAATAATGGCTATGGCTTGAGTACCCCAACGAATGAGCAATATAAATGTGATCATTTAGTAGACCGCGCAAAGGGCTACGGGATGGAAGGCATTCGTATTGATGGTAATAATATTTTGGAAGTGTATCAAACTGTAAAAGGGGTACGCGACTATTGCATCAATCAACAGAAACCTTATTTGATTGAATGTGATACGTTCAGAATGCGTGGACATGAGGAAGCGAGCGGTGTAAAATATGTACCAAAGCATTTGATGGAAACCTGGTCATTAAAAGATCCTATCAAAAATTACGAGCAATTTTTAGTAGAAGAAAAGGTACTTACAGAAATGCAAGTGGCAGAAATCCGAAACCGATTCAAAGATCAAATGGATGCAGATTTAAAAAAGGCCATGGAGCCTGAAACATTTGAGCCATCTATCGCCGATGAATTAGTGGATGTGTTTGCGCCGGTTCCAGAAAACACCATTCCTGATTATAGTTTGGTTGAGACCACACAGAAAACCAACAAAAGATTGATCGAAGCCATTAGTGATGCATTGAGACAGTCGATGGAAAAATATCCAGACATGATTATCATGGGACAAGATATTGCTGAGTATGGTGGGGCATTTAAAATAACAGAAGGCTTTGTGGATCAATTTGGAAAACAAAGAATACGCAATACGCCTATTTGTGAAAGTGCCATTGTAGGTGCTGCATTGGGTTTAAGTATGGAAGGCATCAAGTCGGTGGTGGAAATGCAATTTGCTGATTTCGTCACTGTTGCCTTTAATCAAATTGTCAATAATTTAGCGAAGATGCATTATCGTTGGGGTCAAAGTGCCGACGTAGTGGTGCGTATGCCAACTGGTGGTGGTGTGGGTGCAGGTCCTTTTCATTCACAATCCAATGAAGCTTGGTTCACACATGTGCCAGGATTGAAAGTGGTGTATCCATCCAATCCAACAGATGCAAAAGGATTATTGATTGCGGCACTAGCAGAACCCAATCCTATTTTATATTTTGAACACAAAGCTTTGTACAGAAGTATCGAAGAGGAAATTCCTGATGCCATGTATCAAATTGAAATTGGTAAAGCACATATTGTTCAAGAAGGTACAGATGCTACCATCATTACTTATGGTATGGGCGTGCTTTGGGCAAAAGCCTATCAACAAGCGCATTCGGATCAATCCATTTATATACTAGATCTAAGAACACTATCGCCATTGGATTATACTGCAATTGAATTGTCGGTGAAAGCAACAGGTAAATTAATGCTCTTACACGAAGACAATTTAACAGGCGGTATCGGTGGAGAGATCAGTGCCTGGGTGGCAGAACATTGCTTTACTCATTTAGATGCACCAATTATGCGTTGTGCGTCTTTAGACACACCGATCCCATTCAATAAAACGCTAGAGAAGCAATACATGGCCAATGATCGCTTAGAAGTGATGATGGAGAAATTACTTGGCTTTTAGTTTGGGTTATTCATTCTGTACACACGTAAAAAATTTCCACCTAATACTTTTTTGATCTCCTTATTAGAATAACCTCTAGCGATCAATGCTTTGGTGAAATTAGGATAATCTAGTACCGTACTCAAGCCTTGTGGGGCTGAATTGATGCCATCAAAGTCCGAGCCAATCCCCACATGGTCTACACCAATCAATTTAACAATATGATCAAAGTGTTGCATCAATTGTTCAATGGTAGGCTTGATGGCTTCACTTTCTGTTTTATATTTATCCGATAACATGGTGTAAGCGTATTCTCTTTGTATCCCTGTAGCCAAAAGTGAATCCACTTCTGCTCCATGTGCTTTTCTAAATGCCATATCTTTTTTGCTGAAATTACTATCAACAAATCCAGAAAAAAAGTTTAGACAAATCACGCCACCATTTTTTCCAACGGCTTTAATTTGGTCGTCTTTTAAATTTCTTGTTACTGGGCAAATACTGAAAGCATTGCTATGCGATGCAATCACAGGTTTTGTAGTGGTATTGATCGCATCCCAAAATGTTTTTTCTCCTACATGAGACACATCTACGATGATACCCAATTGATTCATTCTTTGAATGATTTGTTTCCCAAAATCATTCAGACCTTTTTGTCCTGTGTATTTTGAACTATTTTCTGCAGTGTGTGAACTAGCCCAAGAAGGCGAGTTGTTCCAAGTCAATGTCATGTATCGAACCCCACGATTATAAAATGTATCCAATCTATTGATATCATCTTCGATCATGTGCCCACCTTCTACACCATACTGCGCTACAATTTTACCTGCTTTCAATGCAGCATTCATTGTTTTCCAATCTTTAGCAATCACCATTTTATCTGGGTTTCTTGCAGCCACGGCATCCATCGTATCCATCTCACGCATGGCCCATGCATAGGGGTTTACTTTTTCGCCATCGCACCAAATAGAAAACAATTGGTAGTCCAATCCACCTTCTTTAAATCTTTTTAAATCTGAATGATTGATGCCAGTTAAGTCTTGATCAAAACTTACTTTCTTTTCGATACATGCCGTTATTGCGTCATTATGGGTATCTACTAACACAGATTTAAAGTGAATTTTTTGGCTAAATCCAGTGATGCTGATTGCGCAAAACAGGACAGATAGGTATTTCATGGGTGGTATCCTTTTAATTGACAACTAAAATAGCTATTTTTGCGCACAGCAAAATAACTATGTTAGATAAATTAGAAGCTATAAAAGCTAGATTTGATCAGGTTGGGGTGGCTTTGACCAATCCAGAGATCATCAATAACCAATCTGAATTTGGTAAGTTTAGTAAGGAGTACCGTTCTTTAGAGAAAATCGTCATTCCTTATGAGCGCTATGTGAAAGTATTGGCGGAACATAAATTTGCAAAAGAAGCTTTGAATGGAGATGATGCAGATATGCGTGAATTGGCGAAAATGGAAATGCCTGCACTAGAGGATGAAAAAGAAAATTTAGAAAAAGAACTGACTAAATTATTGATTCCAAAAGATCCACAAGATGATAAGAATGCCATCATTGAATTAAGAGCAGGTACAGGAGGCGATGAAGCCAGTTTATTTGTAGGTGATTTATTGACGATGTACACAAGGTATTGTCAGAAAAAAGGATGGAAAGTAGCTTTAGTAAGTGAAAGTGAAGGTTCAGTGGGCGGCTATAAGGAAGTGATATTAGAAGTAACAGGAGAAGATGTATATGGTACCATGAAATTCGAAAGTGGCGTGCACCGTGTGCAACGTGTACCTTCTACTGAAACACAGGGCAGGGTGCATACTTCAGCAGCTACGGTAGCTGTGATGCCAGAAGCGGAAGAACTAGATTTTGTATTGAACCCAGCGGATGTAAAAATGGAAACTTCTCGAAGTGGTGGTGCGGGTGGACAAAACGTAAATAAAGTAGAGACCAAAGTGATGTTGACGCATATTCCTACGGGCACAGTCATCATTTGTCAAACAGAGCGTTCACAGTTAGGCAACCGTGAAAAAGCAATGGGCATGATGCGAACAAAATTATTTGAGGAACAAGTGCGTAAGCAAGAAGATGAAATTTCAAGACACCGTAAAACATTGGTAAGCACCGGAGATAGAAGTGCAAAGATTAGAACTTATAATTGGCCACAGGGAAGGGTTACAGACCACCGCGTGAATGTCACTTCTTATAATTTGGATGCCGTAGTCAATGGAGAAATCGAAGAATTCATTGAAGCATTACAAATGGCGGAGAACGCTGAAAAAATGTTGGTACAAAACTAATTTATATAATTATTTAGCTAAACTTTTTTCCCAATCCCAAGCAGTGCGCATCATGTCTTCCAAATCATATTTGCAATGCCATCCTAGTTGCTTGACGGCATGATCGTTGTTGGCATAAATGGAAACAATATCACCAGCTCTGCGCGGACCAATCTCGTAATTTAATTGTACGCCACTTACTTTTTCAAAAGCATGGATCGCTTCTAATACTGTAATACCATTGCCTGTTCCAAGATTAAATACTTCGCAACTATTTGGTTGATTGTTTTGAATGGAATATTGTATAGCAAGTGTATGTGCATGGGCAATATCGCAAACATGGATATAGTCTCTAATACAGGATCCGTCTCGCGTATCGTAATCGGCGCCATGTACTTGCATCTTTGGCAATTTACCAATAGCAGTTTGTGTAATGGCAGGCACTAGGTTTTGTGGACGGCCAATAGGTAATTCTCCAATAGCTGTAGAAGGATGTGCACCTACTGGATTAAAGTACCTGAGTAAGATCGTTGATAAGGGATGCGCCAATGCGGCATCCTTCACAATGGTTTCTCCCATTTGCTTAGTGGCACCATATGGAGAAGCAGCTGTTTGCAATGGGGTATGTTCAGTAACAGGAATGGTGTCAGGGTTGCCATATACCGTACAAGAAGAGGAGAAGATAAAATGCGGTGCATTGTATTTTACAGCCATCTGTAATAAATGTACTAAGGAGCTGATATTGTTCTCGTAATAGTCTAAAGGTTTTTCAACGGATTCGCCAACTGCTTTATAAGCAGCAAAATGAATAATCCCAACAATATCTGGGTTAGCAATAAAAACCGCTTCTGTAGCTGCTTTATCTGTTAAATTGACGGTGTAATTTTTAATTTTCTTACCTGTAATTTTTTCAATACCCAATAAGGAATCATCTGATGCCCTAGATAAATTATCAATAGAGAGCACATTGAATCCATTTTCAACTAAATCCACAATGGTATGAGCACCTATAAAACCACAGCCACCGGTAACTAGAATAGTTTGCATTAAAAATTTTTAGAATACAAAGAAACGAAATAATTAGGGAAAAAGAATCAAATACTATTGAGCCAATGTAAACCCAACAGTCGTTCCAACGTTCAATTGACTTCTCACATGGACGTTTTCGCCATGGGCTTCAATAATATGTTTGCAAATAGCTAATCCTAATCCAGTACCTCCAATTTCCCTGCTTCTTGCATCATCTGTTCTGTAAAAACGTTCAAACAATCTTGGGATATGGGATTCTTCTATACCAATGCCATTATCAGTAATTTCAATTAATACTTTTTTGTCGTCTAACAAGTATACGCTTGCAATAATTTCACCATCAATCTTTCCATATTTTACAGCATTAGAAAAGACGTTCACTAAGACCTGATAAATTTTATTTTTATCGGCAAAAACTTCTATAGGCAGTTCGCTCCCTTTTTTGAATTGAAATTGCATATTTTTTTTCAGCAATTTGACATTTAAGTTTTGAAAAACTTCTGTGATCAAATCTTGTATAATAAATTGCTGCTTCAAAATCGGCTCTTTGTTGATCTCTAAGTTGGTGATGACATCTACGTCATTCATAAGACCAACTAAGCGTTGGACATTGGCCTCGGCCTGTCCAATAAATTTTTTACTAAGTATTGGATCTTCCGCTGCGCCATCTGCTAATAATTCTAAATAACCTTGTATGGCAAAAATAGGTGTCTTGATTTCATGAGACAGATTTTGTAGAAATTCTTTTCTAAACTGTTCATTGGACTGTAATGTTTGAATTTCATCTGCTTTTTGTGCGGCCCAGTTTTCTACATCTACTCTTACCTCATCAATTCCCTTTTGGGGCAATATATATTTTTGATAGGCTTCTTCTCTTTTGCTGGCCTTGGTATAAGAGATTAACTTATAAATAAGTTTAATTTTTCTGTAAATAAAAAATTCTAGTATTTGATTTACCAAAAGGTAAATCACAATGAAACAAGCAACGAAATAAGCGAATAGAAATTTCCAATTTGTAATCAATACAAATACACTCAATGCAATCAAGCTTGACAAAATTAATGCAGTAAGCAAAGCCAATTGCTTTGGCGAAAGATTTTTTTCTTTAAACATGTTGTAATGGAGCTATCTAAGCCTGTAACAAAGGTATTCTGTTTTGACTAATAGTCAAATTTATATCCAACCCCTTTCACTGTCGTAATGCATTCAATACCTAATTTTACCCTTATTTTTCGGATGTGCACATCAATGGTTCTGTCACCAACAATCACGTCGTTGCCCCAAACCTGAGACAAGATCTCGTTTCTTAAAAAGACACGACCAGGTTGGGCTGCTAATAAGTAAAGTAATTCAAATTCTTTTTTAGCCAATATATGCACCACACCATTCAAAACAGTTTTGTATTGTTCTGAATCTATGGTAAGGTCTTTAATTTGCAAGGTTTTAGTTTCTGTATTAGCAGGCTGAATTCTTCTAAATAAGGCACTGATTCTGCTTACAAGTACTTTTGGACTAATTGGTTTATTGATAAAATCATCTCCTCCTAATTCTAAACCTTTGATATGTGATACCTCGTCATTCAGTGCAGTTAACAATACAATCAAAGTTTTATCGAACTCTTTGTTAGATCTTAAATATTCACATACTTCAAATCCATTGCGTTTAGGCATCATGACATCTAAGATGATACAATCTGGATTAAATTGTTTTGCTTTCTCAATGGCTTCACTTCCGTCTTTTGCTGATTCGACTTCATACCCTGCTTTATTCAAGTGGAAGCTTATAATTTCGATGATATCTGGTTCATCGTCTGCAATGAGTATTTTGATTGGATTGGTTTCCATAATGTATGTCGCAAAAATACCCTTTAATCAGCATAAGAGTTTACAGGGGCTGTATTAATTAATTGTTAACACATAGGTACATTCATAACAAGGTGCAAGTCCTTTAGTTTTTCAATAAATGCAAAATATAGGGATTTGCTTTTTTCTCTCTACCCCAAGTGGTGGCTGGCCCATGGCCTGAATAGATGGTCATGGTATCTGGTAATGGAAAAATCTGCGTTTGGATACTTTTAATTAAATCTAATGGATTGCTTCCTGGCAGATCGGTTCTGCCTACGCCATCTTTAAAAATCAAATCTCCTCCAATCAAAAAATCTTGTGCCTCATGGTAAAAACAAACACTGCCTGGTGAGTGTCCTGGTGTCTCAAGTACCTTGAATACATCTTTTCCAAAATGGATTAATTCATCCTGTTGAATATATTGGACTTTTCCTTTGTAGGCTTCTGTCGGAACGCCCCACCTTGCACCACCTTCGGGTAATCGGTCTATGACTGCTTGTTCTTTTTGATGAAATAAAGCAGTCAATCCATAAGTCTCACTCACAAAATTATTGCCAAACACATGATCTAAATGGCAATGTGTGTTGAGAAGTAAGGTAGGCGTCAAATGATTGTCTGTAATGAAATTAGCTAGTTGCGCTTGCTCATGTTTTAAATAACAACCAGGGTCAACCATAATTGCTTCTCTTTCACTATTAAAAAGGACAAAAGTATTTTCCTGAAATGCATTGAAACAAAAACTTTGAATGGTCAACATGAATTAAAATTTATTTCTTGAGGGCTTCTAATATATTTTTTACAATCGCTGGTCCTTCATAAATAAATCCAGTCCATACTTGCACTAAACTAGCGCCTGCATCCATTTTTGCTTTTGCATCTTCTGGTTTGAAAATGCCACCACTTGCAATAATGGGTAGCCTGTCACCAATGCCATTGAATAAATACTCAAGCACTTGATTTGATCTGATAAGCAATGGTTGACCACTTAATCCACCTGCGCCAATCTCCTTCGCCCTTGCTGTATTCTTAGGATTCAATAAGCTACGATCCAATGTGGTATTGCTTGACACCAATCCGTCTATTTTTACCTCCGAAGTCAATGCAATGATATCATCTAATGCACTTATTTCTAAATCGGGTGCAATTTTTAATAGAATAGGTTTATTATTTTTATTGATTAACTGAAGTTCAGAAAATATTTTTCTCAAAGCTTCTTTTTCTTGCAATTCACGTAAGCCTGGCGTGTTCGGAGAACTTACATTCACGACAAAATAATCTACCACTTCCTCTAGTCCTATAAAATTGGTGCAATAATCTTTCCAGGCATCTTGATTTTCAGTGACTTTATTTTTTCCAATATTGCCGCCAATAATTAATTTGGAATTGGTAGTTGATTTTCTTTGTTTTAATCTTTTTGCAATCGCGTCCACCCCGTCGTTGTTAAATCCCATACGATTGATCAATGCTTGTTGATCTGGGATTCTAAATAATCTTGGTTGCGCATTACCAGCTTGTGGTTTAGGGGTCACCGTGCCAATTTCAATAAATCCAAAACCTAACATTTCTAAACCATCCAAATGTGCTGCGTTTTTATCAAATCCTGCACCAAGGCCCACTGGATTGGGAAAATGCAAACCAAAAACGGTCTTGGATAAACTTGTATCCTGCAATTGAAAATGATCACTTAACCATGTATTCAATGGGGGCAATGCTGCAGCCATATCCAAGCCCTTCATAGAAACATTGTGTGCAGTTTCAGGAGGGAGTAAAAACAGGCTGTTTCTGATGAATGGATAGATCATGCCCCAAATTTACAATGAAATATTTAGTTGCATAAACAACTGTTTATAAAAAAGCCTACATTTAGGGTGTCAATTAAAGACTTTTTTATGCAAGAAGCTTATATCGTAGCGGGTTTTAGAACAGCAGTGACCAAAAGTAAAAAAGGAGGCTTCCGTTTTATGCGTTCCGACGAATT
>CAXNMZ010000075.1:0-9291 GCA_964203125.1 Chitinophagales bacterium | reverse complement strand
CGCTGCAAAATAAGTCGGTTCAGATTTTTTAATTTCTATTTGAGTGTCATTAGGCGTAGGCAATGGTTCTTCATTGTATTTTTGAGGCATCACGAAACTCATGCTTGAACCCTTGTCAGTAATACGCATGATCACTGGCGCTGTCATAGCAATACTTTCTCTTTCTTGATTGCCTCCAAAAATGAATTTTGCTAATTTACTAAAGCCAGAACTAGATACTGATTTATAATTGGTCGCTTTTGAATAAACGGTGGCCATTGTCGCAGACGGATAAAACCTGATTTCAAATCCAGCTTCTTTTTTTACCACTCTATAAGCTTGCTTCTCTGTTTTAACCACATTTATAATTTTAAATGATTGGAAGATCAAAAAAATAGCTACCAATAATAACGATATGTAAACTGCTTTCATATTAAAATTTACATTTAAATAATTACTTAAAAACATTAAAAAGCAAATACTCAAACTTCAATACCATCCCATTAGGTGCTGTTCGTTCCATGGTTGAGTACAATTGCCTACGATAGCCCAAATCAACCCTTGCCTGACTGTTAAATATAAATTGTACCGAAGGTGCAATATCTAAAAATGATTTTTGATTATCGTTCAATCTTTGTCCAATGAATTCAAGCATCAAGTTCACATTCACCTGCTTATAACTTGTATACACTTTAGGTAGCATTAGTTTACCCGCAGACAAAGTATAATTCATTGCACTATTGCTTTCTGTACTAGGGAATTTATAATTTGGTTGATTATCTAGTGCCCTTTCATAACTAATCGAACTACTAATAGCTACTTTGTGTAATAATTGTGTAGCTATGAATCCTGCCTCGTACCCTGAGTTATGTCCCATTGTTTCAATTTCCTGTTGGTGTATATCTGCCTTATTGAAACTATACCTCCCATACAAAGCCATTCTAAAATGCTTTTTTAAATCATCCTTACTATAGAAACGATACTTGGCATATACACTACCCCCTTCGGTTTCAAAGCCACCATCCTGTCGATTACTAATGAACCCCTGGGCGTGTACCATCCATTCTTTATTGATCCCCCACATTAGTTCTGGCATATTATGGTAGTTCAGCTTACCATCCTTCTCAAGAAAGAATCCATTCATATCTCTGAAGCCCAATGACTTAGCAGGCATATTACTTGCAGGCTCCGTAAATACAAATAGCTCTTGAGCAAATGAATTCAAGTGAATAAACAGGAATACAATAAGTACTACTTTCCTCATGTGTGTTACTTTTTAAAGCCGATCTTCTAATAAACAAATTTAGTCATTTTTGTACTCATTAAATAGTAACTTAGGCTTTAAGTTAAATAAACTCTTATGAAAAGAATTTTATTCAGTTTAATAGCATTGTTTTTATTTATTGCCGCAAATGCACAAGACAGCAACAATAAAAAATTAGTCTTTAATCCTAAAAACCCAGTATACGAGTTGCCCGCAACCTGTGGCACTTGTATGTTTAAAATGGAAGGGAAGGGTTGCCTTTTAGCAGTTAAATTTAAAGGGAAGAATTACTTTGTAGACGGCACTGGGTTAGACGATCATGGAGATGCACATGATAAAGAAGGTTTTTGCAATGCCATTAAAAAAGCAAAAGTGCAAGGGTCTGTAGTTGGCGAAAGGTTCCTTGTGACTTATTTTGAATTAATTAAATAGGACTTTATACCTATTTTAATGCACCTATTTTACAAATGCCAAGATCTTAGGGAAAACAGAGGTGAATGATATCGAAGACGTGGAATTAACTAAAATCAATTATATGAAAAAGGTCATCTTCCTTTTAGGTATTTTGTTTGTAATAAGTTGTACAAAAACAGAAGCGCCCTCTGCCCCAGCTCCAACTCCTATTGCCCAAGAAGAGTCCATAAAATTTACCATATCGCCCGATATAACATCTAATAACTACTTACTAAACAAAGACAGTTTAGATTTAACAATCTCGGTTAATTCAAAAATACCTTCTCAAGGCATAATTTATAATGTTCAAGTTATAAGGACTGATAGTAATTTAACCGTATTTAAATTAGATACTACATCTGGTCAAGCATCCACTAATATAAAAGCAACTGGCTTCAATATTAAGGGGAATTATACTTTAAAAATTACACTTACTTCAAAAACAACATCAACAAATACAAGTAATCAAAACTATACTTTAAGTAGAAACAGAATATATAAAAATTACTTAAGTTCTTCTTATGATTTATCTAACTATGATACATGGTTTTCTTCGGTGCAACTTTATAAATCCGATGGAAGTAAGTATCTCAATAATCCATTGATAGATGAACAATCTGCGCAATTAGATATTGACGGAGATGGTCTAGAAGACTTATTTTACTTTGAATCTTATGATTTAAAAATTAGTCCAACTCCCAATCCTCCTCCCTCTATTTTTATGAATAATGGAACTATATTAAAACAAATAAATTATACAGGCCCTAGCATAAAAGATCCGCATGGCACAAAAATATTAGTAGGTGACTTTAATAACGACTCCCTTCCCGATATTTTTTCAAATGTTGCGGTAGATCCTCCTTTTGGTGCATTTCCATTCTTAAATGATAACAACCATCTTATTTTAAATTCAAAAAATGGATTTGCCTCTGTAAAAGAATTCCCCGACCAGGGTTTTTGGTATACCGGATGCTCAGGAGATATTGACAATGACGGTGATTTAGATATAATCACTTTCAATTTCCACAACCAAGCTGCAGGAGTTAAAAGTAGAATTATGTGGAATGATGGAAAGGCAAATTTCAGCCTAGATTATAATGGTATTGGAGATATACCTACTGCTTACCAATCAGAATTAGTAGATATAAATAACGATGGTTTTTTGGATCTAGTAATTACATTTGTTCCAAATGGACCGACTAGAACAAATGATTTGAGAATTTTATGGGGGAATGGCAAAGGTTTTACATTAGCTAATTCAAGTTCTATTAGTATATCAGGAGAATGGTATTTGATGAATCTTGACTTTATTGACATTGATAAAGATGGCACTAAAGAGGTTATACCTAGTGGAACTTACGATAATCCCGCAGGCGGCGCACCAATTTACTTTATTTCCTTTTTTAAATCCGAAGATAAAGGCAAAACATATTCAGACAAAACAACCCAGTATATTGACAATAACAAAGCAAGTAGATTTTATCACATAAGAGTGCAAGACATTGATAAAAATGGTATGTTAGACATTTTTTCAGGAGAAAAAAAGGATAATATAAGATGGGAATGGAATGGATCTAAATTTATAAAAAAATAGATCTGGTTAAACTATTATACTATGAAAAAGGTGCTTCTAGCTTTGGGTATTTTAATGCTATGCGCATGTAGTAAAGTAGATAAAGTTACACCCCCCACTCCTGTTACTCAAGAAGAAGCAATCAAGTTCACAACGAATCTTGATACTGGAACATATAATGTTGTGGATACCTTGCCCCTTATCATTAATATTAGTTCAAAAATACCTACAGCAGGAATTGTATATTCAATCACAGCAATATGGACAGATAGTGCAAAGCAGATCTTTAAACTAGACACAAGCGCAGCCACTTCAAGCTTGAATTTGAATATTCCTGGTTTAAAAAAGTCTGGCAATTACAATTTGTCAATTAGCGTGACATCAAAATCAAATGCATCCAATACTTTAAATAAATCGATATCTGTTATAAATAATTTTTTGAGCAGATTTCAAGGATATAAGGTTGATCAAGTTGCACTCGCATTATCCAAACAAAAGAATTTCGGAAGAGATTACTGGAGAAACAGTGGTTTAATGATGGATTTAATCATCAGCGTTTTTCAAAAACCATTGGCTACCAATAAATTTGCTGTAGAACAAAATTTTTGGGGTGGCGCCTTACAAGCTATTACAACTGGAGATTTTAACAATGATGGCTGGATTGATGTTTTTAATGCCGGAGGTGCCTATGCCGGCAATGGTAGCTCTTTTGCATTTTTAATGTGGGATCCAATTAAGAAAAGCTTTTATGATACAACTTTATTTAATGATAAGTCATTCAAAACTTTTGGTGGCAATAGGCATACATGTGTTCCAATTTATTTAAATGATGATAATTTTGTTGATATTGTAATATATGATAATGGGGACGAAGGCATACCTAATTCTCCAGATGAGCCAATAAGAATTGTACTAAGTGATGGTAAAGGTATGTATGATTTGAAGCAAATTGAAACAAGCGAGAAAGAACTCCCTATTTGGAAAAAAGAACACGGAGATGTTGGGGATTTAAACGAAGATGGAATCCCTGATTTGGTGATTGTTAGTAATCAATTTGTTTATATTTATTGGGGCAAAAAAGATTTCCCATTTTTCACAGTTGATAAGCACGTAACATTTGTAGGAGATATTCAAAATTTTGGAAGCAAGGCTAATAATGGTTTTGGAGATGTCGTTGCAGGGGTTGCTGGCAGTGCATTTACAGCAAGGATTATAGATATCAATAAGGATAATAAAAATGATATTTTAATTGGAACTAGTGAATTACATTTTGACAAATATGCTTATGGGAATACACAGCAACAAAGATTAATTATAAATCAAGGTAAAGGAAGATTCAATAATAATGGAATCATAAAATTACCTTTTAATTATTCTAATGATAATATTCTTACCATGATACAAGATTGTTTAACAGACGATTTAAATGGAGATGGCTTATTAGATATAGTTGCTTTGACTTCGCAAAACGATGCAACAAAAAACTTTAACTGGGCACCTTGGGATATCTTAGTTTATATACAACAGAAAGACGGAAGCTTCGTAATTGACAGAACTTACTTTGAGTATAATATTAATAATCCAAGAAAAGGTAATTGGAAAAAATATTTAATCTACTTTGATTATAATGGTGACGGGAAAAAAGATATAAGTTATACAGACGATGCAGGTGGGCTAAAAAGAGACGGAAATGCAACTATTGTAACTAAATCAATTTTTGTTAGAACAGGCAATAAATTTATTGAAACAGATTTTTATCAATTTGATCCATATGCAAATAGTATTAAACCATTTATAAAATAGATATGGCATCATGTAAAAAAATCATCAAAAATTTTAAACAATGAAATATACAATCCTATCAATAAGTATTCTAATTATAATCTCCTGCACTAAAACGGAAACGCCAGAAGTAGTCATCCCAAAACCAACGAGTCCTGTCACAACTCCACCAACTGCAATAGTTTATCCAAGTAATACTTTAGATTCTTTTTCTGTGATTAACAAAACAACCTCTTGGTATACCACAACTAGGGCCATGACGCAATTGTTTGATGTCTTTTTTAGTAGGTATTGGGGATTTGAATCATTATCAAATGGTATATTGGTTCCATACAATACGGGCACTACAAATACATGGAGTGCTTCAAAAAGTTACTACTGGAATGATTTGGGAACTTATTTATATACCGATTTTAACGGTGATGGCAGAAAAGATCTATGGGCATATTATTGGAAAAATCCCTGGCCTACAAATGCTGTGGGACTTCATTTATATTCTGAGTACGAAAAAAATCCAAATGTGTACGATTTACAAATTGGGTTAACTCAGGTTAGAAAATGTGTGGTCTCTGATATGGATAATGATAAGTCTCCTGATATTATGCTTTTCTCATCAGGATATGATGGAATGCCATTCCCTGGTGATTCTTTAGGAATTTTTTATCCTAAGGATATGAAATATCAATACTTCAATCAAGACATAGGCTACTTTCATGGAGGTGCGACAGGGGATATCAATAATGATGGGCTAATTGACATTGTTGCGTATTCAGGTGGTAGTGCAGTGATACCAGTTCATCCTACCTGCTATATCAATAAAGGGGGTCAAAAATTTGAGTTAAGTAATAAGGTATTTAAAAATTTCACTCAAATGGACAATTATTACACCGTTGAGCTATTTGATATTAATGATGACAATAAATTAGATTTATTCTTAGGGTCTTCAAAAACATTAAGGATGATACCTAATAAAAATGGAGAATTTGACAGAGCTACAGCAATTAGTTTTTCAGTAGATTCTACGCTCGAGTTAATGGATCTTGCCTTTTTAGATTTCAATTTTGATGGTAAAAAAGATGTATTAACTATTAGTAACAAAAAAGGCTACAATGGATATGGATTAAGACTGTACATGAATACAGCCAATGGATTTGTAGAGGATACTAAATCCTATTTTGATATCACAGATGGGGAAGGGAAAAATGGATGGATAAAGTGGATTCGATTATTTGATTACGACCAAGATGGAGATATTGATGTTGTTGGAGATGGCCTATTTGGTGTATTAGAAGGCAACAAGGGCAGGAGGATTTATTGGAGAAATGATGCTGGAAAATTCAAACAAATTCTGCTATAACGCTGTGCCTGTTTCACTGACGGGTTTTGTTTTTTTGAGGCAAAACATCGGTCATTGGAGATGAAGGGTTAGATGAATACATACTGAAAATTTCAAGTAAATTTGTATGTTTATATTATGAAACGATATCTAATCCTCTTTTTATTATTTTTCAGTCAATTTAGTTACGGACAGGTAAAGACAAAAAATATATTGATTGCCTATTATAGTAAAACAGCCTATACGCAATCCTTAGCGGAAGAAGTAGCCAAAGGAGCTTTATCTGTTTCAGGCGTTCAGGTGGTTCTTAAAAGTATTGCCCAAACTACAACAAAAGATTTATTGGATGCAGATGCTATCATTATTGGTAGCCCCGTTTATAATGCGAACCTCGCTCCCGAAGTGGTTCAATTTATAAGTACATGGCCATTTGAGGGCAACCCATTAAAAGATAAAATAGGTGCTGCATTTGTTACAGCTGGTGGTATATCTGCCGGGGAGGAGCTCGCACAGGTGAACCTATTGCATTCTATGTTGATTTTTGGAATGATTGTGGTAGGAGGAGATGATTGGACATCTGCATTTGGAGCGTCAGGCATTACTAATGAAAGTATTTTCAAAACAGAAAAACTAGACAGCCTGTTTTTACAAAAAGGATTTACACTTGGTAAGCGCGTTGCCAGGATTGCTATAAAAATGAGATAGCTATACTACAAAAAGCTAATTACATTGATGGATGTCAAATATGAATTGAACTGAAAGAGGCCCCTATTACTAGGGGCCTCTTTTGTATTTTTCTAAACTTAAAATGAACTAAAGACTATTATTTAACAGCCTTGCTAAATCCTACAAAGTGTACAACTTTTCCGCCTTCAAATCTAAACGCATCCATCCATTGTACTTTTTGAGTTTTACCATCAGGCATTACTACATCAGCCTCGTCCCAAATATCTACCCACTGATGTCCATTTTCACCAACTACAGGGAAAATTGCAGTAATTTGGTAGTTTGTGATAGTCACAGCGCCTAAGCTCTTTTCCACGAATTCCATGATTGCAGCCTTTCCTTTTAATACTGATCCATCTTCAACGTTATAAGTTGCTGTATCTGACATCATCTCTGCAACAGCTTTAAAGTCTTTCGCAAATATTGATTTGTGAAATTGTTCAGCCATTAATACATTCTTTTGATCACCCATCTTAAAATTGTCGGTATAAGTTGGCTTGTAAAGATGTTCAACTTTTTCTGTTGTAGCTTCAACAGTTTCAGTTGTCTTTTTGTCAGCATTAGTACAAGCAACCAATGAAGCTGCTACAAGTACAAATAGGAATACTTTTTTCATAATTTGGTTTTTAATTTGAACACCGAATTTATCAAGTAACGAATAGCAAAATGCACTAAAAACAAGAAATATTGTTCCAAAATCCCAAGAAGGAACAAATAAATAAGGTAATTACATCGTTTAGGGTGTTAAATGGAGTTTATTGAGGATTCAAAATAAATAAATCAATTATGAAAAAAATTATTTTTCTACTAATGTTGGGAGCAATCGGATTTAACATGACTGCTTCTGCTCAAAATGCAATCAATTCTATCCATTTTTATGACGTTAAAAATGCAGATATGGAGAAAACCTATATCGCTAGCTTAAAAGAGATTAACACCATTATGGCCGAAATGGGTTTCCCAAAGAATTACTATAGCTACTTTAAATTAGCCGCTTCTGATACCACTAAAACCTACAGAAATTGTACTATTGGACATTGGACTTCAGAGCAAGACTACAAGACAATCCATGACCATCCAAAATTTAAGGCATGGGCTAATAAGAACAAGGAAACCAATGGCGTATTTATGTCAGATCAATTGTATAGAAGGATGTATGCTGCTGACTAGTATGCTGCTGACTAATTATTAAGGGGTAAAATCCTAAGCACTATAAAAAAGGGTTTATGCTATCAAATGCATAGACCCTTTTTGTTTTCAAAAAGTTTATGAAGAAACTGAATTAATATTTCAGAGGGATTAACCTTATGATACCAACTTTGTTGAATAATTTGATGATTGGATACACTGGGTCGATCTCCCACCACTTAGCTGCAAAATTTGGTCGGGCTCCTGCATGATGATGGTTATTTTGAAACAATTCTCCCAACATCAGAAAATCTATGAATAAGGTATTTTTTGATTGGTCTTTTTCTCCCGGAAAATTTCGATATCCGTACTTATGTCCTGCCCAGTTAACAATTGCGCCTTGTATTGGACCAATTAAAAAATGGATAGGTAATAATAAATACATCCACCATGCAGTGGCAAAATTGATGTAGAATAAGATATAAAGTCCAGCAAAGAATAACCTTGTTGCGGTATGATCTGCTATCTTATCAATTTTTGGATACACTGGAAAATTCTTATCAAAACGTTTTTCAATTTCTAATGTACCATGCAATACGCCATTGTACACATTCTTGGTATGCATCATCATGGTGAAAACCTCTTTAAAAAAATGTGGCGTGTGCGGATCTTTCTCTGTATCACTATATGTATGATGCATACGGTGTAAGATCGCGTAGGCTCTTGCATTTAAATAAGAACTGCCTTGGGTTACCCAAGTAAAAATATAAAAGTACTTCTCCCAAAAAGGAGACATAGTAAACATTTTGTGCGCAGAATAACGATGTAGGTAAAAAGTCTGACCAAATAAGGAAAGGTACCAATGTAGAATAAGAAAAATCAATACAGCCATTATTAAAAATTTATTTACGAAGCTAAACTTCTTAGTCTGTATTCTAATAATGTGTTTAACAAAAAGGGGATTTTGACCAAATTAAGACAAGGAAAAATTGAACTATCTGGATAGGTAGATAATATTCGATTGTTTTAATAAAATGACGATTGTTTATC
>CAXNMZ010000074.1:0-9296 GCA_964203125.1 Chitinophagales bacterium | reverse complement strand
ACCATGATATCGCTATTTGCAATGCTATTTATTCTGCCATTCGGAGATAAATATTTAACCATCGGCATCTATAAAATTGGTCGCTATTTTTCTAAAACATTGTACCTATTCATAGGCATGCGCCATCAAGAAATTTACGAGGGTATCCATCATTTTAATCAAGCGCATGTATTTGTTGGAAATCATAATTCTTACATGGACATCCCCCCTATTGTCCAATTAAAACATCAGCCCATCAAACCGTTGGGGAAATTTGAATCTTCTAAAATTCCACTTTTCGGTCTATTTTATAGACATATCGTGATCATGGTTGATCGATCTGATCCAGAAAAAAGAGCACAGAGTCTTCGTAATTTAAAAGAAGCTTTAAAAAATAAAATTTCAATTTTTATTTTTCCCGAAGGAACTTTTAGCATGACCGATGAAAAACCATTGAAAGATTTTTACAATGGGGCATTCAAACTAGCGATTGAGATGCAGGTACCAATACAACCCGTTTTAATGGTTGATTCTGTCGACAGAATGCATTTTAGTAGCATTTTTACCCTTAGCCCAGGCATCTGTCGCGTCGTCTATTTGCCGACTGTTTACGTGGATAATTACACCATAGAAGACCTTGAAGTTTTGAAGCAACAAGTACACCAAATGATGGATGACGGCTTGAGAAGATATCGTAACTATCCAGCTTCTTAATGTATTTTTGTAGCCCTATATGTACGCCGAAATCATCATACCATTAGCCCTGCCAAAAAACTATACCTGGGCCATTCCCACTGAATTAGCCGAGGGCGTGATGATTGGTATGCGAGTAGAAGTCATGCTGGGAGCCAATAAGCGTTATGCCGGCATTATAAAACAACTCCTCACCGAAAAACCTGCTGGCTTCAACCCTAAGCCTATATTGGGTATTTTGGATGACGCACCCATTGTTTATCCAGCGCAATTACAATTATGGGAATGGATGGCTGGTTATTATATGTGTACGGAAGGGGAAGTCATGCAAGCTGCGGTGCCAAGCCATTTAAAAATTTCTAGTGAAAGTGTTTTTATTTTAAATGAAGATGCAGCAATTGATAGTCTTCATCTAAGTGATACAGAATATATTATTTCTGAGGCATTGCAAATTAAAAAACAACTCAGCTTAGTTGAAATACAAAAGTTATTAGATAAAAAATCGGTTTACCCTGTCATCAACAAACTCATCCAGAAAGGCATTTGTTCGGTAGAAGAAACCATGCATGACAAGTATACTATCAAAGTAGAAAATCTATTGCATTTACATCCAGAATATCACGCTGAAGCTGCATTAGAGCAATTGTTAAACGATTGGACCAGGGCTCCTAAACAATTGGCCCTCCTACTTTCATTTTTGCATCTGCAAAAAACAGCAGGGCATGTACAACAAAAGGCTTTGTTAGAAAAATCAGACAGTACGCATGCGCAATTAAAAGCATTGATTGATAAAGGGATTCTTGTAGTTGAGAAAAGAAAAATAGATCGCTTAGCGGTTGATGCAAGTATGGGCAATGCTAACTTACATCAACTATCTGCAGCACAGCAGCTGGCATATGATTCCATTTTGGAACAAATGAAAACACATCCAGTTAATGTACTACATGGCATTACCGGAAGTGGTAAAACACAGGTTTATGCAGCTTTAATAGAGCAAGCCATCCAGTCCAATCAACAAGCATTGTATATGCTTCCTGAAATTGCATTGACTGCACAAATGATTCGTCGACTTAAACAATATTTTGGAGGTAAAATTGCTATTTACCATTCTAAATTTAACCCCAACGAAAGAGTTGAAATTTGGAATAAAGTAAAATCTGGTGAAATCAAGATTGTATTAGGTGCGAGGTCTGCCTTATTCCTACCCTATAAAAATTTATCCTTAATTATTATTGATGAGGAACATGATGCTTCTTATAAACAACAAGATCCTGCTCCAAGATATCAAGCGAGAGATACCGCCATTTATTATGCCAATCAGTTGGGTGCTAAAGTTGTATTGGGTTCTGCTACGCCATCTATTGAAACTTATTACAATGCCATGCAAAATAAGTTTGGCTACTACCACTTAAAAGAAAGGTTCAGTGAAGGCGCCTTACCACAAATGATCATTCTAGATACGAAAAAACAATCTGAACAATCTGCCATATTAACCCCCGATTTATTAGAAGCGATACGAGCCACTGTGGCAAAAAACAAACAAGTCATTTTATTCCAAAATAAAAGAGGTTACGCCCCTTATATGATTTGTGAAACATGCGGCTGGATCCCACATTGCAAACAATGTGATGTTAGCTTGACATTACATAAAGGAAAAAATTTGTTGTCTTGCCATTATTGTGGAGCAGCTTATCCAGTAGTACACACTTGCGAAGCCTGTGGCAAACAAAGTTTCAAACAAAAGAGTTTTGGTACAGAACAAATTGAGGAAAAATTAGCTTTGGCTTTGCCAACGCTCAGGATTGCTAGAATGGACTTGGATAATGTAAAAGGTAAAAATGAACATGACCATTTAATCCAACAGTTTGAAAGAAGAGAAATTGATGTATTGGTGGGCACTCAAATGGTGGTTAAAGGACTAGACTTTGAACATGTAGACTTGGTTGGCATTGTGGATGCTGATAGTTTATTGAATTTCAATCAATATAGGGTCAATGAAAGGGCATTTCAAATGATGGAACAGGTCAGTGGAAGAGCAGGTCGAAAAAATGATCAAGGCAAAGTGATTGTACAACTAAGTCAGACCAATCATCCTGTAATTGAATTTGTAAAAGGACATGACTATTTTGCTTTTTATGAATTTGAAATCAATAATAGAAAACATTTTGCTTATCCCCCATTTAGTAGGTTAATGAGCATTCTTTTTAAACATAAAGAAAATCATATCGCCGAAGAAGCTGCAAATCATTTTTTAAAATCATTGGACCCCATGATTCAAAAAACAGTGATGGGGCCTGCACAACCCATCATTAATAGAATAAGAAATAAATATATTTGGGAGCTTTGTGTAAAAATAACCAAACAGCCAAAGCAATTACAAATTGCCAAAAAACAGTTGTTACATTTTATTCGTTTAATTGAAGTACATCCAAGATATAAGTCTGTTCAGATTATCATAGACATCGACCCTAACTAAATGAAGCTTCAACAAAATATAGCCTTAAAACGATACCATAGTTTTGCTTGTGAAGAGATGGCTAGTTTTTTCACTATAGTTTCATCAAAAGAAGCATTGATGGAAGCCCTTGATTGGGCAAAAGATAATAATCAACCCTACTTGATACTCGGTGCTGGGACAAATATTTTATTCACCAAACAATTCGATGGCTTAGTGATTAAGATGGAAATCACAGGTATCCAAAAATTACAAGAAACATCCTCAGAATTGCTACTGCAAGTTGGAGCAGGTGAAAACTGGTCACATTTTGTAAGTTACTGTGTCCAAAAATCCTGGGGTGGCCTAGAGAACCTAAGCTTGATTCCTGGTTCGGTTGGCGTTGCACCTATACAAAATATTGCTGCTTATGGTGTAGAAGTGAGCGAGCACATCGTAAGTGTAGATGCATTTGACATTATAAAAAATGAATGGGTAACGTTACTAAAACAAGATTGTAAGTTTGGTTATAAATCTAGCATCTTTAAAAAAGAAGCCAGTCGATACATCGTTTGTGCTGTTCAATTTAAATTATCAAAACAGCCTTTACTTAGAACAGATTACGGGGCCATTAAATCAGTATTGCATGCAAGAGGCATCAGTAATCCAAGTGTAGAGTCTATAGCGGGTGCCGTGATTTATTTAAGGTCTAATCAATGGCCGGATCCAAAAAAAATAGGTAATGCGGGTAGCTTTTTTAAGAACCCTATGATTACAACAGCTCAATATGATCAGCTAATGATTCAATTTCCTTCATTAATGGCCTATCCTATTGATGACCATACCTATAAGATTGCTGCTGGATGGCTTATTGAAGCTTGTGAATGGAAAGCTTTAACTAAAGATCAAGTTGGTTGCTATCAAGATCAAGTATTGGTCATCGTAAATTATGGTGCAACAAAAGGAAAGACCATCTTGGATTTCTCCGAAGCCATCATTGACTCAGTACAAGATAAATTTGGGATACTACTAGAGCGCGCAGTTAATATTTTATAGTCAAATCTGCTCTTCTATTTTGAGCTTTACCCTCTTTGGTTGCATTGCTTGCTATTGGTTGCGTATCGGCCATTCCAATTAAGGATGTTCTATTTTCAGCAAGGCCTTTTTTAACTAAATAGGCTTGTACTTTCTTAGCTCTTAATAAAGATAAACGATCGTTTATTTTACTTGTACCAGTGTTATCTGTATGGCCAGTAATGACTAAACTTGTTGTAGGATATTGTGTCATGATTTGCACCAATGCATCTAACCCTTGCAATGACTTGGCAGCAATATTGACTTGACCGATATCAAATTTCAAGCCTTCTGCAATATTATTAAGTTTAGGTTGTAAATCCTCGCATCCATTATTACCAGCTACCCCTGCAATATTAGGACATTGATCAAGTTCATCATTGATGCCATCCTTATCCGTATCCGGAATTGCACAGCCGTTATAACCTGCTAATCCTGCTACAGTTGGACATTTATCTTGATCATCTGGAATCCCATCCTTATCAGTATCTGGCACTGGACAACCTCTGTATTGAACTGTTCCTTCTGCATTTGGACATTTATCATTTTCATCATTAATGCCATCCCCGTCTTCATCAGGAACTGGACAACCCTTGTATTTTAATAAGCCACTTCTTTCTGGACAATCGTCTTTATCATTGGAAACGCCGTCATCATCTTGATCTGCTTGAACTGGTGCTGTCGGTAATGCAATAGCTTTTTTCTCTTTTAACTTTAAAGGAAAAGAATAACTAACACCATAATTCGTATGCACTTTTGTTAGCTTGGACGCTTCTGCATTGAAGGTGCCAAATATATGTAGAAATGACCCTTGCTTGGCTTTCAATTGAACACCAAGACCCATGGGCGCATACCCTGTAAAATTAGTCGCATCTTTCGCCAATCCAAGTCCTAGAATTGCATAAGGTACCATTGCTTTATCATCAGTCGCTAACTTGATATGAACACGCGTATCAATAGCAGCATAGATTGAATTAGTAGTCGCTTTTGGCTGCTTAGAAGAAACGTAATATGGATATTTTAATGAACTAAAATCTAGATTCACAACCGCATCTAATTTTGGTGCTAAACCTTTGAAGAACTGAACACCTAAAGCTGGTGTAGAAACAGTTAACCCCTCTGTTAGAGGGGTTTTCTTAAAATTCAGTATAGATGCTTTAAAAGCAATCGAAGCAGGTTTATTTTTATTTACTTTTTGATCTTGCGCATTGCTTAACAATGAAGCAAATAAAATAAAGCTTACCCCAAATACTTTTTTTGACATATTTTATTTATTAATTCAGTAAAAAGCTATAGCTAATGCCATAGTTGTAAGTAGGTGCAAAAGACTTAGACATCTTAATTGAATAAGTAGAAGTAATGTTCAAATTTGAACCTTTACAAGTCTTAATCTGTAATCCTAAACCAACTGGTGCGTATGCACTATAGTCTCTGAAAGCAAAAGTACGGATACCTAAGCCTGCAGTTACATATGGATTTACTCTATAATCTCCTTTGAACGTCTTGATATTCACACCAGACTCAAAAGAAGTCATAACATCTTCGTTTGACCTTCTTAATGCATTTGGTGCATAATAAGGTTTACGAGTAATTGCTAGATCTAGATTAGAATAAAGATCTACTTGATCTGTATATTGACTTGTGTAGTTCACACCAAATGATTTTGTTGTAGATGCATATTGTCCCCATTCTTTTGCATTTAAAACAGACCCTATAGTACCGTTTTGTACTTTCTCACCAGTTCCAAAATCTAAAGCATTAAATCTTATTGCAACGGATGTTTTTTTCTTCCCCCCCATGCTAGTTTGAGCTTGAGCAGAAATAATTAAACCCAAAGCGATTAGAGAAAATAATAATTTCTTCATATTAATTGTTTGTTAAATGTCTCACAAATTTAGGCCTTAATTGGGAATTATTGAAATTTTTTAAAGGTCTATTTTTGACCTAATTTAGGGTTCTTTTTGGAATACCCAATGGCGTCTACCGCTACTTTTACAAGTCCTTTTGATTTGAAAACCAACTGTTTAGCTGCAGATTGACTTAAATCTATCACCCTCCCCTTTCTTAACATATTGGGGTGCATACGGTCATTGATCCTTACCAGGACAGTCTTCCCGTTGCGTAAATTAGTGACCCTGACAATTGTATTCAATTTGTATAAGTTACAAGCTGCGGTATACTTGTTATTGTAAAAACGCTCCCCCATGGAGGTTGCTCTACCATTAAATTTGCTATTGTAAAAACTCGAAATGCCTATGATATGATTGATTTCGATTTTAATTCTATTGGTGTCAATTTTATTTTTATATCGTATGATATTGACACTATCTAAATAGTTTTTTGTAGTGAGTGTATTCACATCAACCTGTTGTGCAAGAATAGGCACACTATACAATAAAAAATAAGCGAAAACCAACATCTGAATCATGTATTTTTTCATAGGTCTTCGTTTTAATTGAATCATTACTTAAATTGGTATCACCTCAACCACGCTGTCTAAATTCAATGGACCGTAGATATGCGGAAACAACTCATTCAAGTCTTCTGCCAATTCAAATAAAACTGGCCTTTGAACTTTAGCCTTTTCTATCTTCAACTTCACCAATCCTGTATGCCCTTGATAAAAACGCTCAAGCACGCCTTCTATTTGTCTTTCAATTGAACAATGTATAAATCCATCTTTTACAAAATCTTTAGGCAAATAGCTTTTTTTTACTTTTGCTTCCTCCCATTCTTTATTTGTAGTCACATGATATATAAATTCGCTTTCCATTTTTTTTTCTAATTTAAATTATTGAATAATTCTTGGTATTCGTTGATCGATCAGCATTAAATCTGCTATCACTAGCGCCGTTACCGCTTCGAGCACTACGGGTACTCTTAATGCAATGCATAAATCATGCCTGCCTTTCACCGAAAAATCTTCCTGCGTATTGGTTTCCCAATTCAAAGTATGTTGCAACTTAGGTGTCGAAGAAGTAGGCTTCACCGCAATCCTAAATACGAGCTCATTGCCATTGGTATACCCACCCACCACGCCACCTGCGTGATTTGTTTTTGTTTTACCTGATGCATCTAAAATAGCATCATTATGCTCCACGCCAAACATTTTTGCAGCTGCAAATCCTGTTCCAAATTCAATACCTCTGATTGCTGGGATCGCAAACACTGCATGGCTGATTAAAGACTCCACCGAATCAAAAAAATGTTCTCCTAGTCCTATTGGTAATCCTTTGACAACGCATTCAACAATTCCACCCACACTGTCTTTTTGATCAATGGCATTTTGCATGCCTTTCTCTAAGTCAGTCTCGCCACCAATACTTAATATCGTCGCTTGAATTTGAATGTCTTTTAATAGTTTTTTTGCAACCACACCTGCTCCAACTAAACCTGCTGTTAACCTGCCGCTAAAATGTCCACCGCCTCTATAATCTTCAAAGCCGCCAAATTTTTGATGCGCTGTAAAATCGGCATGACCTGGTCTTGGAACGGCTCTTTGTTTTTCATAATCACCACTTCTTGTATTGTTATTTTCAAACAATAACATGAGTGGCGCGCCAGTCGTGGTATCATTAAAAACACCTGTTTTAAAAAAAGGAATATCGTCTTCTTGTCTTGGTGTTGTACCTTTTTGTTTGCCTCCTTTTCTACGCTCCATGTCTTCTACAAAATGGGACTGTTGCAAAGGCAATCCTGCTGGGCATCCATCTATTAAAACGCCAATGCAGTCACCATGTGATTCGCCAAAAATTTGAACTTTAAATAAGGTACCAAAACTATTCATGAATGTACTTTTATAGTGTTTACAAGTTAAGCAATTTAATCTAAATCAACTTTAGCTCCTAAATGCTGCAGATGTTTAAAGAAATCGGTGTAGGATTTATTCACCGCCTCTGCATCGGTGATTGAAACTGGACCATCAGCACATAATGCTGCTACCCCACAAGCCATTGCTATGCGGTGATCATGTTGGGAAAATACTTCTGCTCCATGAATGCCTGTCCCCCCATGCACTAACATTGTATCCAGATTTAATTCTATTCGAATACCCAATTTTGCAAATTCAGTTTGTAATGTGAGGCCTCTGTCACTTTCCTTATGCGCTAAACGACTTACCCCATGAAGGATTGTGACACCATCGCATACAGCAGCAAGTGCTACTAAAGGAGGAAATAAATCAGGGCAATCTGTTGCATCAAACTCAAATGCTTTCAGTTGAGTAGGCATTCCAGCACTATCTTTTGCAGGACCAATAAAAATGGAATGCTCCTGAATGTCAATGGATGCACCAGCAGCTTTCAATGCTTGCATCACTGCTTTATCCGCCTGTGTAGAATCCAATTGTAACCCTTTCACTGAGATAGGACCTGCAATCGCGCCTGCTACTAATAAAAAAGCTGCACCACTCCAATCGCCTTCCACAGTATAGTCAATATGCTTTGCTAAAGGTGGATGTGCTAGAAATTCAAAACGTTTATAATCTTGATGTTGCACCTTCCAACCAAATGCATTTAATACAGATAAAGTGAGATCGATATAAGGTTTACTTTTTAAATCCTGCACTTCAATCACTGCATTTGTATGACCTGTTGCAGCATAAGCCATCAACAAACCAGTTAAAAACTGAGAACTTAAAGAGCCATCTACCTCAATATTTGTAGGCTTTAAAGGGCCTTTGATTTGGATAGGTAAGTACCCATCTTTAGATTGAATTTCAATTCCAAGATTTGGAAAAATAGTATCAAAAAAATGCATCGGTCTTTTTAATAAACTGCCAGATCCATTAATAATTATAGATTGATCACTCAATGCAGCAATAGGTGTAAACATTCTGATTCCTAATCCACTTTCTCCACAATTCATATTTGTACCAATTGGCTTCACACCATCTGATTGCACGATCATACTAGCAGCATTCATTTTTTCATTCAATGCCTCTTCAGTTTTTACAATTGCACCTAATGTTTGTATCACGTCTATTGCTGCAAGATCATCATTGGAATGTCCAGGATTCAGAATTTTAGTGGTGCCATGATGCAGTAATGCTGCAGCACATGCTCTTTGCATACTACTTTTACTAGCTGGTGCAACCTGCTCCCCTTTCAGTGTATGT
>CAXNMZ010000073.1:0-9306 GCA_964203125.1 Chitinophagales bacterium | reverse complement strand
GTGATGAAAAAATTGGTTGTATTGATGTTGGCAGTATCATTTGCATTAACTGGTGTTAATGCACAAGTACCTGTATCACCATTAAACGAGGGATTGAAATTGTTGCGTTACGAAAAGAACAAATCTGCTTTAGCATTCTTTAAAGATGCCTATGAGAAAAACGCTAAAGATCCAGAAACCATATTTTGGTATGGTCAAGCGATCTTATCTCAAAATGGTGCAGGTACGCCTGATAAAGCATTTGTTCAATCTACAAAAGAATTGTATCAAAAAGCTGCAACCGAATTAGGAAATAATGCATGGGTCCTAGTTGGCACTGCGCATGTTCAATTGTTAGAAGCTGGTGAAAAGGCAGACCTGAATGCAATCAAGCAGACTTTAGAAGTTGCGATCACAAGTACTTTAAATACAAAGGGTAAATTCAAAGGAAAGCCAAGTCAAGATATTGTGAATGCCATTGGTTATATCCACTCTGAAGTGCCTTCTAGCGTTGGCGATCATCGATATGCGATAGACAAATTAAAGGAAACCATTTCTGCCTACGAAGGCACTCCTGTATTACCAAGTATGTTTGTTAATTTAGGTATTAACTACCTTAAATTGGGTGGTGAAAATGGGGGCGAAGCAGTCACTGCTTTCTTGGAAGCAATCAATAGAGATGCACAAAATCCATATCCTTATTATAGAATTGGTAAAGTATATCAATCACAAAATAACATAGAGTCCTTTGACGAATATTTTAAAAAGTCTTTGGCTGTTGATCCTAAGTTTCCTTCAACTTATTTTGCCTTGTATCAGTATTATGCAGATAAGAACACTGAAACTGCGAAATCAAATCTTGATTTGTTTTTACTCAATGCAGACAAGGACCCAGCTTTGGATATCTTCAATGCTGATTATTTGTTCCGTGCTGGACAATACGACGCTTCTTTGGCGAAATCGAAGGAGTTAGAAGGGACCATTGGTGTTCAAGCTTTGCCTCGTATAGGCGTATTATTGGCTTATAACTATGACCGTATTGGAGACTCTATCCAGGCTAAAACTTATATTGAACAATTTATCAATAAAAGTCCAGCCGATCAGGTATTGAACTCAGATTATGAGCTTGCAGTAAAAGTAATATCTAAATTCAAAGGCAATGAAACTTTTGTAGCGGCCATCCTTGAAAAAGCAATTGCTGCGGATACGGCTAAGGCCAATCAATTGAAATATTACAAATTAGGGGCAGATATGTTTGAAAAATCAAATATGTATGTAGATGCTTTGAAATGGAATATGAATTATTTTAACCTAAGAGCCATCAAAGACGAATTGTATTATTACAAGTTATCTAGCATTGCTTTTAATGCAAAAGACGGCCTTGCTACAACAGAAATTGCAAAACAATACATTACTGCTTTCCCTGACCGTCAAAATGGGTATTCATTCAATGTAAAAGGGGCTCAATTGATCGATACAGCGAATAAATTGGGCATTGTGTTTCAAGCAGCTACCTTACAAAATGAGTTTATGTTGAAAGATCCTGTTAAATACAAACAAGGCTTGGTCAACACTTATTATCTCATGATGGGTTATTTTAATGAAATGAAAGATTTAGAAAAAGCGATAGGTATGTGTGATAAAGTATTGGAATTAATGCCTGGTGAGGCTCAAACTGTAAAAATTAAAGAAAGCTTGGTTAAGAACTGGGAAATCCTCAAAAAGATGCAAGGCAATCAAAAGCCTGCCCCGGACACCCCATCTCAAAATTAGCACTAGATTAACCCCTTTTTAGTCCTTTATTGTCTATTAAAAAAAGATGCTAAAAACTCCCCTTAAATGGGGAGTTTTTAGTTTAAACAAGTTCCTTTGTGTATTTTTGCGGCACCTAAAAGACGTAGAAATGAATAGTGCTGCCAATTACTTACCAATCGTATTGCAAATATTGTTTGCAGGTGGCTTTGTAGCCATCATGATTTTGGTCTCTAGCTTAGTAGGCCCTACCCGGAAAACATCAGACAAATTAGAAAATTTTGCGAGTGGAATTGAATCTCATGGAGATGCAAGATCACCCATGGCCATTAAATATTTTTTAGTTGCTATCTTATTTGTCTTGTTTGATGTGGAAGTTATTTTCTTTTATCCATACGCAGTCAATTTTAAAAGTTTAGGCTGGGCTGGATTTTTCGAAGTGGTTTTATTTGTTGGATTTTTCTTGGTGGGCTTTGTCTACATCATCAAGAAAGGTGCACTTAAATGGGAAGATTAATTTAAAAAATATAATGCATAAATTATGCGTCCAGTAAGATTTAACATACATCCAAAAGAAGCCGAAATTGCAGATGCAATTGGAATGGGAAAAGCACCAGATGGTGTGCCAGGTGATGGATTTTTTGCAACACAATTAAGTTCTGTCGTAGGACTTGCACGTAAAAATTCTTTATGGCCTTTGCCTTTTGCAACATCTTGTTGTGGGATTGAATTCATGGCTACAATGGCATCGCACTATGACTTATCTCGTTTTGGTTCGGAGCGTGTAGGCTTCTCTCCACGTCAATGTGATTTGTTGATGGTGATGGGCACGATCGCTAAAAAAATGGCGCCGGTCTTAAGACAGGTGTATATCCAAATGGCAGAGCCACGTTGGGTGATTGCAGTTGGGGCTTGCGCATCTAGTGGTGGTATTTTTGATACTTATAGTGTTTTGCAAGGGATTGATCAAGTGATTCCTGTAGACGTGTATGTGCCAGGTTGTCCACCAAGACCAGAAGCGATTATTGATGGTTTTATGAAAATCCAAGACCTAGTTGGACAAGAAAGTATTCGCCGTAGAAATAGTGAACAATACAAAGCATTATTAAATAGTTATGGCATTCAATAGCCAACACTTAATTCTTATAATATGTCGTTAAGTAACGAAATGGTTCAAGAACAATTAATTGCAAAATTTGGAGACCAAGTGTCGCAATTTGCAACTAGTTATGGGATGCTTTCTTTTGAATCTCCAAAGGAAATCAATTTGAAAGTATTACAATTTTTATATGATGAGCCAAGTTTAGCATTTACATTTTTAACAGATATCTGTGCGGTGAATTATCCCGATCAAAAAGGAGCAGAATTGGTTGTAGTGTATCATCTACATAATTTAAAAGAGAATATCAGATTACGTTATTCTGTAAGTACTCCATTGGAAAATACAGATGTGTTTACGGCCACTAAATTATTTGAATCCGCAAACTGGATGGAGCGTGAGACCTACGATTTTTTTGGTATCAACTTTGTGGGCCATCCAAATTTGAAACGTATTTTGAATGTGGATGAGATGGATTATTTCCCATTAAGAAAAGAATTTCCACTAGAGGATCAAACAAGAATCGACAAGGATGACGAAATGTTTGGTAGAGGATAAAATTAATAAAATCAAGGTATAACTAAATATACAATGGAACACAATCATATTACATTACCAGAGGGCTCAATTGAGAAAACCACGACCACTCTAAATATTGGACCTACGCATCCTGCCACGCATGGTGTATTCCAAAATATTATGGAAGTGGATGGAGAGCGCGTCGTTTCATCTGATCAAACAGTTGGATACATTCATCGCGCGTTTGAGAAATTGGCAGAAAGAAGACCCTTGTATCAAATTACAACGATCACCGATCGCTTGAATTACTGTAGTAGCCCTATCAATAATATGGGATGGCATATTACCTGTGAAAAATTCTTGCAAATAGAAACACCTAAACGTGTAGATTATTTACGTGTGATCATTATGGAATTAGCGCGTATTTCGGATCACTTAATTTGTAATTCTATTGTGGGTGTGGATACGGGTGCCTACACTGGATTTTTATATGTGATGCAGTATCGTGAATTGATTTATGAAATCTATGAAGAGATCTGCGGATCTAGATTGACAACGAATATGGGACGTATCGGTGGCTTTGAAAGAAATTTCACCAACACTGCATTTACTAAATTGGAGAAATTCTTAAACGAATATCCAAAAGTGCTTAAAGAATTCGAAAGCTTGTTTACAAGAAACAGAATCTTTATGGAGCGTACACAAGGCACAGGTGGTATCAGTGCTGAGCGCGCCATGAATTATGGTTTTACTGGTCCAAATTTAAGAGCGGCTGGTGTGGACTACGATGTTCGTGTGCACCAACCTTATAGCAGCTACCAAGATTTTAATTTCACCGTACCTGTTGGAACAACGGGCGATAATTATGATCGTTTCTTAGTGCGCAATGCAGAAATGTGGGAGAGTATTTCTATCATCAGACAAGCCTACGAAAAAGTACAAGCTTTCAAAGGCGCAGAAGCAGAAGTATACCACGCGGATGTGCCTGAATATTATCTTCCTAAGAAAGAAGATGTGTATACAAAGATGGAAGCATTGATTTGGCACTTTAAAATCATCATGGGAGAAATTGATTTACCAAAAGGTCAAATTTATTGTCCTGTGGAAGGTGGTAATGGAGAACTAGGTTTTTATTTAATCAGTGATGGTGGAAGAACACCGTTCAGATTGCATTTTAGAAGACCATGTTTTATTTACTATCAAGCCTATCCTGAATTAATCAAGGGCGGCATGTTAAGTGACGCTGTGGTGACAATGAGTAGTTTGAATTTGATTGCTGGAGAATTAGACGCATAATAAAAAAAGAAATTTTCGATATGACCTATACTTTTAATGAAACACAAATGGCCGAGTTGAACCGCTTGGTAGCACGTTATCCGGAAGGAAAACAAAAAAGTGCATTGTTACCTGCCTTGCACCTTGCGCAAGATAGTTTCGATGGATGGTTGCCCGCTGAATTAATGGACTATGTTGCAAGTTTATTACATATCGAACCTATCGAAGTGTATGAAGTGGCAAGTTTTTATAGCATGTTTAATTTAAAGCCAGTTGGAAAATTCATTTTCGAAGTTTGTCAAACTGGACCATGTATGATTAGTGGGTCTGATGATATCATTGCCTATATCCAAGAAAAATTAGCCATCAAACCAGGAGAAACCACCAAGGATGGTGTATTTACTTTAAAATTAGTGGAGTGTTTGGGTGCTTGTGGATATGCACCAATGATGCAAGTGGGTAAGATTTTTAGAGAACATTTAACTAAAGAAAAAGTAGACAGTATTATTGCTGAATACAGAGCAACTGTCACAAATTAATCAATCACAGAACGCGTTAAAAATATTCAAATGGGTGTAAAACTATTACTAGATAAAGCAAATGTACCAGGGATCCGTACTTACGAAGTATATCGTCGTGAGGGTGGCTACCGAAGTGTCGAGAAAGCTTTGAAGGAAATGAATCCCGAATCTATTGTTGAGGAAGTGAAGAAAAGTGGATTAAGAGGAAGAGGTGGTGCAGGTTTCCCAACAGGCATGAAATGGAGTTTTTTAGCAAAGCCAGAAGGGGTGCCACGTCACTTGGTGTGCAATGCAGATGAAAGTGAGCCAGGCACATTTAAGGATCGTTATTTGATGGAATTTTTACCACATTTATTATTGGAAGGTTTGATTGTCTCAAGTTTTGCTTTGGGCTCTCATGATACCTATATCTATATTAGAGGTGAGTATGCATGGATCACTGATATTCTAGAAGATGCCATCCATGAAGCAAAAGCAAATGGTTGGTTAGGAAAAAATATTTTAGGAACAGGATTTGAATGCAATATCTATGTGCAGCGTGGTGCCGGTGCTTATATCTGTGGTGAGGAAACCGCATTGATTGAGTCATTAGAAGGCAAGCGTGGCAATCCAAGAATCAAGCCGCCATTCCCTGCGATTCAGGGTTTATGGCAACGTCCAACTGTGGTGAACAATGTAGAAACATTGGCTGCGATTGTACCCATTATTAATATGGGTGGCGAGGAGTATGCCAAGATTGGTGTTGGAAGATCCACAGGAACAAAATTAATTTCGGCATGTGGTAATATTAACAAGCCAGGTGTCTACGAAATTGACATGACGATATCTGTAGAAGAATTTATTTATAGCGATGAATATTGTGGAGGAATCAAAGGCGGCAAGCAATTAAAGGCTTGTATTCCAGGAGGTTCTTCTGTGCCCATTTTGCCTGCTAACTTATTATTAAAAACAGCGACTGGTGAAACACGTTACATGAACTACGAAAGTTTAAGTGATGGTGGATTTGCAACAGGCTCTATGTTAGGTTCTGGAGGTTTCATTGTATTAGACGAGGACCAATGTATTGTAAAAAACACATTGACCTTAGCGCGTTTTTATCGTCACGAAAGTTGTGGCCAATGTTCTCCATGTAGAGAAGGGACAGGTTGGATGGAAAAAATATTATACAAGATTGAACATGGGCATGGTACCATCGCAGATATTGATTTATTATGGGATATTCAAAGAAAGATAGAAGGGAACACCATTTGTCCATTGGGTGATGCAGCTGCATGGCCTGTTGCTGCAGCAATTCGTCATTTCCGTGATGAATTCGAGTGGCATATCAACAATCCTGATTTATCACAAACAAGCAATTTCGGTTTACAACACTATGCAGATCCAATTCATGTACCTGCATAACATAGAAATATAAACTATGAGCGAACAAATTTTATTTAAAGTAACGATCGACAATATTACCATTCAAGTTCCAGCAGGAACGACAGTGTTACAGGCTGCTCGATTGATTGGTGGTCAAGTTGCACCACCTGCAATGTGTTTTTATAGCAAATTGGAAGGAAGCGGCGGTAAGTGTAGAACCTGTTTGGTAGAAGTATCAAAAGGTTCAGAGAAAGATCCAAGACCAATGCCTAAATTGGTTGTGTCTTGTCGTACCACCGTAATGGATGGCATGGAAGTAAAAAATATCACAAGTGAAAAAGTCTTAGATGCAAGAGCAGGTGTGGTGGAGTTTTTATTATTGAATCATCCATTGGATTGTCCAATTTGTGATCAGGCTGGAGAATGTCATTTACAAGATTTAAGTTTTGATCATGGTAAAGCTGAAACACGTTATGAATTTCAAAGAAGGACTTTTAAAAAGCATGACTTAGGAAAGAATATACAATTACACATGACGCGTTGTATTTTATGTTATCGTTGTGTGTATACTGCGGATCAATTAACAAATAAAAGAGTACACGGAATTTTAGACAGAGGAGACCACGCAGAAATTGCAACACATATTGAGAAGAGTTTAGACAATGAATTTATAGGGAACGTGATTGATGTATGTCCGGTGGGCGCATTGACAGATAAAACCTTCCGATTTAAAAATCGTGTATGGTTTTTAAAACCAATGGATGCACACCGTGATTGTCCAACATGTTCTGGTAGAGTTACTTTATGGAATAGAGGAGATGAAGTGTATAGAGTCACTGCAAGAAAAGACCAATGGGGTGAAATAGAAGATACGCCAGAAGGCAAGCCAGGATGGATCTGTAATACTTGTCGTTTTGATAAAAAGGCAACGGCAGATTGGACCATCGAAGGACCTCGTGAAATTAGCAGACAGTCTGTAATTGCACAAGGACATTATGCGGGTAAAATAGGCACAACAAAACCAACAGAAATTTTCGCTGCCGTGAATGATGGCAGAACGCCGCATTTATTGATGGATATTCATGATGAAAGCGAAGTGAATCAACCTACAATCCATTTAGGTAAAATTCAAGGAGCTTCTCATGGGGGTACTTTTAACACAAACAATACTCATAAAGCATAATTATATTAGCATGACAATTCTTGCATTTGATTGGGGGCTGGTGATAGAAAAATTAATCTTGATTGCTGTAGTCGTTTTCGGCAGTTTAGGCATTGCTTTGTATACCACTTTTGGAGAAAGAAAAGTGGCTGCCATTTTACAAGATCGTCCAGGTCCAAACAGGGCGGGTCCTTTTGGATTATTACAACCACTAGCCGATGGTATCAAATTGATCATGAAAGAAGAGATCATTCCAACAGCAGCCAACAAATGGTTATTTATTTTGGGCCCAGCATTAGCCATGACGGCTAGCTTAATGACTTGCGCAGTGATTCCTTGGGGTTCAGATATTGAATTATTTGGTCGAAAAATTGCTTTGCAAATTGCAGATATCAATATTGGTATTTTATATGTTTTTGCAGTAGTGAGTATGGGTGTATATGGGATCATGATTGGAGGATGGGCCTCTAATAATAAGTTTTCTTTAATGTCTTCTTTAAGAGCGGCATCGCAAGCGATTAGTTATGAATTGGCGATGGGCTTGGCATTGATTGCTTTATTAATGACCACTGAATCTTTAAGTTTAAAGACCATTGTAGAACAACAGGTACAAGGTAACTGGTGGAATATTGTGTATCAACCATTGGGCTTTTTATTATTCTTTATCGCAGCATTGGCAGAGTGTAATAGAACCCCATTTGACTTACCAGAAGCAGAGAATGAATTGAACTTTGGATACCATCAGGAATATTCTTCAATGAAATTGGGATTTTATTTATTCGCAGAATACATCAATATGATTATGAGTAGCGCGATTATGGCGTCGATGTATTTTGGTGGTTACGATTTACCATTCTTTGATGAGTCCACTGTTGCACCCAATATTGCAGCGATGATTGGTGTAGGGACTTTATTAATTAAAATTGTTTTATTTGTTTTCTTATTCATGTGGATTCGCTGGACCATCCCGCGTTTCAGGTATGATCAATTAATGAACTTAGGATGGAAGACGATGATTCCAATGGCACTTTTTAATTTATTAATTACGGGTGCTTTAATCCTAGCTAACTTATAATTTATTTAAATCATTGTATAAAGACATGCAACCATTAACCAACAAAGCACAAGCCGTAAGCAGAGATCCCATGACCTTTTGGGAGCGCTTGTATTTGATTAATATTATCAAAGGGATGTTGATCACTTTTAGTCATATGTTTAAAAAACAACCGACTACACGTTATCCCGAAGAGCAACGTGCATTTAGTCCTGTATTCAGAGGACTGCATGTGTTAAATAGAGACGAAGAAGGAAGAGAGCGTTGTACTGCATGTGGTTTATGTGCAGTAGCTTGTCCTGCAGAAGCCATTACAATGGAAGCGGCTGAACGTGAAACAGGAGAAGAACATTTATACAGAGAAGAGAAGTATGCTGCAAAATATGAAATCAATATGTTGCGATGTATTTTCTGTGGCTTATGTGAAGAAGCTTGTCCAAAAGATGCCATTTATTTAAGTGAAACATTTGCGCCTGCAAATTACACACGTAAAGGATTTATTTATGGCAAACCCGATTTATTAATCCCAAATCCAATGACCGAAGCAAGTGATTTAGCTTTGGCAAGAGGAGTAGAAGCATAA
>CAXNMZ010000072.1:0-9307 GCA_964203125.1 Chitinophagales bacterium | reverse complement strand
CCACAGTTCAAAACCAGCATCATCACCAAACCAACCATCTTTAATTTAGACCCATTAGATTTTAAATTCATTTTCATAGTTATAATTTTTTATTGAAAGAATTTTTGCGTTGCCAATAACCCTTCGCTTTGTGGATTTTGATCATAGTCATTGTCCATTAAATCTATGTTCACATATTTCACAATCTCCTGCATACTTGCATCCTGTCCATATAAGCTTAGGTTCTTTATTAAGTAATGGGTAAACGCGCCATTGAACCTGTTATTGATATAAGCATCTGCACTTAACTGATTCGACGCACAGCCACTTAATAAAGCGCCGTGCAAGGGAACGGGCGCAATACCGAGACTAGCCATAGGAGCGACTGCTTGTGTCTGTTCCTTTTCAAAGTGATGATTGAATCTTCGGAACCTAGTTTCGTTGAAGGCATCTTTAAATTCTACTATCTCATGCTTTCTGGACAAATCCTCCGAATGGCAACTATCCGATATCCATACAAAATGCACTCCTTTTGGGATTTTTGCAAAGATGCTAGCAAACTCCTTATCACTTATCGCCGTTGCGGCTGCGTTTTCTCCTCTAAAATCATAAGGGCATATAATTTCGTCCAAGCCGTCCTTTTCTAGACTAGGACTGCGGCTTGGGAGTTGTGCACCGTGTCCACTATAATGAAATAGTATTTGATCTCCTGCACTAGCTCCTAATAGCAACCAATTGAGTGCGGTTAGAATGCCTTTTTTAGTGGCCTTGCTATCTGTGAGTGTTCTGACATTTTCTTTTTGATACACTTTGTTTTTGGATGCAATAAAATATTCCAGGTCTACAATATCATTAATGCATCCTCTTAAATTATTACTTGGATTTGGGTAGGCATTGATCCCAACAAGTAGTGCTTTATTATTCATACATAAATAGTTTGGTTGATTAAATCTAGGATTAAAATTTGCAGTACCAAACTTAAATAATACATTTACTAAAACGCTTAAAATCCTTTAATAGAAAGGGTTCTAAGCCAATTTAATCAAACAGTTACTACACTTCAATTCTTATATTTTCATTTAGAATTTAGTCTAAAAAATATTTTATGACTCAACTAGATCGCATGCCATTATGGAAGTCTTTTTTACTTTTTTGCATTGCAATGATTTTATTTTTTATCACTGCACCTTTTGGTTTTTTGTATGCTGTGATTCGTCAAACTTTTACGAAAAGTGTAAATTCATTGTCCGTATATTTTTTAGAATTGGCATTGGCTTTAGACAATGCGGGGAATGTACTGATGCAACATGTGTTAAACGACCTGCTTTTAATTAAAAACGAAAAGACCTATTTATTTGGTAACAAGATGGAAACCATTAGCAGTGTGATTGGTAAAAATTTGCTTTCCAATACCCTTAGCCCCATGGGTCTTGCCTTAAATGCCTTTTTGCATTGGTTAGATAAAGACCATTCCTTAAACTCCATTAATTACGAAGTAAGGCTTTGGAAGGCAAAACAAGCTGCAAATAAGACCTAAAGGCTTGATTATCAATAAAAAGCTGCTATTCGATCATAATTTTGTAATTGAGTCTGACATTTTGAACCTATTTGAGCCCTAACTTTACATCAGATTGAGTAGATTTAATTCACCTCTTCAAAACCACCCCCCTAAGAATTGATAGAACATAAAATAAGTATGTTTAAGATTAACAATTTTAGCATTGTACCAAAGTTTGTGATTTTGTTATTGGACTTAGGTGCAACTGTGACTGCGTTATTCATTGCAATTTTGATTCAACAAAATGTGTCCTTGGCTGCAACCAATTGGCAGCATATGTTGAATGCCACATTGTTAATGCTCTTGGTGAATAGTTTAGTTTTTACAACGACTAAATCTTATACTGGTATTGTGAGGTACACAGGCGTGCAGGACGCACTGCGTATTGCGATTGCGGTGGGTTTATCCTCTTTTATTATTTTAGTAATTAACACAGTGGCTCTAGGCATTAGTACCATTTTGTCTATGACTACTTTGGTCATTGTATTATACACCATTTTTAGTTTTCTATTCTTGATTAGTTATAGGGTATTGGTTAAATACCTTTTTGCGTATGCCAAGAATTATAAAATGCAAAAAAAATCGGTGGTGATTTTTGGTGCGGCTGCAACTGGTGTAGCTACACAGCGCGTCCTTGAGAATGATGGCATTGCCAATATCCAAGTGATTGCTTTTATTGATGATGACAGAAAAAAGGGCAGCAAAAATTTAAACGGTGCACCCATCCTTTCTTTCAATGAGTTTAAAGAGATGGCCGCTATTAAGCCTGTGGATGAATTGATCATTGCAACTTATACGATACCCACCAAACGTAAAAACGAAGTGGTTGATTTTTGTTTAGACCATGATATTAAAGTGTTGAGTGTACCTGCTTATTCAAAATGGGCAGAGGGTAAGTTCTCTAGTAGACAATTACAGTCTATTAAAATCGAAGATTTATTGGAGCGTGATCCCATTCAAATTAATAATAACCAGATTAAATCACAGATTAAAGGCAAACGTATTTTAGTCACTGGTGCTGCTGGTTCTATTGGTTCTGAGATTGTGCGTCAATTAATTCCTTATGGTCCGGATGTGATTATTTTATGTGATCAAGCCGAGACGCCTTTGCATAATCTTGAATTGGAATTAAAAGAAAATGGTACCCGTATTAATTGCGTGAGTTACTTAGCGGATATCACCAACAAGACTAGGATGCAAAAATTATTTGAGGAATTTGAGCCTCAATATGTATACCATGCCGCTGCTTATAAGCATGTGCCAATGATGGAGCTTTGTCCTACAGAAGCGGTACGTAACAATGTGATTGGTGTAAAAGTAATGGCGGACTTAGCAATCCAACATAAGGTAGAACGTTTTGTGATGATCTCTACCGACAAAGCCGTGAACCCTACCAACGTGATGGGTGCGTCTAAACGTATGGCCGAAATGTATGTACAAGCATTGTCTAATCAACCCGACTTACCAACTAAATTTATCACCACACGTTTTGGTAATGTGCTTGGATCGAATGGTTCTGTAATCATTCGCTTTAAAGAACAAATTGAAAAAGGTGGACCAGTGACGGTAACACATCCAAATATCACGAGGTACTTTATGACCATCCCCGAAGCTTGTCAATTGGTATTGGAAGCAGGTAGTATGGGTAATGGGGGAGAGATATTTGTGTTTGATATGGGCAAGCCAGTGGCGATTGCTGATTTAGCACGTAAGATGATTCGTTTATATGGATTGATTCCTAATATTGATATTAATATTACCTACAGTGGTTTACGTCCTGGTGAAAAACTATACGAGGAACTTTTAAACGACGCAGAAAACACCACACAAACCTACCACGAAAAGATTTTAATTGCTAAAGTCCGTGAAGTGTCTTTTGAACTAGTGAAACAAAACACCTACGAACTAGAAACCATTTTAACGACTACCAACGACGAAATGCTTTTGGTAGGCAAAATGAAGGAACTAGTCCCAGAATACATCAGTAATAATAGTATCTACCAGCAATTAGACACCACGGTGATTTCGATTGCGAACTAATACACTATAACCTCACTTAGTAGGTTTCATTTTTACATCTTTAGTATTTAGATACAGTTTAATGAATTGTATGATTTATATATTATACATATTTATAATACAATTGTAAATTATAATTTATTTATATTAGTTTTTTTAAAAATATAGATATATTGCAATGTATCTATGATCAATGAAGGTCAAACTGTACATTTTGTTTGCCTTTTTAATCATTCATTTTTTAAACATTTAAAGATTCTATTATGAAAAAAATTAATTTAATTTAATTCTCTTTGTTACTATGGTAACACTTGCAGCGGCAAGTTGTGCTAAAGATGGTGCAACTGGTCCTGCCGGCGCAACTGGCCCTGCTGGTCCTGCTGGTGGTACTGGTTCAGCTGGTCCTGCTGGTGGTACTGGTTCAGCTGGTCCTGCTGGTGCCACTGGAGCAACCGGAACCGCTAATGTCATTTACTCTGATTGGTTCAATTTTAAGTTATCAGATTATAAAGACACATTAATGTTGCATTTCCAACAACATGCCTTAAGAGCAATCAAACCGGCGCCTTCTTTAACGGCTACGCATCTTTCAAGTGCAGTTATTCTTTCATACATGGCACATAAACCACTTACTTCTCAAAACTGGTTTGTTTCTTTACCTTATATATTTGACAACGATGAAGGTAATTTTCAAGTAAGCTTTACACCTCAGACTGGTAAATTTATTTACCACTGGATATTATATGGTGGTATTGAAGATATTTCTCAATGGGGCAGCAATCCAAATGACTGGTTCGGAGATGATGCACAGTTAGCACCTGCAGATCTTTATTTTAGATATGTTATCATCCCAGGCGGTGTTAAAGCGACTTCAAATGTGGCTAATACAGGTTACACAGTGGCGCAACTACAATCTATGAAGGGAGAACAGATTGAAAAAATATTTAACATTCCTTCTAGAGGAACTAACATTACTAAATAGTATATTATACCATAAAGTATAAACATCACTTGCTATTTAAAACCCGATAAGTTGCTTATCGGGTTTTTTGTTTCAGTATATTTGTACATGAACCAGCGCGTTAATATTTTAGGTACACAGGTAAGTTCTATCAGTTCATCTGATTTGCTTGCTGCTTTTAAATCTGCAATTCAAGCAAAAAAATTAACTCAAGTTGCCATCACACCCGTGAATTCTATTCTTGCTGCTTATAAAAATCCTCAAGTGCAAGAGGCATATAACACTTCCGATTATGTGCTTTGTGATGGCATGCCTGTTAAATGGGCCGCTTCGTTTTTAAATACCCCAATTATAGAACGCATTACTGGTTTAGATTTACTACCAGAACTTGTTGCCTTTGCAGCGAATGAAAATTTTAGTTTGTTTTTATTGGGCGCCTCTCCTGGTGTGGGAGAAAAATTGAAAGATGTCATTCTAAGTCAGCATCCTAATTGTAAAATAGTGGGTATCTATGTTCCTCCTTTTATGCCCGTATTTGATGCAACAGAAAATAAAAAAATGGTAGACGCTGTGCATGCAGCCGCGCCGGATATTGTATTAATTAGTTTAACCGCACCTAAACAAGATTTGTGGATCACGCAAAATAAAGCGCAACTACATCCTGCATTGTATGTAGGTATTGGCGGTGCTTTTGAAGTGATGGCTGGCTTAGCAAAAAGAGCACCAAAATGGATGCACGGCGCTGGACTAGAATGGCTCTATCGTTTAATCCAAGAACCTAAAAGAATGTACCGCCGTTATTTAATCGAAGCACCTTTATTTATTCCCTTAGTGATTAGGCAGAAATTATTTTCTATTAAATAATTGATTTAGGAAAGAAGGACCTCCCTTTTGTTTAATTATTTAATCCCCTTTTTTATTTTTATTTAAACATAGATACTACTCTTATTTAAAAAAGTACAATCATTCCCTTTTATATATATATATATTTTATAATGTTATTTCAATAATAGGTTGTATTTTTAGTTAAGCATTCAAATTCATTCAATAGCATCCTCTTGAATAAATATTTATTAATCATCTTGTTTCTTGCATTCAATTTTCTTGCTACTGCGCAGGAAAAAAGTTTTTTTGAGAACCCTAGAAATTATTTAATAAATGGGACCTATCAGAAATACCAATCTGCGATGGGTTCTGGCACAGGATTTATTATTCATATCAGTATCCCCCAAAAAATGATGGATAAAAAGTTTGTCATTGATGCTGTTTTTATCAATAATGAACCCATTGCATTTACACTTAAAGAGGATGAAGGTACTTTAATTGAATTGAATGTATACTTTCCATCAGAAAAGCCAGTCTTTAATGATGGGGTAGAAAACATAAAAAATGAAAAAAGCAAACCCAATATTTCGTCAATAAATTGTTTTTTTTATATTAAGAGGAAATCAAAAAGGTATAAGTTACAGGTTAGCGGTTATGAATTAATACAAAATTTAAAAAAGTCAACATATGAATTATAAAAATTTAAAATACATTTTTTTAATTGGGCTTATTGTATTCATATCAATCAATACTTATTTCAATAAAAAGCGAAGTCTTCAAAGTCTTCAACAAGCTACTCGTATAGAAAAGGCAACAATCGTAGAGAGCAAATCATCTGTTGTAAAGTCCGAGAAAAAGGGTACTAAAAAAAGCATCAAAAAAAGCATCAATAAAATTCATCAAGAAGATAATTTTAAAGCAATTACTGGTGGCATAGAAGATGCCTTTTTGCAGGAGTTTAATAAGACAATGAATTTACAGCTAAAAAGACCAACGCCTGAAGTGTTACCCGAAATCATAGAACAGAACTTCATTAAAGCACAAACACAAAAAACCACTTATGCAATACCTGGCTCATCCTCAACTGCTTCTTGGGTTGAATTAGGCCCCAGTAATGTGAGTGGCAGAACAAGAGGACTCACTTGGGATCCCAATGATCCAACGGGTAAAAAAGTGTGGGCAGGTGGTGTCTCTGGTGGACTTTGGTATAATAATGATATTACGAATCTAAATTCATCTTGGAATAAAGTAGATGACTTTTGGCAAACACTTTCAATCAGTAAAATCATTTTTGATACAATCAATAAAAAAACAGCTTATGTAAGCACGGGCGAAGGTTTTGGAGCTAGAGCTGGTATAGGTGCTGGAATATGGAAAACCACGGACGGCGGCATCAACTGGGATAAATTAAGTGCTACCAATGGATTTTTGTATTCCAATGATATGACAATAAGAACTGAGAATAATAAAAGTGTCATTTATGCAGCGATTGATGCTAATTTTTATATGGGAACCTTTACAAGTACAACAAATGTAGGTTTATACAGATCGGCTGATAATGGGTTGACTTGGACACAAACACTTCCAATCATTGACTCTGCAAATACTGCTAAAGTGCCTTTTGCACCAGCTTCAATTCAAATTAGTAAAAACAATAAAATTTGGGTGGGTACCAAAGCAAGCCCTAATGGTAATACCAATAGAGGTGGTGGATATATTTTATCATCCACTAATGGAACTGATTGGACAGTTGTTAAAAGATTTACTGTAAACAATGGTTATGGCAGGGTTTCAATTGCGGTAGCACCTTCTAACGCGAACGTCATTTATGCTTTTGTTGAAAATAATAATAAATTAGAAAACCTTTATAGATCGGACGACGAGGGATTGACTTGGGTAACACTTGCAAAGCCAAAAAATTATGAATACCGTACACCTGCCGATGATTTTACAAGAGGCCAGGCTTGGTACGATCAAGCCATTGCGGTTGATCCTAATAATCCCAATACGGTCATCGTAGGTGGTATTGATTTATTTAAATCAACAGACGGGGGTACTTCTTGGAATCAAATTAGCAAATGGTATAATTGGAATGCAAAGTATTCCTATGTACATGCAGATCAACATGCCATTTTATATAAACCTAATTCATCTACGACTGCTTTGTTTGCCAATGATGGTGGTGTTTTTTATACGAATAATATTGGAGCTGCTGATACTGCTAATGTAATAAGTCATGCATCAAAAGGATATAATGTCACACAATTTTATGCTGGAGCAATACATCCTGAAATTGGTAAAAACTTCTTTTTGGCGGGATCTCAAGACAATGGGACGCAAAGATTTACAAATCCTTTTTTTAGTAATACGACAGAGGTAACAGGTGGAGACGGGGCATTTTGTTTTATTGATCAAACGAATCCAAAGTTTCAAATCACCTCTTATGTTTATAATACATACTATTTGTCGTCTGATTCAGGAAAGTCATTCAGGCAAACTTTAGTTGATAATGATGATATTGGTTCTTTTATCAATCCAGCAACATATGACAATAATTTACACATTTTATATGCCAATTCTTCTAATGATGATCTTGTTAGAGTAAAAAATATTACGAGTACACCTAAGTTAGATTATGTTAGTGTTCCTAGTCTTCAATCTCCTGTTACCGCACTTAAAGTATCTCCTTACAATCAACTTTCTACTACCATATTTTTAGGCACTAACAATGGCAATTTATTAAAAGTAATTAATGCAGATAGTATACCAAGTACTACTTTAATTGGTGGTGCAAGTTTTCCAAAGGGTAGTATTTCTTGTATCGAATTAGGCAGTAGTGAAAATGAAATTGTTGTTACTTTTTTTAATTATGGGTCAAAAAAGATATGGTATACAAGTGACGGAGGTAAAACATGGCTTGATAAAATGGGAGACTTTCCCAATATTCCTGTTCGTTGGGCCTTGTTTAATCCCAATAAAACACCTAGTCAACTAATCTTGGCAACTGAATTAGGTATTTATGCTACTAATAATTTTTTAAATACTAGTCCAACTTGGACGCAATCAAATAATGGTTTTGCGAATGTTAGAACAGATATGTTACAACTTCGTAATTCGGATTATCATATAATTGCTGCTACCCATGGCAGAGGGTTGTATACTAGTAATGCATTTTCTGAGGGCAAGCCTCCAACTATAAGTTCATTTAGCCCAAAGATTGGCCCAAGTGGTTCAAAAATAACCATTAAAGGATCCAATTTTTTAGCTACTACAGAAGTTCGATTTGGTGGATTGCCTGCAAAATCATTTACGGTAGATTCGGACACCATTATCAATGCAGTTGTAGGACTTGCTTATCCAGGATATGTTAGTGTAAAAACAAATGGCGGAATTGCATCATTGGGTGGTTTTTCATCTAATCCACCTAAAATAACATCCTTTCTTCCAGCAAGCGGAGGGAACGGTATTCCAATTACGATTAATGGATCCAACTTATCGGAAATAACAAGTCTTGTGATTGGCGGTAGGCTCGTTAAAAATTTTATCATTGAAAGTAGCAATAGAATTACTGCAGTCATTCCTGACTCAACAGTCAATGGTAAAGTTATTATTCAAAATGATGCTTTTGCTGACTCTTTGAGTGGCTTTACTACTTGTGCAACACCAGCGATTATTAATGGGGTGGATACTGCTTTTTGTGTTGGGAATACATATCAACTTCGTTCTAGTGTAGCTCCTGAATATCAGTGGTTCAATACTGGTAATAGAATTTCAAATGCAATTAGCCAATCCTTAACGGTAAATGCGACTGGTAATTACCAAGTAAGAACGACGAACAACAATTGCCAAGCTTTATCAATTCCAATTAAAATTGTTGTTAATCCATTGCCACTTGCACCAAATATCCGTGACACATTTTATTGTAATAATTTAAAAGTGGACACCCTTAAGGCCTCAGCATTGAC
>CAXNMZ010000071.1:0-9350 GCA_964203125.1 Chitinophagales bacterium | reverse complement strand
ATGTATTATTGCTTATCATTTCGTTTACGTTTCATTCTTCTTTCTTCATCATTTTTAGAAACGCCAGTTTTATCATTACAACCATCTTACTAAGAATGTCTTTAACGATTGAAAAGCCTATGAACTATATCATTATTTTAATTGGCTTTTTATTTGCAATTGCCTCCTTCTTCTTATACAGGTTTAGGTATATCCACCATAAAAGAGATAAATAAAGTCCATCAGCAGGCTTTATATTCATTCAACAATAAGCTTGTTTTTTTGTTATATTCATTATAAAACGCATCCACATGACATTTCAAGAACAATTAGATCACTTAATTATAGAAAAGCAGGCAATACCTGAGCATTTTGCATTACCAGAATTGATTGATCAAAGGACCTATCTATCTGACGGTGAGCTAGTTACATGGAACGGTCCAACCCACGAAGTGTTTTCACCCATTTGTATGCACACCCCAGATGGTGTACAACGTATTAAGATAGGATCCTATCCTGTATGTACGGAGAAGGAAGCAATGATTGCATTGGACGCAGCTTGTAAAGCCTATAATGATGGTAGAGGCGAGTGGCCAACTATGTCAGTTGCTCAAAGAATTAATTGTGTCGAACAGTTTGTCATAAAAATGTTAGCGCAAAAAGAAATTGTAGTGAAGTTGATCATGTGGGAAATTGGAAAAACCTATGCAGACTCTGAAAAAGAATTTGATAGAACTGTGGAATATATTTATGCTACCATCGAAGCATTAAAGGATGTGGATAGGGACTCCTCAAGATTCACTATCGAACAAGGTATTGTTGCGCAAATCAGAAGATCACCATTAGGGGTTGTATTGTGTATGGGTCCATTCAACTATCCATTAAATGAAACATTTACTACCTTGATTCCTGCAATCATCATGGGCAATACTTTATTGTTTAAGGCACCAAAGCACGGTACCTTATTACATTATCCAATGTTAGAAGCATTTAAATCTTGTTTTCCTAAAGGTGTGGTGAATACCATTTATGGAAGAGGCAACGTCATCATCCCGCCATTGATGGAGTCTGGTAAGATCAATGTATTGACACTTATTGGGTCAAGTAAAGTGGCGAATCAATTAAAAAAATTACATCCAAAAGTAAATCGATTGAGAGCCATTTTAGGCTTAGATGCTAAGAACGCAGCGATTGTTACAAAGGATGCAGATATTAAATTAGCAGTTCAAGAAACTGTCTTAGGATCGCTTTCATTCAATGGACAAAGATGTACTGCACTTAAAACCATTTTTGTGCATCAATCCATTGCCAAGGAATTCATTGAATTATTAAAAGAGCAGGTTGCGAAATTGCAATTTGGATTGCCATGGGAAAAAGGCGTGACCTTGACGCCGTTACCTGAACCAGGTAAGCCAGCTTATTTAAATGATTTAATAGAAGACGCGAAATTACATGGCGCAGCTGTGATGAATGAAAATGGCGGAACAATCAAAGAAACATTTTTCTATCCAGCTATCTTGTTTCCAGTAAACCACAAGATGAAAGTATATAGCGAAGAGCAATTTGGTCCAATTATACCAATCATTCCTTTTGAAGACATTGAAGAACCAATTCAATATATCATTGCATCAACACATGGTCAGCAGGTTAGCTTGTTCTCAAAAAATCAATCTGAGTTGGCAAGTTTGATCGACCCATTGGTGAATCAAGTAAGCAGGGTGAATATCAATTGTCAATGTCAAAGAGGGCCAGATAGTTTTCCATTTACAGGACGTAAGGATAGTGCAGAAGGTACTTTGTCTGTAGTGGATGCGTTGAGGTCTTTTTCCATCAGGTCTTTAGTCGCAGCAAAATTAACCGAGGAGAACAAGCATATCATCAATGATATCGTCTCCTCTCATCATTCTAATTTCTTAAGTACTAAGTTTATATTTTAAGAGAGGTTGATTGAATAAAAAAAGCATGCTATTGAATAAATAGCATGCTTTTTTTGTGGAGCATTTTAGATTATGCGAATACCCTAAGGCTGTTTCCAGTAAGTGTAGTTTTATATTGTTTCAATGGGGAAGCAGCTGGACCATTGAGTACTGCTCCTGTTGTGCTAAAAACAGATCCGTGTGCAGAACAGCTAAATTTATTATTACTTGGTTCAAAATCGATTGTAACTTGTTGATGGGTGCAAAGAGAACTCACTGCAATAAATTCATTGGTAAGGGTTCTAGCAATGATGATATTATTTGTTTTATCAATATAAAATCCACCAGCAGTGTTTAAACTAGTATAAGGATTTGCAGTTATAATGATTGTGAAATCAACAGGTTTAGTCGTGTTATTATTAGTTGATCCAGTTGGTTGTGTAGGAGCAGGGCTATCTGATTTAGAACATCCTTGCATGCAACCAAAAATTAGTATTGAAGCAGCACTTAGGCCAACTTTTTCAATGAAATCTTTTCTTTCCATAAAAATAAATTTACATAATAAATTATAATAAAACTACATAATAACAATGGTTATGGTACTTTTGTTGTAGAAATTAATAGATAGTTAACCAAAAAATACTTCCCCATGCATAACTATTTGAATTATAGACCTTTGAAAATGGTATTTTTTTTACTCATCTTTATCGGTGCTCTAAATACGGTCCAAGGACAGACTGATTCACTATTGCAGACGCTTCTAGTGGATGAAAAAATTGATAGTCAATTGATCGCTCCCAAAAAAATGCTATTCACCCAACAATTAATTTGGGGCAATAACGGTATTTTTAAGAATAGGTATGGCAGTACCCAGGATTTAGTTGAAAGAAGAAAGATTGATTTAAGAATAAGAAGAAAGATGTTACAACTGCATCAAATTGGTGGCTTTGTTACGCTGGGTGGGATGGTTGCACAAGGTATTATTGGAAGTAAGCTATACACTGGTTCGTATAAATTAAAGGAAACACATGAAAAGCTTGGAGCTGCTGTTAACCTATCTTATGGCTTTACAGCCATCAATGGATTATTCACCCCACCTTCTACTTTCAAAAGAGATAAAAAATTAACTTCTATTCGATTGCATAAGTGGTTGGCCATTGCACATATGTCTGGTATGATCGCAACCAATATCCTAGGTACTCAAATTGAAAACAATGTCGCACTTAAACCCTATCATCGAGCAGCAGCTTATACCAGCTTCTTTAGCTTAGCAGCGGCGATGGTGGTCATTAAATTTTAAATTATGCTTTTACATGTTTTGCTTTCGTTCATCGTAACCTTGTTCTTTCAAAATCCAAGTTTTGAAACAAGTGCTTCATCGGTCACTTATTCAATGGTGCACAAATTGCATAGTTGGCAGGGGGTAAGTAAAGATTTAAAGGTGGCTACCAAGTGGAACGAGCAAAAAAATGAGATTGAACAAATTTCAATTGTAGTGAATGTGGCCACATTTAACAGTGGCTTATCTAGTAGAGACAGCCATATGATGGAAGTCTTAGACGGCTTAACTTATCCAAGAATTTTATTTAGTAGTTCAAGTGTGCAGTATACACCGGATGGCATATTCGTAAAAGGTAAATTACAATTTCATGGAATAGAGCGTATGATTGAGACCAAAGTAAAACTAGAAAAGGTGAATCGTAGATGGGTATTTTCTGGAAGCCTGCCTGTTTTATTAGAAGACTATAAAGTAGAAAGACCCGGTTTATTATTTGTAAAAGTAGACAACAAAGTACAGATAGATTTTCAGGTCGTGTATAATAATTAATTTAGTGCCTTGTCTGCACAACAGCTACTTGCAAAAGAATCTGGCTTTGCTTTAAATGCAAACCCCATCCCCATAATGTATCCCATGGCGTCTTTCAGGGCTTCGTTGCTTTTAAATTGACTGTTGGTATTGATATCGGCGTGCACTTCCATCTCAACATCATATTCAATGAATAAATCACATAGAGAGTAAGCAATTTCTACACTCTTTGATACTTCGAGTAACATCCTTTCCTTTATGTGAAGTGTTTGATTGGTTTTCTCATTATGAATAAACATGAATCCGCCATTTTTTTCTCTTAAAAAAACAATGACCGTAGCAAATTCTGTTACAGATTGTTTTACCTGACTATCAGTGCCTATATACACTTTAAGTTTATTATTTTTTGCAGTTTCTTCCTCGATACACTTTTTTACGTGCTCAGCTATTGGTATCGAAATTGTTTCGCCGCTAAATTTACGCCAAACCATATGCATCGTTTTTGTACTTACAATTTAGGACATTTATACTTACAGCCTTATTAAGATTAGAATAAGTTTTACCCAAAATGAAAAGTCTCCATTTTTTTCGAATTATCAGTCAACAATCTAGCCAAACTCCCCATTTTGTTAAACAGATTCATAGAATATTGCCTAAGTAGGGTAACTTCAAGGCTAAATTTTTAATGATGGCCGTATTGATTTTTTTGATTTTACATTGGTATCTTTCTTTATTTGGACAGACCTTTTATCTACATCGCTACTCAGCTCACAAAATGTTTACCATGTCTCCTTTTTGGGAGAAGTACTTTTATATTTTCACCTGGGTAACCCAGGGTAGTTCTTATTTAAATGCAAGAGCTTATGCGATTTTACACCGTATGCATCATGCGTACAGTGATACAGAAAAAGATCCCCATACGCCACATTTTTTTAAAGAGGTTTTTACCATGATGATGCACACTAAGAATGTCTACAATGGGGTATTACATGGTACACTAGAAATCGAAAAACGCTTTGATAAGAATTTCCCAGTCTATCCAAAAATCGATCAAATAGCAGACCATACCGCAACCAGGTTATTGTTTGCTGGCCTATACATCTTGTTCTATGTTTATTTTGCAACTGCATGGTGGATGTACTTACTACTTCCTATCCATTTTTTAATTGGGCCTATCCAAGGTGCTATTGTCAACTGGGCTGGTCATAAATATGGGTACAGAAATTTTCCAGGCGAAAAAGACCAATCAAAGAATACTTTATTTATAGACTTCTTGATGTTGGGGGAATTGTTTCAAAACAACCACCATCATTCTGGCGCCCGACCAAACTTTGCAGCTAAGTGGTAGGAAATTGACCCAGTCTATCCAATCATTAAATTGTTCAACAAAGTTGGTATCATTAAGCTCATCCCGCTGAAATATTAAGGTAGGTTATCGTCTACAAACTACTTTTTGCATTGCATGCTGTTTTTGGTTTCATCAATTAAACTTTTCAATATATTTTTGGTCAAAGCACAAATACCAGCATATGAGATTAATTTATTTAACCCTTTGTTTCCCCCTAGTATTATTACAAGCTTGTTCTAAAGACGCAGCTACAACTACACCATCGAATAGTTCAAATAATCCAACGAATCCAGTGGTAAGTGAAACAGTACCAGATATCTATAAAAAAATATATGGGGCGTCTAGCATCACTTCTGATGGCACGTATATTACTATTAAAACCACAGGACTTCCTGACCATAAGAGTAGCTATTACGCTACAACAAATGAATTATATGATAATTTCTCCGGCACCACATTCGCTGGCTATCAGTTTCAAAAAAACCCCAATTCCATAGCTTCAAAAGCTTATGTCTTTAAAATTCCCGTTAATCCAAAATTGGCAACCACGAATCTTCCTACACCTCTTGGTGCCATTGGGGTATCTTTAAACGGCGTTCCTTTTTATAATCAATATGCAGGTCCTAATCAACCTTTAGCAAACGAAATCACTTCATTTGACCGTTACTGGGGACATCCAGCACCTAATAGTGCTTATCACTATCATGTGGAGCCACTTTATTTAACCACAGTTAAAGTCACTAAATCGGCATTAATGGGATTTTTATTAGACGGATTTCCTGTGTATGGTCCTGAAGAAAATGGGGTATTAGTTGATAATAGTAAGTTAGATAAATTCCATGGACATACATTGGCTACTGCCGATTACCCTAGTGGCATATACCATTATCATATCACAAGTACCGATCCTTACATTAATGGCTCAGGATTTTACGGGACACCAGGAACAGTTTCACAATAGATGAAAAAGGGATTGATTACACAACTACTTTTTATAAGCGTATTTTTTTTCGCTTGTGATTTAAATAGTAAGACCAGCCAAAACACAAAGCCAGCATCAAGCATTTTGCCAGTTGGTAAGATTGGCGTACCTCTTATATATAAACCTAGTGCAGATAAAGGTTTTACTTTACACCAAGACACCTTATTTTATAATGACACAAAATACAGTGGCTTTGTATATACACTCTACAATGCAAAAGATACCATGCAAGTTGCAGGCTTTTTGAATGGGCTAGAAGAAGGGATTCAAAAAAAATGGTACTCCAATAAACAAATCGCTTCAATTAGGGATTATCGAGCTGGTAAAAAAATAGGTAATCATCTTGGTTATTGGGAAAATGGACAACCACAGTTTGAATTTTATTTTGAAAATGGAGAGTATCATGGAGTTGCCAAAGAATGGTATCAAAACGGCCAAGTATATAGAACCTTTCATTATGAAAATGGCTATGAGCAAGGCAGTCAAAAAATGTGGTGGGAGAATGGCATCATCAGAGCCAATTATGTGGTAAAAAATGGAAGAAGGTATGGATTGATTGGTTTGAAACTTTGTATGAATCCCAATGACAGTATTTTAAAAAAATAAGCTATGACTAATATCAAGTTGTATTTATCTAGACTAGTATCAAGTAGCACTTCTAGATGCATGTTTATCTTTATACTTCTTTTAAGCTTTCTTGTTTTGTCTTGTACAACAAACAATCAACCACTGGAAGCAATTGCTAACGAAAAAGAAACACTACCGTATTTTAACACACCTGATTGGACGCCTGAGTGGATTGAAAAAATAGATAGCCAATACCAACAAATACATCGCATTCCTCAATTTAAATTGAAGAATCAAGAAGGGGAAATGATTTCAAATAAAACGGTGGAGGGAAAAATCTATATTGCTAATTTTTTCTTTACCAGCTGTAGAGGGATATGTCCTAAAATGACGAGCAATATGTATGTATTGCAAGAGGCATTTAAACTAGATACAACCATCTTATTTTTATCACATAGTGTGACCCCTGATATAGATTCAGTTGCTGTTTTAAAAAAGTATGCGATTGAAAATAAGGTCAATAGCAAACAATGGCATTTATTGACTGGGCCTACAACGGATATATATGACTTAGCTAAGAAGCAATATTTTGCTGGTGATACCATTGGGTACTATCAAACGGGTAATGAATTTTTACATACTGAAAATTTCATTTTAATAGATCAACAACAACGTATACGTGGCGTGTACAATGGCACCCTTCTTGTTGAAATAGAAAGAATCAAAGAAGATATCGCCATCTTAAAAAAAGAATTGTAAATAGTTGCCCTAATAAAAAAGGGTCTATGCATTTGACTGCATAAACCCTTGATAAATTTGCTATTTAGCTGTGAGTGCTTTTCTATTTATTGTTCTCTTTTTTTGTAATCAATCCCATCATTTGTTTCATCGTCTTATCCATCCCATCTGGGCTACCATCCAAAAAGATTACATTGCCTTTGCCATATTCTGCAAAATTCTTAATGGCTTCGGTCCACATACTAAATAAAATCACATTGGTATCTAAGTTCGCTTGCTTCATTTCCTCTGCAGCTTCTGTCATACCCTTAGCCACCTCTTGTCTAAATAGGGCAACACCTTGGCCTCTCAATTGAGCCGCTTCTTTCTCTGCTTGTGCAGATATCTTAATTGAATTACCCTCTGCTTCTGCAGCCTTTGTTTTTGTGATTAATAAAGCTTGACCTTCGTTTTCGGCAGCAGCTTTTAGGTTATTACTAGCAACCACCTTACTCATACTTTCCATCACCACTTGGTCAAAAGTGATGTCATTGATTTGAAGGTCTTGTAAATGGTATCCCCATTCCTCTAAACTATTATCAATCTGTTCTTTTACGAAATCTACAATCTCCCTGCGCGCTGTTAATACTTCGGCTTGACGTTTAGTAGCCACATAAGCTCTAATACTTCCTTCTACGGTTCTAACAAGGGCCTGCATCAAATCCTTATTACTAATAAATTTAAAAGCGACTTTTTTGATAGTTTCTTCCTCGGCATTTTGAACAGAGTACAATAACATACTCTTAAAGTATACATTCGCCTGGTCAATGGTTACCGCCTGAAATTCCAATTCAATACTTTGGTTTTGAATGCTGACTCTTCTAAATATGCTCTCCACCAAAGGGATTTTAAATCTTAAACCGGGTAGCATAATTCTTTGGTACTTACCAAACATGGTGATGATAGCGATGGTCCCTTGATTGACAACCACAACGCTAAAAAATAGCACCAATAAGACACTCATAGAGATCACTAAAATTTCGAGCATAAAATATAGATTTAATAAATTAAGTTATACGGCATTTGCTAATACATATTAGCTATAAATATTGAATAAACCAAAGCTACCGATAATTTATTAAAATAGTTTAATTCTTTAATGCATCTCCGATCTTAATAGTTTTAAAAGCGCGTCGTTGCTTTTTTTAATTCTATAAATATTCATACGGTAGTAAAATATGAAGTTATAATATTTTTGTACTTCATAGATAAACTCATCTGATTTAAAAATATTCTTTGTTTTATCTAGGCTAAACATAAAATTTTCATACCCATCCTTACTATTGGTTAAAAAATCTTTTGATAAATTTTGACTTTCTCTAATATATTTTCCTAATCCAATTGGGAAATAACTATTAAAAATAATACCTTCTTGATCAAAAAAATCATTTGCAGCTTCTATTGCTTTAAAGTCTACTTCGTAATAAGTTGCCAATGTATTTTTTAACTCTCCTTCTTCAACATAGCTCAATAAGCCACTTGACTGCATATTTTTAAATGAACTATTGTTCACATAAAGCGTAGTAGTTATAGCAATAAAATTTGGCATTATTTTAATTGAGTCAATTAATTGCTGTTGACTAATTTTATTATTTTTAACTAAATAAAACAGATAATTTACCTTATTGAAGGTATTGATGGATTTATCTTCCATATCAAGCACTCTTACTATCTCGCTTGAGTCTGCTTGTAAGTCCTTTAAAATAGCTTTTTTATTTTGCTCAATACGATGTTCAATAATTTGGTGTTCTCTTAAATTTTCTGCGAGAAAACCTAAAGTAACTGCTGCAAATAGCATGATGAATTCAGTGATATATTCTTTCCAGTTTTTTGGTTTGTGCGAGTGGTGATGTACTTCCATATTTAAATTTAATAATTGAAAATAAGATTTTGTTCTCAATTTCTATGAGCCATAGGCATCTATTTTAATCCAATAAAAAAGGCCTATGAATTTGACTTCATAGACCCTTTAAT
>CAXNMZ010000070.1:0-9643 GCA_964203125.1 Chitinophagales bacterium | reverse complement strand
TCGCTAAATTTTTGGATATTTATTTTACCAATGGGGGCACCAAAACGTTGTGCAATTTTTTCGGCTAGCGCCTGCGAGCCGTTGCCCGCGAAAATTTTAACTGAAGGATTCATAAGGGTAAAATGTGCTTCAAAGGTATTGATATCGTGCACATGTTTTTGGCTATTCTGCTGCAAATTTTCAACAAAAAGTCAAGTTATGCACAACTGCCTGCAAGAAGCCGGTATTTGTACGCAGAATTAGCAGTTCTATAAAAAATATATTTGAACAAAATTGTTTATGCAAGCCAGCAATATCCGACTTTGGGCAGAACAGGATCAACCCATCTATAAATTTAGTACCAAGGGCGCCGACCATTTAAGCGATGTAGAATTATTAGCCATATTAATACAACATGGCACTGCGCAGCAGAATGCCATTGAATTAGCAAGAAGCTTATTAGCCTCTACAGAAAATAGCCTGAAAAAATTTGCTAATTACAGTGTGCGGGATATCGTGAATTTAAAAATAAAAGGGATTGGGAAGATCAAAGCAGTAAGGATCTTAGCCGCTATAGAACTGGGTTCCAGAAGAATTGAATTAATGGATAAACAAGTCGCCATCCATCATAGCCGAGATGTAGCCATGCACTTAAAAAATAAATTGCAGCATGAACAACGCGAAGTATTTATGTTGCTCTTATTAAATCAAGCAAACAAAATCATCCACGAGGCAGTGTTAAGTGAGGGCGGTATTACAGGCACGGTAGCCGATCCAAGGATTGTTTTTAAACTGGTGATTAGTCATGGCGCCACAGGGTTCATCATCTGTCACAACCATCCAAGTGGACAATTAAAACCCAGCAGGATGGATGATACCCTGACCGAAAAGATCAAGAAAGGGGCTGCGCTTTTTGACATTAAACTAATTGACCATTTAATCGTCAGTTCAGAGGGCTATTATAGCTATGCAGAACAGCACCCCAATTGGTAGACTGTCTTTAAAAACTAGGCCTGTGCAGTTGGACCGCCAAAATTCATTGGGATCTCTATTTGCTCCATATCTCCAATAGGACCATGCGCAGCTTCATATCTTTCAATGTTTTCTACCATGGCTTTCATAAAACGCTTGGCATGCATTGGGGTTAAGATCACACGAGACTTTACTTTGCTCTTTGGGGTGCCTGGCATCACATTTACAAAATCAATTACAAATTCTGCATTGCTATGCGTAATAATCGCCAAGTTGGCATAAGTCCCTTCGGCAATCTCTTCGGAGATTTCGATATTTAAAGGTTGGTTCGGGTTTTGTTCCATAATCTAAATTAAGAGTCCAAAGATACGAGGGAACGAATCTTAAAAAGAACTAAATTTGCGCCATGTTAGTATTAGACGGAAAAATGGCCTCAGCGGCAGTCAAGGCAAGCTTATTAGAACAAACTACAGCATTAAAGGCTGCTGGTAAAAGAACGCCCCATTTAGCAGCCATTTTAGTGGGCAACAACGGTGCTAGTGAAACTTATGTAGCAAGTAAAGTAAGAAACTGCGAAGAGACCGGATTTGGATCTTCCCTTTTCCGTTTCGAAGAGACCGTATCAGAGGCTGAATTATTAGCACAAATTGAAGCATTGAATAAAAATGAAAACGTGGATGGGATTTTAGTGCAACTACCACTTCCTAAACATATTGACGACGCAAAAGTGATTGAGGCAATTGACCCTAAAAAAGATGTGGATGGATTTCATCCGTCCAATGCTGGAAGACTGGTGCAAGGACTCAACACCTTTATTCCTGCTACGCCTTATGGTGTGCTACTGATGTTCGAGCATTTTAATATTGAGACAAAAGGTAAACGTGCTGTGGTGATTGGTCGTAGTAATATTGTGGGAAGACCAATGAGCATTTTATTAAGTTCAGATCATCCACAAGGCAATTGTACCGTTACTTGTTGTCATAGATATACACCTAAGGAAGACCTTATAGACATCTGTTCCAAAGCAGACATCTTGGTTGTAGCGGTGGGTATGCCTGATTTTATAGATGCAAGCATGATCAAGCCAGGTGCTGTGATTATTGATGTAGGTATCACTAGGGTGACAGATGCCACTGCTGCAAAAGGTTTTAGAATTAAAGGAGATGTCAATTATGCATCTGCCATCACGGTCGCTTCTGCTGTAACACCTGTTCCAGGTGGGGTTGGTTTAATGACCATCGCAGGCTTATTAAAAAATACGATGAAGGCCTACCAAGGTTTATAAATCATTTAAATAAATACATTGAGCAACGCATCCTCTTATCCAGTAATGGAACTTTTTTATTCTTTACAAGGTGAAGGTTATCATCAAGGCAAAGCTGCTTTTTTTATTCGCTTAGCCGGATGTGATGTGGGCTGTGTTTGGTGCGATGTAAAAGATAGTTGGGACGCGAGCAAGCATCCAGTATTATCTATTGAAGAAATTGTAAATGCCGCGGCGGCGCATCCAAGTCGTATTGCCATTGTCACAGGAGGTGAACCCTTATTGCACCAATTGGATCCTTTAACAACTGCACTCAAAGCTGCAGGATTTCAAACACATATCGAAACTTCTGGATCTAGTCCTATGAGTGGCTCTTGGGATTGGGTTTGTTTATCGCCAAAGAAATTCAAAGCCGCATTGCCAGAGGCAGTGAAAGCTGCAGACGAATTAAAAGTAGTCGTATTCAATAACTCCGATTTTGCTTTTGCCAATTCCTTTGTGAACGATGTAGCTGTTGATTGCAAAAAATACCTTCAACCTGAGTGGGAGAAGTCTGACGCCATGACGCCATTAGTCATTGAATACATTAAGTCCAACCCAAGCTGGGAATTGAGCGCACAATTACATAAGTATATACAGGTTCCTTAATTCATTTAAGTAGTTATACTATCTTTATTGTAGATGCATTTTCAATTACGATACCAAAAAAGTTTTGCACTTTTATTATGTTGCCTATTTTGTAGCACCAATATTGTATTGGCACAAAATAAACAAGCAGCAGAAAGTTATGAAGCTGGTTTACGCGCATTAGGCAGCAGTGACACCCAAAAAGCGATTCAATTATTTAAACTTGCTGCATCCAAAGACAGTCAATATCTAGATCCTACGATTGCTTTGTTTCAAGTGTATCAGGATCAAAAAAACTTTCAATCAGCCATTGATTGTTTTAATGAAATAAAAAAAAGAGACAGCGCTGCAAGTATGCCTTTTTTGGTAAAACAAGGCATTGCATTAGCGAGTCTTGGAAGGTATGATGCAGCAAATAAATTACTAGCGCCTTATTTTAGTAGCAATAGTTTGCCCAGTTACTTAAAGGAAAAAGCAAACGCATTGTACGCAGTTTGTCAATTTGCAATTCAACAAAAAAATGCGCCTGAAATTAGCATCAACAATATGGGAGACAGCATCAACTCCCCTGCCTCTGAGTATTTTCCTACTGTGAGCATTCAAGACAGTTTATTTTTATTTATGCGCAGAAAAAATTTAAGTCGCGAAGATTTTTATGCAAGCAATATGGGTGTGCATGGATTTTCTGCTGCTATACCATTATCTGACACATTAAATTTTGCTGCAAAAAAAGGCAGTATGAGTTTGAGTGCCGACCTGCAAACATTATACTATGCTGCAGATTATGCAGAGCAAGGTTATGGACGATATGATATTTATAAAGTGCAACGCAGTGCTTGGGGATGGTCAAAACCAAAAAATTTAGGTCAACGAATCAATAGTGATTTTTGGGATAGCGCACCAAGTATTGCACCCGATGGTAACTCCATTTATTTTGCAAGCAATCGCCCGGAGGGTTATGGTGGCATTGATATTTATGTATCCTTTAAAAATGAAAAAGGATTTTGGGAAGAAGCTATCAACCTTGGGCCATCTATCAATACAAAAGGAGACGACCAAACCCCATTCATCCATGCCGATAATCAGAGTTTATATTTTTCTAGCAATGGGCGTTTAGGATTTGGGGGATCAGATATTTATTTAGCGAGAAAAAAGATTGATGGCAGTTGGACCACACCAGTTAATCTTGGCTATCCTATCAATACCTATGACAATGAAGGGAGTATTGCTGTTGCAAGTAATGGCGCCAATGCTTATATCGCCAGTGATAGAGCAGATAGCAGAGGCGAATTAGATATTTATAAAATTACTTTAGCAGAAAACACAAGAGCCTACAAAACTTGGTATATCAAAGGACAAATCATTGATGCGAAAACAAAAAAAACACTTGCTGCTGACTTACAAATAGTCGACCCTAAGTCTGGTTATCCAATGTTGGAAATGCAAATTGACAGTATGGGGCAATTTTTATTGGCGCTGCCTTATTTTGACAGCCTAGGTTTAAAAATCAATAGCCCAGACCATGATTATTTGAGCAGCATCCTTCCTATAGAAAGCTTGAGAAACATGGCAGGAAAAACATTTGATTTTGCATTAACCCCAATTGAAAAAATATTTACAAAAACATTTAACCAAGTGTATTTTGAAAGCAATGCTGCCATTTTACAAGCTATTTCTAGTGTGGAGTTAGATGCACTAGTTAGCTATTTAAAAAATACATTGAACGCTCAAATTTTAATTGAAGGACATACGGATAACACAGGTACAGCGGCACAAAATAATTTACTTTCTTTACAAAGAGCCAACGCTATTGGCGATTACCTGCAACAAAAAGGCATTGCGACTAATCGTATACAGCGCAAGGGATTGGGGTCAACTATGCCTATCGCTGATAACAAGACTGCAGAAGGTAGAGCAAAAAACAGAAGGACCAATTTTACGATTATCCTGAAGTAAAAAATCATTCTTACATAAGCGTATCCATATCGCACATTGAATTGTATATAAACAACTTTTTTAAAATTAAATCGCGTATTTATACTTGAATGCTGAATCGCTTTATTTCGGAAGTTCAAGTAATGAATCCATCCCTTTTATATGCCATTGCTTTTTCACAATTACAGGGCATCAATTTATATGAACGAAAAAAATTAATCCATGTATTTGGCTCTGCCATGTCCATTTACAATGCATGTAAACAAGGAGGAGAAGCATTGATAGATCTTGAATTAAAATCTGTTGAAAGCCTCCTATCTCCTTGGCCTTTAAAAGCTGCTTCAGAAGAACTCTCCACCATTAAAAAATTAAGTATTGAAGCAACATGCTTGGAAGACGCAACCTATCCAAATCGTTTGTTTCAATGCGAAGACGCGCCCACTCTCTTGTTTTCAAAAGGATCAAAAAAATGGAACCTTCCTTTTTTAATTAGTATTGTTGGCACACGCAACCACACCCTCTATGCCGACAAGGTGATTCAAGAATTACTCGAAGGTATTCAACATTTAAATTTGGGTATAGTCAGTGGTTTGGCATTGGGGATTGACGGCATGGTGCATGAAAAAGCCTGTCAATTAAAAATTCCAAATTGGGGCGTGATTGCAACAGGATTGGATACCATCTACCCAGCACAACATCATCACTTAGCAAATAAAATGATGGAGACTGGTGGCATCCTTTCAGAAAATACCAGCAATACCCAACCACTGCCTTATCAATTTCCAAAACGCAATCGCATTGTGGCAGGCATGACCGATGCCACCATCGTCATTGAATCTCAGGTGCAGGGCGGTAGCATGATTACGGCCGGACTTGCAAGAGGCTATAATAGAGAAGTATTCGCAGTGCCGGGCAAGATTACAGACCAAAAAAGCTCAGGCTGCCTCGCACTCGTTCGGTCCAATACGGCTCAATTGTACCAAAACCCCACCCAATTATTAGAAAGCCTAGGATGGGCTGTTTCAGATAGTAAAACCCTTATCCAAAAGCCATTACCCTTTGACCTAAGCCCTATTTGCCAAGAAATTTTAGCAACTATTGCCAAGCAAAGCCCCATCCACCAAGACCACCTCGCCAATCTCTTCAATCTCAATATAGGATTGCTTTCCACGCATTTGTTGACCCTCGAACTAAACGGCCTTATCCTCCCCCATGGAGGGGCATTCTATAGTATCCGTTAAAAAAGGATTTTGCCTAAATAGGGGCTTGCCCTATCTTTGCCTATGGCAACAAGAAATTCTACCTCCCGCATTTTTGGACAAGGCTTGACATTTGATGATGTACTACTGATGCCTGCCTATTCCGAAGTTCTCCCTTCCGAAGTAAATATCCACGCACAATTGACCAAGCATATCAAATTGCATGTGCCAATTTTATCTGCGGCGATGGATACTGTGACCGAAGCCCAATTGGCAATCGCACTTGCAAGAGAAGGTGGCATTGGGATCTTACACAAAAACATGTCTATCGAACGCCAAGCAGAACAAGTGCGTAAAGTAAAACGTAGTGAGAGTGGCATGATCGTGGACCCCATCACTTTAGAAGTAACTGCGACCATTGGTGATGCATTGAACTTAATGCGTGACAATAAAATTGGTGGAATTCCTATTGTTGACAAAAACCACAAATTAGTGGGCATCCTTACAAATCGTGATTTACGTTTTGAAACAGATCGTAAAAGAAAAGTAAGCGAAGTGATGACCAATGAAAATTTAATCATTGCTCCAGAAGGAACAGATTTAAAGAAAGCAGAAAAAATCTTACGTCAATATAAAATTGAAAAATTACCTGTTGTCAATAAACAAGGAAAATTAATTGGCTTAATTACTTACAGAGATATTTTACAAGTGACTGCATTCCCGAATGCAGCTAAAGATAGCATTGGTCGTTTACTAGTGGGTGCCGCATTAGGTATTACAAAAGATGTATTAGATCGTGCAGCAGCTTTGCAAAGTGTTGGTGTAGATATCGTTTCATTGGATAGTGCACATGGTCATAGCAAAGGTGTGATTGAAGCTTTGAAGTTGATCAAGAAAAATTTTAAAAACTTACCAATCATTGCTGGTAATATCGCTACAGGTGAAGGTGCATTGGCATTGGCAGCCGCTGGTGCAGATGCCGTGAAAGTGGGTATTGGTCCTGGATCTATTTGTACCACTAGAATTGTAGCAGGTGCAGGTGTACCTCAATTAACAGCGATCATGGAAGCTGCCAAAGCACTCAAAGGAAAAAATATTCCAATTATTGCAGATGGTGGTATTCGTTATACAGGCGATATGGTGAAAGCGATAGCAGCTGGTGCCAATTGCGTAATGATGGGCAGTATTTTTGCTGGTACCGAAGAAAGTCCTGGCGAAACAATTATATACGAAGGCAGAAAATTCAAAGGATACCGTGGCATGGGTAGCATTGGCGCTATGTCTCAAGGAAGTGGAGATCGTTATTTCCAAGAAGATGCAGACGCTAAAAAGTTTGTACCAGAAGGCATTGAAGGTCGTGTTGCTTACAAAGGCACTCTTGGAGAAATCGTTTACCAATTTGTGGGTGGATTAAAAGCAGGCATGGGCTACTGTGGTGCAAAAACTGTCAAGGATTTACAAAATGCCACATTCGTTCAAATCACCAACGCTGGAATGAGAGAAAGCCATGCACATGATATTGATATCACGAAAGAATCGCCAAACTACAGCAGAAAATAAGTCTACACGAATAAATTAAGACAATGCGTAAACTTTGTTTACTTCCAATCTTGTTATTGTTCGGAATTTTTACATCCAGTCAATTGATTGCACAGGATAGTACCAAAGGGGCATTGCAAATTAGTATTTTAACTTGTGCACCAGGCGAGGATGTCTATACAGCATGGGGGCATACTGCCATAAGAATCATTGATTCAGCCAAGCAAACAGATGTGGTGTATAATTTTGGCACATTCGATTTTAATACCCCTAATTTTTTAGTTGAATTTGTCAAAGGGAATTTAAATTATTTTTTATCTGCAGATAACTTTCAAAATTTTATTTTAGAATACCAATACTATGGGCGAAGTATCAAAGAGCAGGTCCTCATTTTATCAGATGCAGAAAAAATAAATTGGCAAAATGCGTTACAAAAAAACCTAGAAGGGAATAACCGTTATTACTTATACAATTTCATTACAGATAATTGCACCACAAGGGTAAAAGATGGCTTTTATCAATTTGTGAATACGCAAGTTCCCCCGTCCAATATTAAAAGCTTTAGAACCCATGTAGTTGAAGCGCCTTATCAACAAGGCATTCCTTGGATAGGATTAGGCATTGATGTCTTGTTAGGAGCGGTATCAGACCAAGCACCAAGTCCTTTACAGGCAGGCTTCTTACCAGATTTATTATTTGATCAAATAGCTGCGCAACCAGGATATATTGCTGCAACTCAAAATTATGACTTCACTAAAACGACTGCATCAACACCTACGGACCCCATTTTTTATATTGTTGGTTTAATACTACTGTATTTATTTCTTAGTAAATGGAACGCAAGATGGGCTGTGATGGCTGCTAAATTTTTAGATATTATTTTACTATTTATTTTTGGACTTGGTGGATTATTATTGGTGTACATGAGTTTGTTTTCAAAACACACAGCATGTCATTATAATTTTAATATTGATTGGATTCATCCATTGTATTGGATTGCACTAGTATGTTATTTTATTAAACCTATTTGGGCAGGCTATCTAGGTCGCATCTTCTTTATTGCTACTATTGGACTGATTGCAGTCAGCTACTGGCTTCCTCAATCATTTTCTATTTCGGTTTATCTATTAATGGGGCTTTCTTTAATATTGAATTACCGTTTGTTTAAAAGAGGAAGGGATGCAAAATTCAATTAAGCTAACCCTTAAGCATTACAATTACGGAATAGATCAATTTGCATATTTTGATGAGGGCAAGGGCGAGCAAACCATCCTACTCCTACATGGCTTTGGAGAAGACAATACTATCTGGAAAAATCAAATTGAATTTTTGTCAACCCATTATAGAGTCATCGCACCAAATTTACCAGGCGTACATTGCAAACCATTGGTATTGCATCATAGCCAATCACCAAGCATACACATGTATGTAGAAGTGCTGCATGATTTAATGCACCATTTAAACATTGATCAATATTTTATCGCAGGACATAGCATGGGTGGCTATATTGGCCTATCCTTTGCAGATTATTATGTCAATCATGTGCAAGGTTTATTGTTATTGCACTCTACTACTTACGAGGATAACGAAGCAAAAAAATTGAGCAGAATGAAAGTAGCCGAGTTTATTCAAGAATGGGGCGTCTCTAAATACCTTGAAACTGCTACACCTAATTTATTTGTGGATGCATTTAAGAAATCTAATCCAGCAGCGATTCAAAATGTCATTGATAGCGGATTGGATATCAGCCAAGAAGCGATGATCCAATTTGTATTTGCTATGCGCAACCGAAAAGCAATGACCCATTTACTAGAACAATCCAATCTGCCTATATGGATGATTGCAGGAGCCGCAGACCTTGCCGTACCCATACAAGACAGCTTGGAACAAATTAAATTACTACCTTCATCCAACAGTTTGGTGCTAAAAGAAGTGGGCCATATGGGCATGCTTGAAGCAACCGATTTAGTGAACCAATTCATTCAAAAAATGTTACTTGGTTATAAAGATGCACATTAAATAAATTATATAATAACTACAATACGATGTCAAAAATCATTTTAATTACGGGGGCAAGTTCAGGATTTGGAAAAGCAACTGCTACAAAATTTGCAGCAGGTGGTTGGAA
>CAXNMZ010000069.1:0-9694 GCA_964203125.1 Chitinophagales bacterium | reverse complement strand
GAAGCGGATGAGCAAACTGGTCACCGTGAAAAAGTGGTGATTGAATCTAAGGATAAAACAAAGATTCCAACCATCATCTTAGCAGGTACTAAAGACAATAAAATGTACAACTTGCCAGTAGGTTCACACATTGTTATCGAAGCAGGTGTAGAAGTGAAAGCAGGACATATCTTGGTAAAAATCCCAAGAGTCTTAGGTAAGTTAAGAGATATCACGGGAGGTCTTCCACGTGTAACTGAATTATTCGAAGCAAGAAATCCAGGTAACCCTGCGATTGTTTGCGAGATCGATGGTATCGTTGCATTTGGTAACATCAAGCGTGGTAATAGAGAAATTGTTGTGGAGTCTAAAGATGGCATGGTGAAGAAGTACTTAGTACCATTAACACGTCAGATCTTGGTTCAAGACAGTGACTTTGTTAAAGCAGGTTCTCCTTTATCAGATGGTCAAATTGCACCAGCAGATATCTTAGCAATCAGAGGTCCTTATGCTGTTCAAGAATACGTTGTAAATGAAATCCAAGAGGTATATCGTTTACAGGGTGTAAAGATCAATGATAAGCATATCGAAGTGATTGTTCGTCAAATGATGAAGAAGGTAGAGATCGTGGATGCAGGAGACACTAAATTCTTAGAAGAAGATTTAGAAGACCGTTTTGACTTTATCGAAGAGAATGATCGTATTTATGATAAGAAAGTAGTGACTGATGGTGGCGAAAGTGCTAAATTTAAGCCTGGTCAAATTGTAACGGTGCGTGAATTAAGAGAAGAGAATTCTATCTTAAAGCGTGCAGACAAGAAAGTAGTAGAAGTGCGCGATGCGAAACCTGCTACAGCCCGTCCAGTCTTATTAGGTATCACTAAAGCATCATTGGGTGTTCAAAGCTGGATCTCAGCTGCGTCATTCCAAGAGACTACTAAAGTGTTGAGTCAGGCTGCTATTCAAGGCAAGGTGGACTTAATGCTTGGATTGAAGGAGAATGTAATTACAGGTCACTTAATTCCTGCAGGTACTGGTCAAAAGGAGTTCGAAAAATTGATCGTAGGAAGTAAAGAAGAATATGAAGTGTTGGCTACAACTCGTGAGGCGATGAGCTTTGATGAGGAAGAATAACCACTTTAATTGATTTTGTTAAAAAGCAGGAAATAGTACTATTTCCTGCTTTTTTTTATGCTTTAAATACAAGGTTTTATATATTTTACTTATTTTTATAGGGTAGGGCAACCTGCCTACAATCAAATAAATTATAATTCAAAATGAAGTCAACTAATTGGGTAATTAATGGTGTATTAGCTTTGGCAATAATAATCTTGTATGTAATGCATTTTAGTGGTGATGCTGCTACAAGCAAGCAAGCTTCTATGCAAGCAGCAGGAGGAACCAAAGTTGCTTATTTTGAAATAGACTCTATTCAAAATAACTATATCTTTTTTAAAGATGTGAAAGATGCATTGCAATTAAAAGATATGGAAAATGCAAAGCAATTGACAGCCCTTAAAAATACTTTTTCTGCTAAGTACCAAGATCTACAAAAAAATGGTCAGTATTTATCTCAAGGAGAAGTTGTTGCAAGACAACAAGAGTTACAGCAACTTGAAAAAAATTATGCTAATACAGAGCAACAATTATCTCAAGTATTACAAGAGGAGAGTTATAGAAAATTACAGGAAGTAAAAAAGAAAATAGAAGCTTTTATCTTAAAGTATAATAAGGATAAGCAATTTGCATACGTTTTTTCTAGCAATGCAGACTTAATGTATTACAAAGACACCACATTTGATATCACTTCTGATATTGTAAAAGGGCTTAACGCGGAATACAAAAAATAATCAATTATAATCCCGTTACCCAACGGGATTTTTTTTAACTTTTAGCTAAAGACTATGTCAGAAACAAAAACTGAATTTAAACCAAGTTTATCCGCATTTGATGCCACGATGATTGTTGCAGGAAGCATGATTGGTTCCGGAATATTTATTGTGAGTGCAGATATTACTAGGAACGTAGGGTCTGCTGGATGGTTAGTGGCTGTATGGTTGCTAACAGGATTCATGACTTTGACAGCTGCATTAAGTTATGGCGAATTGAGTGCGATGTTTCCAAAAGCAGGTGGACAGTATGTGTACTTAAAAGAATCATACAATCCTTTGCTAGGTTTTTTATATGGCTGGAGTTTCTTCTCTGTGATTCAAACAGGAACCATTGCTGCAGTGGGTGTGGCTTTTAGTAAATTCGCAGGCTACTTTTTTCCTTCATTAGAAATGACAGATGCGAATATTTTAATGCAAATAGGCTTCTTAAAAATATATCCTGCACAAATTTTATCTATTGCAACGATTATCCTACTGACCTATATCAATACCAAGGGTGTACAGGGGGGTAAGATGATCCAATCTACATTTACCATTACTAAATTAGCTTCCTTATTTGGTTTGATTGGATTTGGCTTTTTGTTAGCGTCAAAAGCAAGTATTTGGGATGCCAATTGGGCCAATGCATGGGAGATGAAAACAATTGCTTCGGACAATAGTACAACGCCCATTTTTGGTGTAGCCATATTAGGTGCTATAGCAGCTTCCATGGTAGGTTCTATTTTCAGCAGTGATGCTTGGAACAATGTTACATTTATCGCAGGGGAAATTAAAAATCCAAAACGCAATATTGGATTGAGTCTTTTTTTAGGCACATTAATTGTAACTGTGATTTATATTTCTGCGAACCTGATGTATTTAAGTGTCCTTCCTTTAAATGAGATCGCCAATGCACCAGCAGATCGTGTGGCAGTAGCTGCATCCAATGTAATTTTTGGCAATATTGGCACCTATGTGATTGCAGTCATGATTATGATTTCTACATTTGGTTGTAACAATGGATTAATTCTTGCAGGTGCAAGGGTGTATTATACGATGGCACAGGATGGTTTGTTCTTTAAAAAGGCAGGTACTTTAAATAAGCATGCAGTTCCTGCTTGGGCACTATGGGCACAATGTATTGTAGCAGGTTTACTTTGCTTAAGTGGTAGGTATGGCGACTTATTGGATATGGTGTCCTTTATTGTAGTGATTTTTTATATCCTTACCATCATAGGCATTTTTATCCTTCGTAAAAAAAGACCAGAATTAGAAAGACCTTATAAAGCATTTGGCTATCCAGTATTACCTGCTATTTATATTTTAATGGGTACTTGCTTTTGTGTCTTGTTAATTATCTATAAACCAAATTTCACATGGCCTGGTTTAATCATTACTTTATTAGGGGTACCATTGTATTATTTAGCATTACGTAATCAAAAAACCGTATCGTAAATGATAGATATGAATCACTTCAATCAATTATTTGATGGCTTTGCTACCACTAAAATTGGGGTAGTAGGCGATATTATGTTGGACACTTATTGGTGGGGTAGCGTTGACCGTATTTCACCAGAAGCACCAGTGCCGATTGTGTCCCTTCAACGCAAGGAAACAAGGGTAGGTGGTGCTGCCAATGTAGCACTTAATTTAAGGGCTTTAGGTGCACCAACAACACTCTTTGCAGTTGTGGGCATGGATGCTGAGGCAAAGGAATTAAATACACTTTTAAAAGCCGAGGGGATTAACACAGAATACATTCACTCAAGTACATCTAGGGTGACAACGAATAAAGTGAGAATCATGGGACGCAATCAACAAATGATGCGCTTAGACCATGAAAATACCCACGACATCAACGAGGCAGAATCAAAAGCATTGTTAGACAATTTTTATGCTTACGTTGAAAAAGAGCAACCCGCTTTGATCATATTAGAGGATTATAATAAAGGGGTTTTAACCAAAGAAATTATTGAAGCGATTATTGCTTATTGCAATCAAAAAGGAATTCCCACAGCGGTGGATCCAAAGCAAAAGAATTTCTTAGCGTATAAAAATTGCACCTTATTTAAACCTAATTTAAAAGAGGTGAAAGAGGGTTTGAAAATGGAAATCCCAATAGTGGATCTTGCACATATGCAACAAGTGCATCAGGCCTTGCAGGCAGCATTGCAACATACAATTTCTTTTATCACCTTGTCTGAACATGGCGTATTTTATGCACAAGAAAATAAGCGACAATTAATCCCAACACATATCCGCAATATTGCAGATGTAAGTGGTGCTGGGGATACTGTGATTGCAGTGGCTTCTTTGGTGTATGCTTATTCAAAGGATATGGTATTGGCAGCAGAAATTGCGAATATCGCGGGTGGATTGGTTTGCGAATTAGTGGGGACTGCTCCAATTGATAAAAATGTATTGGCAACTGAAGTAAAAAAATTATTAGTTACATCGCACTCGTAAAATAGACCATGAAAAAAACAGCCATCATCGTAGCCGGAGGAACTGGACAAAGAATGGGCGCTACATTACCTAAGCAATTTTTAACCATTGAAGGAAAATCTATTTTATTGCACACCCTAAGCCAATTCGTGACTGCGTTTTGGGACATCAATTTTATAATTGTTTTACCAGCAGACTTTATTCAAGAGGGACAAAATTTAATTGCATCAAGTGGATTCAACCAGCATTTTCAATTTGTTGCTGGAGGCGATACAAGGTTTCAATCTGTAAAAAATGGATTGGCGCAGGCGGATCCAGATGCTATTGTATTTGTGCATGATGCAGTACGTTGTTTGTTAACCCCAGATTTGATTCAAAGATGCTATCAACAAGCAATAGAAAAAGGATCTGCCATACCAGCAGTTTCCTCAACAGATACCATTAGGATTACAGAAGGCACAAAACATCATGTAGTAGACAGAACAAATGTGATGATGATACAAACGCCGCAAACTTTCAACGCAGCTTTGTTAAAGAAAGCCTTTGAGCAAGACTATCAGCCGGCATTCACAGACGAAGCCAATGTGCTAGAAGCCAGTGGCAAGGAAGTTTACTTAATAGAGGGGGAATATGAAAATATCAAAATCACAAGACCTTTAGACTTAGCGATTGCTGAATATATTTTAGCAAAAAGAGCATCGAAGGATTAGGATTATACTTTTCTTCAAAACATTTTTCAATAAAACGCTATGTTGCATCGAATAATTTTAAAAAATTATTCTGCAGACTGATTCACTACCGAAGCAGACTTGCTAATTTTATCTAAAATTTGATGTGCCACTTCCATCGCTAAATAACCATCAATTTCATTCACCACAGTAGGTCCATCATTTTCAATGGCTTCTACAAAACTACTTAGCTCACTTAAAATGGCATTGCCTTGCTCCACAACAGGGTTAGATATCGTGATGGTCTTAGTGCCTTGGTGTGTTTCGATATCAAATGAGAATGCGTCTGCTTCCTCAGGTAATTTTAACCTGATGATCTCTGTATTTTTCTCTAGAAAATCAATACCGATATAGGCATCCTTTTGGAAGAGTCTAATTTTACGCATTTTTTTCATGCTGATTCTGCTACTAGTTAGATTCGCCACACAACCATTATTGAATTCAATACGCACGTTCGCAATATCAGGGGTATCCGTTAAAACAGCCACACCACTTGCAGAAATATTTTTCACATCACTCTTTACGATACTTAAAATAATATCAATATCATGGATCATTAAATCAAGAATTACACTCACTTCTGTTCCTCTAGGATTAAATTGAGCCAATCGATGTACTTCAATAAATAATGGGTTTAATGTTTCGTTTTTCAATGCCGTAAATGCAGGATTGAACCTTTCCACATGACCCACTTGTAATTTCACGTTGGCCTCTTTGACCATTTGCATGATCTTTTTACCTTCTTCGATGGTATTCGCCATGGGTTTTTCTACAAAAACATGCTTCCCCATCTTAATAGCCATTTCACAAACTGGAAAATGCAAATGAGTAGGTGTAACTACATCAATGGCATCCACAGCAGCAATCAATTCGGACTCATCCATAAATCTTTTGATACCATAGGTTTTTTCAACTTCAGCCGCGGCCTCATTGTTGGGGTCAAAGAAGCCAACCAATTCCACAGTTGGAATCTGTTTCCAGTTATTCAAGTGAAATTTCCCTAAATGACCCACACCAAAAACACCTACTTTAAGCATACAAAAAATTTATAGGTCAAAGTTAAGTGGATTAGGGGGTATAAATGATTGACTTACAAGAGTGTGAAAAACTTTTAAGTAGTTTGATTTAAGCCCGGTCTTTAGTATCTTGAGGAGGATAAAAGAGCTGTAAAATGCATCAGAATATACAAAATTTAGTGAAGGTGGCATCAAAGCCAGAACGTATGATCATTGGTTTAATGAGTGGCACGTCTATGGATGGACTAGATATTGCATTGTGTTTGATCAAAGGGGCTGGAAGGGATACTAAATTTGAATTAAAAGCCTTTACAACTATTGACTATACCAACGATTTTAAAGAAAAGATTTTAAGTATTTTTTCAAAAGAAATGGTGGCCTTGGAAACACTTTGTTTACTCAATGCATGGGTTGGCAAGCAACATGGCAAGATGGTTTTAGATGCATTGGCATCCTGGAAGATAGCGCCTGCAACTGTAGACATGATTGCAAGTCATGGACAAACCATCTACCATGCACCAAAATCTTTGCATCCTAATTCTGAATATGATCCAGCAACTTTACAAATTGGAGATGGAGATCATATCGCTGTGACAACTGGTATTTTAACATTAAGTGATTTTAGACAAAAACATCTTGCAGCAGGAGGAGAGGGAGCGCCGCTAGCAGTATACGGAGATTATTTATTATGTAGTCATCCAACCGAAAATAGGTTGTTATTAAATATGGGCGGGATTGCCAATTTTACGTACTTGTCCGCAGGATGTAGTTTAGACCAAGTATTTTCAACAGATACCGGCACCGGTAATACATTAATGGATGCATACACTAGAACTTATTTTGCACCAAAGGCATATGATAAGGGCGGCGCAATTGCAGCAGCTGGAAAAATCAATGCAGCTTTATTATCCGAACTAAAAGCACATTCGTTTTTTACCCTTGACTTACCAAAAACAATTGGGCCCGAATTATTCAACTTAGAATTTTTAGCTAAAGCACAAAAAGCGAGTCATACAGTAGACTTGTCTAAGGAAGATGTGATGGCCACCTTAAATCGCTTTTCTGCAGAAACGATTGCAGACTGCATTCAATCTAGTATTCCTGCTGGAACCAAATTCAATATGTATAGCAGTGGAGGAGGGATGCACAATCCGGTATTGATGGGGCATTTAACTAGTTTATTACCCGATGCTACATTGTATTCTTCAGATGTAATTGGCATCAACCCAGATGCGAAGGAAGCCATCTTATTTGCTTTATTAGCCAATGAAGCAGTAGCTGGAACCCCTTTATTTGCAGGAGGCCATGCGACTAAAATTCCAATTACTATGGGGAAGATCAGTTTCCCAATATAGTTTTAGTTTTTAAATCGAGATGCGCAATTTTAAATCAACTCAATAACCTTCTTAGAAATAAAAAAGCCTTCCCAATTTGGGAAGGCTTTTTTTGTAACTAGGTTACTTATTTTAACTGAAAAGCTTCAATGGATTTTTTTACAGATCCATGTGTGCTTAAAAGTTCAGCTGCTTTTGTTGCATCAATTGAATCTAATTCATCTACGATCATTTTTACACCACGATCAAATAACTTTTGATTCGTTAATTGCATATTGACCATTTTGTTTCCTTTGATACGACCAAGTTTTACCATGACAGCAGTTGAAATCATATTGAGTACCATCTTTTGTGCGGTACCACTTTTCATTCTCGTACTACCAGTGATAAACTCAGGACCCACCACCACTTCAATAGGGAAGTCAGCATGGGCAGACACTGGACTATTTAAATTACAGCTAATACTACCTGTTGTAATTTGGTGTTGTCTACAAGCTTGAAGACCACCAATCACATAAGGGGTTGTTCCACTTGCAGCAATACCTATTACAACATCTTGATTGCTAATATTAAAATCCAGTAAGTCTTTCCAAGCTTGTTCCATATCGTCTTCGGCATTTTCTACCGCCTGAAACATGGCTTGGTGTCCTCCTGCTATGATCCCAATGACTAAATCATTTGGCACCCCAAAAGTGGGAGGGCATTCACTAGCATCTACTAAACCTAGTCTGCCACTGGTTCCTGCTCCTATATAGAATAGGCGTCCCCCATTCGATAACTTTCCCACTATTGAGTCTACCAAAGTTTGAATTGTTGGAATCACTTGTTCGACCGCATAAGCCACTTTTTTGTCTTCTGCATTGATATTTTGCAAAATCTCAGTGGTACTGAAATTTTCAATATGATCATAGTTAGAATTCGATTCTGTAATACGTATAAATGACTTATCCATTCAATTCTTTTTTAAATTAAAAACTAGGGTCTGCTGGTGTGTTTGGATTACCATCTCTTTCTCTAAATGGATAAGGGAAAAAGTTTCTTTTTCTTTCAGAAACTGGTCTTCCAAAACGACGCATATCTTCTAGTTTCAAACCTGACATATATAATTCAATACATCTATTTTTGTAGATTTCATCCAAAATTTCTGTAGATGTACTCGCTGTAGAAGCGGTTAATCCAGCACCAACTTTGAATAAATCTGCAGCAGCAGTTTTAGTGATGACTTTATTTAACTCAGCCAATGCACCTGTTAAATTATTCGTTCTTGCCATTGCTTCTGCTTTGATTAGCATGATTTCACCTGGTAAGTAAATAGGGATGGCAGTGGTTGTGCTGTTATAAAACCCATTGATTCTATACCTTGGAGCAATCGTGGCATTGATTGAAGTATAAAATGCAATACGACCATCTGTCAATGCTGGTGCTAATGTTGCTGGCAATCCTAAAGTAGAATCAATTGCTTGAAAAACATTATTCGTTGCTGTTGCAGTCGTGAAAATTGGGTTTGTACTAATTGCGTCATAGTTAAAAGTAGATCTTTTTGTAAGGTCTACTAAATTAGCTGCTGTTAGCGCATCTGCATTTTTACCTGTAAACAATAAATACCTTGCTTTAAGTGCATTTAAAGTATTCACGTAATCAATACCTGGAGTAGCATCAGATAAATAAGCAGCACTCACAGGAGTAGAACTAATCGTACTTAAAGCACTATTGATTGTTGTAATTGCAGCATCAAATCCCTCTGCACGACTTCTAAACTTTACATTAGAGCCTATGCCCTCTGGCACTTGTTCCCAAAACATAGAAAGCGAACCCATCGCCAATGCTTTTAAGATAGAAGCATGGGCAATTAAACCACTTGCATAGCCTTTGTCATTTACATTAGCAGCTGCAGCAAGTACTGTGTTGGCATCATAGATCACTTTATTAGAGTTGGTCCAAATATTCGCCAAAACAGTATTGGTATTATCTACGGTACTTCCACCTCTGCTAAATTGAAACTCCGCCACATTACCAGCGTTCATCAAAATAACTTCATTGGTTGCAAAACCATTGGCAGTTACCATACCATAAACAACACTAGCGCCGCCAAAAGAATAAACTCTTTGAGCACCAATGTTTACTCCCACTAAACCTCTTGCAGAACTAAACACCTGATCGGTGGTTGGTGCGTTCGGGTTTGGGAAATCTTTCTTACAACTAGCAAGGGACAGTATCCCCAGTAAGAAAGCGAATTGATATATATATTGTATCTTTTTCATTTTTCTTGATTTATTGAATTAAAGATTAAAAATCAGCTTTGATACCAAAACTGAAAGTAC
>CAXNMZ010000068.1:0-9741 GCA_964203125.1 Chitinophagales bacterium | reverse complement strand
CCAATTTAAAAAAATGGAAACTTGATTGGGCAGTTGGTGGCGGACCAGTTTTAGTGAAAGACGGCGTTATTTTTATTTCAAACAATGAAGAAAAGAAATTTGCAGGTAAAGCGATAGCAGATCATCATCCACGCACTGCAATGGGCTATACGAAAGACGGCTATTTAATTTTATTAGCAGTACAAGGACGAATGAAAAATATTGCAATAGGCACCACACTCACAGAGACCGCACAAATATTTATAGATTTAGGTGCAGTAGAAGCCATTAATTTAGATGGTGGTGGAAGCAGTTGTTTGTTAATTAATGGAAAAGAAACCATCAAGCCCTCCGATCCAACTGGACAAAGACCAGTTCCCGCAGTATTTTTTGTAAAATAATATGAATTAATTTCGACTTTATTCTAAATCCTACAATGCTTTACAGTAGTGCTTATTAGCCTATTTTCTATTTTTAAATATATTTTTTTAACTAAAATTTTTGAGCGTATTTTTACGCAGTAAAGCAGTTCATTGATTTTTTATTTTAATGCTATCAACTTATACAATTCAGTGTAAGTGTAAAAAATAATAGCATCAAAAAATCAACAGGCTTTCTAGGAATTTTTTTCCTATCATTCATATTTTTAACCGCTTGTTCAAAAAAAGATCAGCTTGGTCCAGTAACTGATCCTCCAGAACAAAATTTACCTGCGCCACTATCGGCACCGCTCTTTGACGAATTGAATGAAACGATTGCAAGATTCGACCCTTTGTATTTACAAATCGTATACAAAGACAAAAGAACTAAAGAAACAATCAATGAGGAAGCTGCTAGATTACTGATTGCAATCAATCAGAATCCAACAAGCCTGGTCACACAAAAAGAGTTGACTGACTTGTATCACTTTAAGAATTTTGCTGATTTACAAAAAGCATCAAATATAATCAGCACGAATTCTGGAGAATTAAAGAAGACCTTTCTTGGTAAGGAAACGGTGCTTTCAAAAGCAAAAATGAATCAGTTGAACGCGGCAAGAAATACTTTTTTAAAAAATAAAATCAATTCGCTCGAAAAAGCCAGTCAAAGAACCAGTAGTGGACTCTGGACAGACAATGCAGATTGGATCTTAGCGCAGTTTCATTATTATTCGCAAATTGCAAACCTGGAAATGGATTTGGACATGGATGGCGGTGGAGGTGCAGGAGCTGGCCCTGGATGTACTGAGTCTTGTTGTTTTGAATATCAAGCATGTATAACTAATGCAGTTACAAATTATAGACAGCATATTGTATTATGGATTGGAGGTGGGGGTTTTGGTGGTGCAAGTGCTGGATTCGGTGCTGGGACAGTTATTCCTGTTGTTGGTAACTTTTGGGGAGCAATTTACGGGGGCTGGTTAGCAGGTACAGCTGGATATGTATTAACAATAGATACATATTTGAATGATCAACAAGTTTGTGCATTGAACTATAAAGCATGTATTCAAAGAAAAAATGGAAATTAAAAATCTTCATATGAAAAATTTTAAAAACTATATTCAAAAATTAGACAAGAAGATATTATTCTTAATTTATGTATTAACTATGATTTGTTTGACGATTATTAATTCCTCTAAGCATAAATTTGAAAATGGGTATCTTTTTTTCCTTTTCTTCTCTTTTATTTTATTATTATATATGTTAATCTTAGTTTTATTGTTTCTAGGAATTTATTATTTAGAAGGGCCACCTAGGGACCCCTTTCATTTATTGAAATATTCTTTTTATTTTTTGATATTTGTATTTGGCAGCGCACCTTTCCTCTACCTCTGGGGCATGCGCGATGTCATTAGCCATTTAAAATGGTAGAAGCATTCATTTAAGATCAAATGAAAAAACGAACCGATTTTTTTCGGTTCGTTTTTATTTATTTTGTATCTTTGACCCATCATCAAGAAGCCTTTAGTGGCTGCCAACCGAGAGAGTCGAACTCCGCGGTGGTAAAATAGATGAGGACTTACTGTCAAACCCAAAACGTAATCTCCTTTATCCTTTTTCTTGGTCTGATTTAACGAATGAACTTAAAACAATCATGCCATGCCTGCATCGAAGCAACAGATAGAAAAACAAGTGAATAAGCCTAGTCAAGTCAATACGGGTGCTTCTAATGATATGCAATTATTTATTGAATCAAGCACCCCCTTGAAAACTAAAGGCAAATTGCAGTTGACTTATTTAAATGAACATTTCGAGGGAAGTTTTATCGCAACACCGAACTTAATTAAATTAAAAACCATTCAACCATTTAAAGGTATGGTGGCTGCAGTTGGATTGGAGCTAGGAACTGTAAGTCCATTTTTACAAAACAATGGAGGCTTAAGTAAAGCGGGTCAACAGCAAATGCACTTTCTAGTTTTTGACATTTTTCATTTATATAATTTATTTCGCCTTAAGCCACAAGCCTTGCTGGCTTTATATCAGGAAGCATTGGCTATTTTAAAAACCAAAGATGAAACAGTTGAATTTGGGAAAATAGATCCCAATTCAGATTTAGGTAATACCCTTGCAACTTGGTTACATAGTCAAGTGAAAAAGAAATTTAAACATCAATATTGTTCTCCTAAAGGACTACTTTATAGCTTTCAAAATTTGTTGAGGTTGTTTCCGCAAGACTTCGTCCTATAATTCACTAGGCGTTCAATTAGAGTAAAGCATTTGCTCTAAAAATTAACCCAAATCGTAATCATATTTATTGCTTATTCACTATTTTGTGGGTGTTATGAAAGGATTTCAATTCACCCCATTTAAGGAAGGCGAAAATAAAAAAAGCATGTTCGAGCAAATGCTTGACCTGTTTACAGAACTATTGAATTACACCAATGGAGACGCTACAGAAGCCTTAGACTGGCTCAATCAACTAGACAATAAGCACAAATTCACCAATAACGACTATGGGATGGGTGATTTTATAGAAGATTTAAAGGGAAATGGCTACTTAAAGGAGAATGGCCCGGATGGAACATTTAAAATTACTTCCAAAACCGAGCAGACCATCCGTAAAAAGAGCTTAGAGGATATTTTTGGGAAGCTTAAAAAAGGCAGTAAGGGCAACCATCAAACCAATAAAACCGGACCCAGCGCAGAACTAAGTCCAGATACAAGGGCCTATCAATTTGGCGACAATATAGACCAGGTAGATTTTACAGAAAGCATCCGCAATGCACAAATCAACCACGGAATAGACAATTTCACGATGGAAGAAAACGATTTACTCATTCGTGAAAGTGATTTTAAAACACAGACCTCTACGGTGCTCATGATTGATATTTCTCATTCCATGATCTTATATGGTGAGGATCGTATCACCCCTGCAAAAAAAGTAGCGATGGCTTTGTGTGAATTAATCACCACTAAGTATCCTAAAGACACCATTGACATTGTTGTATTTGGAAACGACGCATGGAGTATTGAAATTAAAGATCTTCCCTATTTACAAGTGGGCCCTTATCATACCAATACGGTTGCAGGATTAGAATTGGCAATGGACTTATTGCGTCGACGTAAAAATCCAAACAAACAGATTTTTATGATTACTGACGGCAAACCAACTTGTTTAAAAATTGGTTCTAAATACTATAAGAATAGTTTTGGATTAGACCGAAAAGTAGTGAATCGTTGTTTAAATTTGGCGGCGCAGTGTAAGAAGTTAAAAATTCCAGTAACAACTTTCATGATTGCATCCGATCCTTATTTACAAAAATTTGTGGAGGAGTTTACCGAGATGAATCATGGTAAAGCGTTCTTCGCATCTTTAGATAAACTAGGTAGTTTTATATTTAATGATTTTGAAAGTGGGAAGCGAAAAACAGTATACTAAAATAAAAAAAGAAGTGGTGAATAAAACAGCAAAAGACAGCAAGAAATTAGCAGGTATTGAAAAAATCAACACCCTTGGACAATTGATTAAATCTGGTTATCAGTCCAAGTCCATTAAGGAAGAAGTGCGTGACAATCTAGTGACCTGTTTACAAAATAAAGAAAATCCTTTTACAGGCATTTTAGGGTACGAAGACACGGTGATACCAGATACGGAGCGTGCACTATTGAGCAGACATAATATTTTGTTTTTAGGATTACGTGGACAAGCTAAAACAAGAATGGCACGTCAGATGACTGACTTACTAGATGAATACATTCCAGTCATTATGGGCAGTGAAGTCAATGACGATCCCTTGAAACCATTAAGCAAGTTTGCAAAGGATTTGATTGCAGAACATGGTGATGATACACCAATACATTGGCTACATCGTTCTGAGCGTTATGGAGAAAAATTAGCCACACCCGATGTAAGTGTAGCAGATTTAATTGGAGATATTGATCCAATCAAAGCGGCAAATTTAAAATTGAGCTTTTCTGATGAAAAAGTGATTCATTATGGGATTATTCCAAGAAGCAATCGTTGCATTTTTGTAATCAATGAATTACCAGATTTACAAGCAAGGATACAGGTGTCTTTATTTAATATTTTACAAGAAGGGGATATTCAAATACGTGGCTTTAAATTACGTATGCCTTTGGATATTTTATTTGTCTTTACCGCGAACCCCGAAGATTATACCAACAGAGGTAGTATTGTTACGCCATTAAAAGACAGAATTGAAAGTCAAATATTAACGCACTATCCAAAAACTTTAGAAACTTCTTTGGCGATTACGGAACAAGAGGCAGATATTTTAGAAGTACAAAAACAAAGAGTGGATATCAGTGATTTAATCAAGCGATTGATTGAACAGGTTTCTTTTGAAGCGAGATCCAATGAATTTGTAGATAAGAAAAGCGGCGTGAGTGCGCGTTTAACCATTGCAGCATTTGAAAATGCCATTAGTTCTGCCGAGCGTCGTGCGATTATCCACAACGAAAAGCATACTTATGTTTGGATCAGTGATTTGATGGGGATCATTCCTTCTATTACTGGAAAAATTGAATTGGTTTATGAGGGCGAACAAGAAGGTCCATATGAAGTGGCTTTAAATTTATTGAACAAGGCCATTCGTACCCAGTTTATCGAATACTTCCCTAACCCTGAACTGTTGAAGAAGAAAAAAATGGTCAATAAAAAGGGAGAGGAAAAGGCGCTAGACAATCCTTACAAAGCCATTACTAGTTGGTTTGACGGAGGAAACCATTTGAACCTACTTTTAGACATGAAGGATGCAGATAAAGTAATTGCTTTATATAAGGTGGATGGCTTATTTGGTTTAGTAAAAAAATACTATCCTCAAGCCAATGAAAAAGAAAGCGCTTTATTAATGGAATTTGTATTGCACGGTTTAGCTGCTTTTTCATTGATCAATAAAAAAATGATTGATGGCAAGATTGAATTCAATGATTTAATGGGCAGTATGATGAATTTGGGCAGTTTTGGAGAAGAGGATGATTACAATGAATCGGATTACCAATAAAAAACAGACCATGAAGCATCCATATAAGCCCTTTTTAAAACTTGTAGGTATTGTATGCATTGCTTTAGGTATTGGCCAGTCAAATACAACCCTTTATGCACAGCCTTTTAGGCAAGAAATCCTTCAATTTCAAAAGTCAGATAGCATTGTCACGCCTCCCAAGGGGCAGATCCTGTTTGCTGGAAGCTCCTCGTTTACAAAGTGGAAAGACGTTGCAATGTATTTCCCAGGCTATCCAATTATCAATAGAGGATTTGGTGGCGCTACACTGGTTGATTTAATTTATTACGCAGACGAGGCCATTATTCAGTATCAGCCTAGTCAAGTTTTTATATACTGTGGTGAAAATGATATGGCCGATGTAGATACAGTTAGTCCTGCAACTGTCTTACTAAGATTTAAAACCTTGCATAACATTTTATTAAAAAAACTACCAAGGACCACAAAAATTATTTTCGTTTCCTTAAAACCAAGTATTGCCAGATGGCATTTAGAGCCAAAATTTATACAAGCAAATCAATTATTAGAAGGATATATTGCTACACAAAAAAATATACAATACCTAGATGTTCATACTGCAATGTTGGATGAAAATAAAGAAGTACTTAAAGATATTTTCATTGCTGATAAATTACACATGAATCCCAAAGGCTATTTGATTTGGCAAAAGCAATTTGCCCCCTTTTTGACTATACCAAAATAGTTGAATTCCACCTTAGGTACAACTATTCAGATTTATCTAATTTAATTTTTGTAAACACTTGTAAGTGAGGTAGGGCAAGCACTGCAATGCCTATAAATAAAAGCGGCATGACTTCTTTGATACTCCATGCTTCTAATGAAAAATAAATAAATACAATAATGCCACTCCACGCTAAAACTGCATAGGGTACGGCTTTGGTGAGTAATTTTTTCCATCCAAGGAAACTATTTTCCATTTCAAATTCTTGTCTTATTTTATCAAAAGATAAAATAGAATGCCATAGTCCAAAATAAAAACTAAAACACAACCAAAGTGGCAAGAGCATATTTAAAATAGTTAAGCAGCCAATTTGCATGACTGCGAAAAATAATTGCTTGGTGTCTGAAAAAAAATATTTATGGGCAAAGAACAAAATGATATGAATCCCTACAAGCGTAGCCTGAGAAATGGGCAATACGATATTTGCATAATGGATATACTCGTTTGCCTGCATTTTGGATTGTCCTAATAATACAAATACATCAATTGCTGTATGGATATTTTTACTGAGTAGAAATAAAATCCAGCTAAGCCCTAAAATACTATAACATAATTTATGAATCCCGTTGTAGCTCTTGCCCAACCAGTCTATTTCCCCAAAATGGAATGCGGTTAATCCAATGAAGATGAGGATGGCGATGGTTGGTAAAAAATACCAAACCAGTCCGTAGACTAACATATTCAAAAGGTATTTGAATAAAAAGAGATAGCCGTGTTTTTTATCGGCTCCAGTATTAAGTCTTTGATCTATATAAAAATCTAAAGCGCCGTGGGGGATGCCCAATGTAAATAAGGTAACAAATAAAACCCCTAATTGCTGATTCGTTGATAATGGAAAATAGGCATGTAATAAGGCTAAACCGAATCCGATGACCAAAAGTATTTGTCTGAGCTTTATCTGCATATAGTAGGCATAAAAAAAGGGGCGAGTTTGCACTCGCCCCTTAAAGATAGGATGAATTAAGCAGCTTTTCTGCTCAATGCATATATAACAAGACCGAATCCGATTTTATTTACAGCATCACCGATGTTGTAAATAATATTCATATCCAAGCCGATATTTGCAAATCCTGCATACCATTGTCCATCAGCAGTTCCGATTAAATATCCTAGAGGATAGATAGCCCAACCAACTAAAATGAACCAACCTAATGCTTTGTTTGCAGAAGCAACAGCTGAACCAGCACTTGTAGCTAATTTCTTAACATCGCCCATCCATACTTCATACACAATGTAGAAGTAAGCAAGCGCACTTACTGTACCATATACTGTAGCATTACCTAATCCAGCCTCACCCATGTAACCTGTTACCAACATTACAACAGAAGCCAAGATCATTTTCCATAATAAACTTGTTGTACCACCAGCTTTCTTTGTGATCAAGTAGAACTCAACGCACATCAAAGGCACAGTTAACAACCAATCTACGTAACGGAAGAAGGTTGGAGAATCATGCGTTTCAGCATAATAGCTACGCATGTAGTAGTAGTGAACTGCAGCAATAAAAGTGATCAAACCCGATACTAATACCGAAGTGCGCCACTCTTGACTTGTGTTGCTCAATTCAAAAAAGAAAAAAACCGAAGCGGCCATCATAGCCATTGTGCCTACAAAGAAAGTAAACGAAACGTAGTCCGTTTTAGCGATCGCTGTAGTTGCATCTAATAAAAATAAAGAATCCATATTGTGGAGATTTGGTGAACGTGTTTGTAACTGTCGTTAGTTAGAACATGAATTTATATAAATTGTTTGAAAAACTCAAAAAAAATTTGTTAAAATGGGCCTATCATTTATCCATATTTTAGCAATCTTTTTTCGTAAAAACATTCATTTTCAATAAGTTAGGTATTTTTTTAATTTTTTTTATTGAAGTATTTTATACTTTTTTAAATAAATGTTAAACATTTATTTAAAATATAGATTAACATTTTGCACTTATTTATAGTGTTTTTCTGATGGATTTACCCTTTTTTACTGGTACTTGAACAGCTTGGTCCATGCTTAATTCGCCATTGACCCAGATGTATTTAAATCCTTTTGCATATTGATGGGAATCCTCGAAAGTTGCCATGTCTGAAACCTCATCCGCATCAAACACAACGATGTCGGCATAATAACCTTCTTGTATGATGCCTCTTTTTTCGATATTGAATTTATTTGCAGGTAGGGAGGTCATCCTTCTAATTGCTTCTTCTAAACTCAATACGCCCATTGTTCTAACATACCTTCCTAATACGCGTGAATTGGTGCCATATGCTCTAGGATGCGGCTTGCCGTAGCCCTTCATTGCTATGCCTGCATCACTTGCGAACATATTAAATGGGTATTGCATAATTGCTTTGACATCTGATTCAGTCATGCCATGGTAAATCATTTGTGCGCCACCTTCTTCCATCATTTGAATAATTGTTTCTGCTTCATCTAGCGCTTTGTTTTTATTGCCTCTTAAGAGATTTATCGCTTCGATATCTTTTCCATTATAACTACTGTCTGCTTTGTAATTGGCGACTACGGCATAGGTAAAATGCTTGATGCCTCTTTCTTTTAAAATACCAACAATTTCATTCGCTACTTTTTTTCGAATGATTGGATCTTTCAATCTTGCAAAAATTGAATCCTGCCCATCTGCTAAAACCCAATCTGGTAATAGTACACTTAACTGTGTGCTACTCGCTGTATAAGGGTATTGGTCAATGGTCACATCAATGCCTTCTATTCTCGCATTCACAACCAATGGAATAGTTTCCTTACTTCGGCCCCAGTTATTTTGCCCACTTATTTTAAAATGTGAAATCTCAACAGGAATCTTTGCGGCTCTTCCAATTTGGATGGCTTCGTTCACAGCGTCCACGACTTGATTTTCTTCGTTTCGTATATGAGATGCATAGACGCCACCCTTTGATGCAATTACTTTTGCAAGCCTAACAATTTCTTCTGTAGGCGCATAAGTACCCGGAATATAAATTAAACCAGTGGACATCCCCACTGCACCATCTTGCATGGCTTGTGCTGCCAATTTTTCCATTGCTTGCATTTCGGCTTCGGTAGCATGTCTATTTGCAGAACCCATCACTTGCTTACGAATGGTATTGTGTCCAATCAAGGATGCAATATTGATGGACATGCCGATGGAGTCTAGTTTATTAAAATAGTTATTTAAGTTTTCAACTGATCCGCCACAATTCCCTGTTACCACTGTGGTTACGCCGTCATATAAAAAATTACTTGCCAATGGATTTCTGAATTCGCCACCCTCTAAATGCCCGTGCACATCAATAAAACCTGGAGCAACAATCAATCCTTTAGCATCAATTTCTCTTGTTGCTTTCCAATTTTTTAAATTTCCAATGGCAATAATTTGATTGCCTTTGATGGCTACATCTTTATATTGCCATTGATTCCCAGTGCCATCGATTAGTTTTCCGTTACGGATAATACAATCTGCAGTTTGCGCATTTGCTTGAAGCAATGTAAAAACAAAGGCAATTAGTAAAAGGATATTTTTCATAAAGCTATTTTGTATACTCAATTTACTAAATCCTGATCCATTTGTCATTCATTTTTATTTATATAACCT
>CAXNMZ010000067.1:0-9784 GCA_964203125.1 Chitinophagales bacterium | reverse complement strand
GACATTAAAGCAACTTTGGATGAAAAGAATTTAATGTTACATGGCGCTGAGACCATTACTTATTTCAACAATTCTCCTGATGTATTAACGTATATCTGGTTGCAATTGGATGAGAACGAGCATAGCACCACTAAAAATGCAGGTTACCCTGATGGTAGTTCAATGGGCAGAGGCATGAGTCCTGCGATGATTGATAATTTAGAAGAAGCAAAAAGCGATAATGGATTGGGTGTGAATATTTTAAAAATCACAGACTTATTAGGTGCTAAATTAAAATACACGGTGAACAAAACAATGATGCGTGTAGAATTACCCACCGCATTGAAGCCAGGTCAAAAATTTGCTTTTAAAGTAGATTGGAATTATAAAATCACAGACAGATTAACGGTTGCTGGTAGAGGTGGATTTGAGTTCTTCCCAGAAGACGGTAATCACTTATTCACCATGGCACAATGGTATCCTCGTTTAGCAGTGTATTCTGATTTCCAAGGTTGGCAACACCACCAGTTTACTGGAAGAGGTGAGTTTGCTTTGACTTTTGGTAACTATAAAGTGGCGATCACTGTTCCTAGCGACCACGTTGTAATGGCGACAGGTGCTTGTCAAAATTATCCTGCTGTATTGAGCCCAGCTCAATTGGCTAGATGGAATAAAGCACAAACTTCAGCTGAGCCAGTTGAAGTCGTGACTTTAGAAGAAGCAAAAAATGCAGAAAAAACAAAAGCAACCACTCAAAAAACTTGGGTATTCAATGCAGAAAATGTACGTGACTTTGCTTTTGGATCAAGCCGTAAATTTATTTGGGATGCCTTGGCTGCAAATGTTGAAGGCAAGAAAGTAATGTGTATGAGTGCGTATGGAAAAGAGGCTTATGGTTTATACCGTCCTTTCTCTTCTAAAGCGGTAGCACACACGATTAAGACTTATTCTAAGTTTACCATTCCTTATCCATACCCAGTAGCACAAAGTATTGAAGCATCTAATGGTATGGAATATCCAATGATTTGTTTCAACTATGGCCGTACAGAAAAAGATGGTTCTTATACACAAGCAGCTAAGAATGGTATGTTAGGTGTGATCATCCACGAAGTAGGTCATAACTTCTTCCCAATGATTATTAATAGCGATGAGCGTCAATGGTCTTGGATGGATGAAGGTTTAAATACTTATGTTGAATATTTGACAGAAGAATTATATGACAACAAATTTCCTAGTCGTCGTGGTCCTGCTTTTGCAATTGCAGATTATATGAAATTGCCAAAGGATCAATTAGAGCCAATCATGACGAATAGTGAAAACATCATTCAGTTTGGTCCAAACGCTTATGCGAAGCCAGCAACTGGTTTGAATATTTTACGTGAAACCATTATGGGTCGTGAATTATTTGATTATTCATTTAAAGAATATTCAAGAAGATGGGCATTCAAACACCCAACACCTGCCGATTTATTTAGAACAATCGAAGATGCAAGTGCCGAAGATTTAGATTGGTTCTGGAGAGGCTGGTTCTACAGCATCGATCCTGTAGATATTGCCATTGACACAGTGAAGCATGCAGTATATGATGCTACAGTAGCAGTTCCTGCAGCTAGAACAATGGGACCAAGAGGTTTGTCAAAACCAGAAGTGAACAGCTTTGAGGATATTTCCAAAATTAGAAATAGAAACGATAAGTCCATTGTATTTTTAACAGATGTAGATCCTAGCTTACGTGATTTCTATTGGAGATATGACAGAGGATTGGAGCCTTATGATTCTGTTACGAAGCAACCAGCTATGGCCATGCCTGCGGCTGAAGGTTTAACTGATGCAGAGAAAGCAAAATATGCAACTGCTAATTTGTACGAAGTAAGTTTCATTAATAAAGGCGGACTAGTGATGCCAATTATCCTTGAATTTACTTTCGAAGATGGTACTAAAGAAACACAACGTCTGCCAGCACAAATCTGGAGAAAGAACGAGAACAAAGTAACAAAAGTGTTCTTGACAAATAAGAAAGCGGTATCGATTCAATTAGATCCAATGCGTGAGACTGCTGATATTGATGAGAGCAATAACAAATGGCCAAATGTAGCTGCGCCAAGTAAATTTGCCTTATTCAAGTCAAAAGGTTTTTCTAGAGGTCAATCAATTGGATTGTCTCCAATGGCTGCAAGTCAAAACAAAAAATAATTTGAATTCATTTCAAAGTAAAAAGCCGCTTCGATTTCGAAGCGGCTTTTTTTATGTATGATACTTTTTTAGGAATATATTATTATTGTGTAGTGTCATATTTTAATCTTAGTCCGTTAATAGTTTGGATTGAGATCAATTAAGTATGCGCTGCTGCTTTATAATTCTTCCATTTGGTAATCGCTGCTTCCATATCTAAAGGCAATGGACTATCAAAGCGCATCATCTCCTCTGTGGTTGGATGAATAAATCCAAGTGTAGCTGCGTGTAATGCACATCTAGGACAAGCATCAAAACAATTGTCTACAAATTGTTTGTACTTGGTATAAATAGTCCCTTTTAAAATTCTATCTCCTCCGTATTCTTGGTCATTGAATAAAGTGTGTCCAATATGTTTCATGTGCACACGTATCTGATGTGTTCTACCTGTTTCCAAAACACAAGATACAAGGGTGGTATAATTATAACGCTCTATCACTTTGTAATGCGTAATGGCATGCTTCCCAATTTCCCCCTCAGGGTAGGCGTCAAACATTTTACGAAAAGTCTTATGCCTTGCGATGTGGGCATTCACTGTGGCTTCGTCTTCTTCCATATTCCCCCAAACCAAGGCAACATATTTTCGTTCAACCGTATGGTTGAAAAATTGTTTTGCTAAATGACTAGCAGCTTCGGGTGTTTTTGCAAGTACAATTAAGCCAGTGGTATTTTTATCTATACGATGCACCAAGCCAAATCTTGGCAGTACTTCCTCATTCAAATCTGGGTTCTGTTGCAATAAATGAAATGCTACCCCATTGAGTAAGGTGCCTGAGTAATTTCCAATACCAGGATGCACCACCATATTGGATGGTTTATTGATCACCATAATGGCGTCATCTTCATACACAATATCCAAGGCCATTTCCTCTGGTTTCAATTCGGTGTAATCCGGGTTGACATAGCTCATATAAACCACTTCGTCTCCCGGACGGGTACGGTAATTGCTTTTTATCACTTTCCCATTCACAGTCAAAAATCCGCCTTCAATCCCGTTTTGCAATTTGCTTCTCGTTAATCCCACAATTCTCATTTGAACCCACTTATCAATACGCATAGGCTCTTGTCCCTTATCTACGACAAAGGTCAGTTTCTCATATACATCTTCGTTTTCAATTTGAAGTGCATCATTTTGTTGGATCTCCGATAATGAATCTTGGTTCACCATCGAAAGCTTCGCTTTCTCTTCTGTTGACATGATGCAAAAGTAAGTTATTGCAGCATAGTTTGTAACTTTGTTCTATGCGCCAACAAGTAATTTTCGAAGATTTAGGCATTCAATCCTACCAGCCAACTTGGGACTACCAAGAACAGCTATTAAAATCAGCTGTGGCACTTAAGACGGAAGCCAGGACAGCAGGTAAGGAAGCAAATGAGGCGGCAACCCAACATCGTTTTATATTGGTAGAACATCCACCTGTTTTTACATTGGGTAAAAATGGCAACAGGTCCAATGTATTGGTGTCAGATGAACAATTGAAAGTATTGGGTATTGAGTATTTTCATATCAATAGAGGAGGCGATATCACTTATCATGGTTTACAACAAGTGGTGGGTTATCCTATTATTGATTTAGATAAGTTTAAGCCAGACTTGGGTTGGTATTTAAGGAGTTTAGAGGAAGTGATTATTCAAGTGCTTGCAGCATATGGATTGAAAGGCGAAAGAAGTGCAGGAGAAACAGGTGTCTGGTTAGACCCGCAGGATCCTTTTGTGGCAAGAAAAATTTGTGCCATGGGGATTAAGTGTAGCCGATGGATTACGATGCATGGATTTGCTTTAAATGTGAATACAGATTTATCTCATTTTGAATTCATCGTGCCCTGTGGTATAGAAGGAAAAACGGTGACATCTTTGGAAAAAGAATTAGGAAGGAAGGTAGATTACGAAGAAGTGAAGCAAAAAATAAAATTTCATTTCGAAGCTATCTTTAATTGCGAATTGGTTTAACAGAATTTCAAACTACCTGCTGGCAAAGACCGATTTCCCTGCAAACCCCCGCTATGTATGACTAAGATGGATGCATCTTTTTCAAAATAATTTTCTTGAATTAATTGTTCCACACCAAAAAGCAATTTACTGGTGTACACAATATCTGTTGGTATCTTTTCTGTATCCCAAAGCCTGTTCATAAAATCAAGCATCATAGGATTAGTTTTGGCATAGCCACCTTGATGAAATTGATGCAGTAAAGTATAGGTTCGATTTTTATCTTCTATTAATGCGTTGATTTCAGATTCAATACTGCCTTCGTTTTTTAAAACAGGGATGCCGATGATTTTTTGATTGGGACTTGCAGCATTGATACAACCAGCAAGCATGGTGCCTGTTCCTACTGCACAAATGATATAGTCGTAATGGACCGTATTCTGCTCTGTTAAAATGGTTGCAGCTCCTTTTGCACCAATGGTGCCATAACCGCCTTCGTCTATAAAATAAAAATCAGTCATCGCTTCACTTGATTGTAAAATAGATGCTTTTTTAGATTGGAAATCCGTCCTGCCTAAATAGACCAATTCCATCCCATAGGCTTTCGCATCTTTTAAACTAGGCGTCATGGGTTCATCGGCATTTGTTCTGATATAGCCAATGCTTTTTAGTCCTGCTTCCTTTGCAGTATAAGCTAATGCAACAATATGGTTAGAATAAGGTCCGCCAAAGCTAGCCACCTTCGAAACTCCATTTTCGATTGCTGCTGCAATATAAAATTGTAGTTTATAAAATTTATTGCCACTAACAATTGGATGCAAAAGGTCCAGCCTTAATAGATCCACTTTTTGGGATTGACTAAAGGATAAGATGGATTGTATTTTGGGCTTTATATGCAAAATTTTATATTTAAGATAAATCAACTAATTTTGACCACCTTAATGGATTGTGAAATTACAATTAAATAAAGAAAAATGAGTGCACCGACATTAGTGATATTAGCAGCAGGGATGGCAAGTAGATATGGCAGCATGAAACAAACCGAGGGATTCGGTCCAAGTGGAGAAACGATTATGGAGTATTCGATTTACGATGCCATAAGAGCGGGTTTTGGTAAAGTGGTATTCATCATTAGAGCAGATTTTGCAGATGCATTTAAGGCTGTGTTGGAACCAAAATTAAAAGGCAAGATTGAGATCGCATATGTATACCAGTCTTTAGATCAATTCACTGAAGGCTTTTCAATTCCACAAGAAAGAACCAAGCCTTGGGGAACCGCACACGCATTATTATGTACAAAGGGTGTGGTGAATGAACCATTTGCTGTAATCAATGCAGACGATTATTATGGACAAGAAGCATTTGTTCAAGCCTATACTTTTTTAACAACAGCATGTTCTGAAAAAGAATATTGTATACTGGGTTATGAACTTTCGAACACCTTAAGTGAGAATGGGACAGTAAGCAGGGGCGTATGTAATTTAGATACAGCAGGTTATTTAACTGCGATCCATGAGCGTACAAAAATTTACAGAAAAGACGGAGATGGAATTGTATTTGAAGAGGAGGGTGTTGAAACCCCGCTTCAAGAAGACACAAGAGTGAGTATGAATTTTATGTGTTTTGCGCCGGGCTTTATTGATTTATGCGCATCTGAATTCAACCTCTTTTTAGAAAGAGAAGGACAGGCTTTAAAATCTGAATTTTATATTCCTTTTGTAGCAGGAAGGTTCAAGGCATTGAACTTGGGGGCTGTGAAAGTGATTCCTACCAATGCAAAATGGTTTGGTGTAACTTATAAAGAAGATGCGCCAGGAGTAAAAGCGAGTATCGATGCTTTGGTGGATGCGAAAGTGTATCCTACAAATCTTTGGAGTAATTAATTACTACTTTCTTCTATAGTTGCTTGTAATAATCTTGTTCTAGTCAAAAGCACGAACACTGTAGATGTAATTCTTAAAGTTATTGATCTGCGCTTTACGATTCTTAGATCCCTTCACTTTTTGTTTATTCAATTTTACATTGAGGTCTTTGGTTAATTCGTTCGCCTCTAGTATGTCAACCAAATCAAATAGTTTATCAGACTTAATCGCAAACGCAACGCCTTCGGCTTGTTTTTGACGACTGCTCATAATACCAATCAATTCGTTCTTGTCATTGAAAACTGGAGCACCTGAATAACCAGGGTTGGCACTAATCTGAATTTGATAGGTATTGCTATCTCCATTGAATCCTGTTTGAGCACTTAAATACCCTCTGCCGTATACAATATCATTGTCATTTCTTGGGAAACCTAAAGTAAAAATATCTTCCCCTAGATCACTTGATTTTTTACGAATGGTGAATGGCAATGCCTTCGCTTGTTTGTAGTCTTCGTCTTCTATTTTCAATAAAGCTAAATCTGAATTTTTATTACTGTACACAATGGTTGCCTTAAATTCTTGTCCTAAGCTATTCACTACAATGGCACCTTCTCCTTTTAAGACATGGGCATTGGTAATGACAAAGCCTTTGGTATCGATTAAGAAGCCAGAGCCTCCGCTAATTAATTTTGAATTTTCTGGAACCTTGGTTTTCACCTCATTTAATATATGGCCCTGAACTTTTTGATTCTGTTCAATTTTTTCTACGGCCTTGCTTAATTCTAAAATCTGATTGCCATTGATACTTGGGAAAAAGAAAAGCACCATAGCAGAAGTAAATAACGCAATAAATCCGCCCACAGAAGCTGCGATGGCAGTGACTTTCTTATACTTACTCCAAAGTTGAATCACTTTAAATGAGGTAGATTGTTCTGCAGCAGGTGCCCATGTACCAGCATCCAATAATTGATTGAATACTTGCTTATTTAATGCGGAGAAATTTGTACGATTGACATACAATTCCATTTCTCTTAAGAACATCGCATGCTCAATCACCATTTGATCAATCCCAGGCGTAGTTTTACGGATAGCCTCAAATTGAGTACGTTCTTCAACAGACATATCGTCTGTTAAATAGCGTTCTATCGCTTCCTGTAATTGAATGTCTTCCATATTGTTATTCTCCTATATTATATTGCGCAAAAAATAGTTTCTTCAAGCGCATTAAACATTTATATTTTTGGTTCTTAGCATTGTCTGCATTGGTATATCCAAACTGACTGGCTAGTTCCTGCATTCCTTTTTTATTTAAATAGTATCCTTCTAACAAACTTTTACATGGTTCACCAAGACTGTTTAAGGCGCGGTCCATGATCGCAAAAGCAGCATCTTTTTTCTCAAATCGATCCAGGTCTTCTTCCACCGAGATCGTTTCTTCTTGAGCACTGAGCGGGGCACTATATTTTCCCATTTGTTGAAGCCTTTTTAACCAAAGGTTTTTACAGATAGAGAATAGATAGGTTTTAATTTGACAGGTGAGGCCGAAATTATCCAATTGTACTTTTTCGTACAAAGTGATCATCGCTTCCTGAAAAATATCCCTTGCGTCATCAAAAGAGCCATTGTTATTGGTAACAAAGTGCTGAATCATACTAAAATGACTTTTATAGAGGGCTTCCACCGCTCTGGAGTCATTTTGGGCTAACCCCTTTAAGAGGGCTTGTTCGTTGAGTTCAGCTTTCAAGAGATTAATACGATTAGGGTACAAAAGTAACCCAACTAGGGTAAAAATGACTTGATTTTAATTTTTTTACAAAAATGAGGTTACCTTTTTTCAGTTAGGGTATTAAGAGTATCATTTAAACATTAAAACTCATTCTAATGAAAAAAGTATTCGCAATCTTCGCTATCGCTGCTTTAACTGCTTGTGGTGGTGCTTCTACTGAAGCTACAACTGATTCTGCTGCTGCAACTGTTGATACAACAACTGCTGTTGCTGTTGATACAACTGCTGTTGCGGTTGATTCTGCTGCTACAAAGTAGTAGTCGATCAAAATCGAACTATTGTCCTCCATTCTATGGAGATCAATCAAAAAGGCACTTTGTTTTACAAAGTGCCTTTTTTGTTCTTACGAATACTTGTTAGTAAAATGTAAAAAACTTTGTTGTTTTAGCCTATTTTAGGGACTTTTAGCCTATCTTTGTCCCACGATGAAAGCAAATGGCAACTGGTTTTACTTTTTCTTTTATTTCTACTTTAACCAAAGTAGCCGGGTAGTATTTGTAAAAGCATAAACGAAATAACTAAATATACCATCCCGGCTCAAAAGGCCGGGATTTTTTATTAAACAAACTGAATCAAGCAATAGAACAGCTTAAAAGATGCATAAAAAAGTAACGATACAAGGATACGAGGGTAGTTTTCACCAAGTGGCTGCAAGGCAGTTCTTTGGAAAAAATGTAGACGTGATTCCTTGTGCTACTTTTAGAGAGGTGGTTCGAATTGGTGAAGATGCGAAACAATCCGATGGTGGGGTGATGGCGATTGAAAACTCCATTGCAGGCAGCATCCTCCCAAACTATAATTTGTTACAAAAGAGCAAATTACAAGTCATTGGGGAAGTGTACTTATCGATCAGTCAAAACCTATTGGTGTATCCTGGTGTGAAATTGAATGAGATTAAAGAAGTGCATAGTCATCCGATGGCCATCCTTCAGTGTTTGGATTATTTGGAAAACCAAGATTGGAAGTTGGTGGAGACAGAAGATACCGCTTTGAGTGCAAAACATTTGCGTGAACATAAAAGCAAACATACTGCAGCGATTGCAAGTAAGTTCGCTGCACAATTATATGATTTGGATGTGATCACACCAGATATCCATACTTTAAAAAACAATATCACGCGTTTTTTAATCATGGTGCCTGCAAAACAAAAATTGGAAATAGCCGATGCAGACAAAGCATCCATCTATTTTCAAACAGACCACTCAAAAGGTATTTTGTCCAAGGTATTGGCTAAGATAGCGCAGGGTGGGGCGAACTTAAGTAAGTTACAAAGTATGCCTATACCAGGTAGTACTTTCAAATATGGTTTTTATGCAGACATTGAGTTTGAGCAAAAAAAACAATTGGATAAATTATTGGCAGAATTAAAATTGATGACCAATCAGTTCAAAGTATTTGGATTGTATAAAAAAGGTAAAGTTGTAAAAGGATAAGTATGAATTGGACAGTATCAAAAAGATTGGATGGGATTGGAGAATATTATTTTTCAACCAAATTGCGCGAAGTTGACGAACTCAACAAAGCAGGCAAGCAAATTATCAATTTAGGTATTGGTAGTCCAGACTTGCCACCTCATTCAGATGTGGTTAAAACTTTGCAAGAAGAAGCAAGCAAAGACAACCAACATGCTTACCAATCATACAAAGGCGTTCCGGCATTAAGAGAAGCGATCGCCGCATGGTATCAAAAATATTTTAAAGTAGAAGGGATTAATCCTGCTACAGAAATATTACCTCTATTAGGAAGTAAAGAAGGGATCATGCATATCTGCATGACCTATTTAAATGAAGGAGATCAGGTGTTAATCCCTAATCCTGGTTATCCTACTTATACAAGTGCAGTTAAATTAGCGGGTGGCACTCCGCTTTATTATGAGCTAACTGCCGAAAACAGTTGGGCGCCTGACTTTGAAAATTTAGAAAAATCAGATTTATCAAAAGTCAAGTTAATGTGGGTGAACTATCCACATATGCCAACAGGACAAAGTCCAACCAAA
>CAXNMZ010000066.1:0-9806 GCA_964203125.1 Chitinophagales bacterium | reverse complement strand
TAAGTGGTTGCATAATAATCTGCAATGCCTGGTACAATATCTTCTGGCTTGTTCGCAAAAGGAATCGCTTTTTTAATCGGCATTTCACAACTCGCTGCCGCAGCTGCTGCAGCTGTGCTGAATCCTAAATATTTTAAGAAATCACGACGAGGCGCTTTCGCTTGTAAAAAACTTCCGCTCTTTGCAAGAACAGATTCGTCTTCTACAAAAGGAAGTTCCTCATTGTATTCATCTTTCACCTCTTTGTTGTAAGCTTCAGAATTATTTAATTCTCCAAAACTTGACCAGTGCTTTTTTTGCTCCATAGTAATGTATATAAAATATTACGCGTCTCTTTTTTTTATCTTTTGGTTAGTAGTGACATTTTTGACACTCTGTACCACCAATTTTTTCTACAGTGATGCCTTTAGCGCTATCAATTTTTCCAGTACGAATATCTTCGTGGAACTTTTCATAGATGCTATAGAAACCATTGTCTTTAAATTGCACTTTTGTTTCTCTGTGACAGTTTACACACCATCCCATACTTAAGTCAGAGAATTGTTTTACTTCACCCATGTTTTGAATTTCTCCGTGACATTGTTGACAAGCCACTTGTCCAGCGTTCACGTGTTGCGCGTGGTTAAAGTAAACGTGGTCAGGTAAGTTGTGGATACGAATCCACTCAATTGGTTGCGCTTTAGTGGCATCCCAAGGTTGACCTTCTGTAAATCCAGCGTATTTGTATAATTTTTTAATCTCAGCAGTACCATCTACAATCTCCCCATTCTCTCTTACTAAAGGCTCGCCCTTGTATTCGTTGATAGCAGTGTGACAGTTCATACAAACATTCACACTTGGTATAGTTGCTTGCTTGCCTTGGTAAGTACCAGTATGACAGTATTGACAGTTAATTTGGTTTACACCAGCGTGTACTTTATGAGAATAGTAAATTGGTTGTTCTGGTTGATAATCTTTAGAGCGACCTAAGTTCATCGCACCTACAGTTGTATAATAACCGCCTAACACAAACAACAAAATGGCTGTGAAAGCGATGTATCTTTTATTACGATAAAAAGGCACTGGCACTTGTGGCGTCATTCCTAATTTTTCGTCTGATAATTTTTTCAAGTTGCTGTTCACTTGCAATAAAATAATTGCAAGCACTGCTAAAATCAAACTTAAAATTCCAAACACTAAAGCGTTGTCTGATTCAGCAGGAGCACCTACAGCTGCACCGCCTGCTGGCGCTGCGCCTGGAGCAGGAACAGTTTTGATATAAGCTAAGATGGCATCAATGTCGGCATCCGATAAACCAGGAAAATTATTCATCGCCACTTTATTGTACTCATTGTACAAGTTGGTAGCATAAGGGTCACCTGTTTTCAAAAATGCTGCAGAGTTTTTAATCCATGCATACAAGTTTTGTTTATCAGGCCAACGATCTTCCACGCCAGCTAAAGCAGGACCAGTTAGCTTTTTATTTACTGCGTGACATGAGGCGCAATTCGCAGAGAAAAGTGCTTTACCGTCTTGAGCATTTAGTTGATTACCTATAGCAGCACTAAAGGTGATAAATAAGAAGATCGTAACGATCTTAGCTAGGTTTCTTAAAGTTGTCATATACACGAACAGTGTCAAGTGTGGAAAAATATCCTTTAACGGACGCAAAATTAACTAAGAAACGCATTAAAAAGCTTGTTTATTGCAAGTTTTTTTTTCTTTCTACTAATTGATTTTCAAATGGCTGGGAGGATTTTAAGTGACGAATGTCATAAATTTGTAAGCATCCAACGAATGGCTATAAATTTTATAAAATCTTGTGGAGGAAATTCGAAAAAAAGAGGACCTTTGGGCGGCGGATTCTGAGGAGATTTTGGGATTTGAGGGAGGGTTTTTGAGGCTTGAAGAGGATAGAGGGCTTTAGAGGGCCGATTTTCACAGATATTAGAGAACACATTATGAAAAGTATTAATAAATTACAGCAAAAATGGGGGGTTGGCCCGGTGCAATTTTGGTTAATCATGACCACATTTGCCTTGGGCGGAAGCTTGAGCGGGTACCTAAATAAGCAAATCCTAAATTTGGTGTTTTTGGAGAAAAATGCAGCATATTGGCTCGTTTATCCCCTATTATTGACCATTTTATGGCCTTTTTCGGTGATTTTCGTGAGTTTTCTAACTGGACAGTTTTCCTTTTTTAAGGGTTATTTGGGTAGGATGTGGGGCAGATTGAGCGGAGGTTCTTCAACTATTGGAGCCACGATGGGATCGGCTGCGCCGACGAGTCCGATTCATGTGGCGATTTTTGCTTCCGGGGCTGGATCCAATGCTAAAAAGATCATCGAATACTTTGAAAATAAGTCCACCAGCATCAAAATCTCCTTGATTGTATGCAATGTGCCAGGCGCAGGTGTCTTGGATATCGCAAAATCAAAGGGAATTCCAACCCTAATGATCAATAAAGCTGAGTTTACATCCACCGGCTATGTAGAAAGCCTACACAATGCCGACATCCATTTTATTGTATTGGCTGGCTTTTTATGGAAAGTACCAGCGGTCTTGGTGAACGCTTACCCACGAGGCATTGTAAATATTCATCCTGCGCTACTACCTAATTATGGCGGCAAGGGCATGTATGGATCACGCGTGCACGAAGCCGTGGTGGCAGCAGGCGAAAAAGAAACAGGCATTACCATTCATTGGGTGGATGCACATTATGATGAAGGCGATATCATTCTTCAAAAAAAATGTAGCATCGATGCAACAGATACACCAGCAACAGTTGCTGAAAAAATACATGTATTAGAACATCAACATTTTGCACCAACCATAGAGCAATTGTTGAAATGAAATAAATAAAAAAGCTTTACTTCAGTTTTGATTTTTTTAATACCAATGATTGAGCCATTTTTGATTCAATAGGCTCGTCAAATAAATAAGTAGGGAAACTTATCAATTCTATATTTAATACTTCTGAAAGCTTAGCAATTGTAGCTAATGAAAGATTCTCTTGACCCTTTAATATTTTATTGATATACTGAGGACTTACTTCAAGTTTTTCTGCTAAAGCTTTCTGAGTCATATGTGCTTGCTGTTCAAGGGCAGCAATAATTCTTAGGGCTATATTACTTGAATAATTTAACCACTTTCTATTTTCAATTCTAAATTGAGCGTTTTGTAAATAATTACTTTGTGTTTTCATATCTAATATTTTAATCTATTAAACCAGATCTATCAATAATACCTTGGGTTTTTAAAAATGATTGAACCCGTTTTAATTTATTTATCTCTTGATCAAAATTCAGTCCAATCATTTTAAGCTTTAATTTTAGTATCCCTCCAGTTATAATAATTGTTCCATCATTTAATTCTATTCCATAGAATCTGATAATTGAGTTTTTAAAATTTGGTCTAGCTTTTCGATGTGACTCATTAAATGTGTTTAAAGAATAAATATTTTGATGCAGCTTTATAAATATTCTGTCTAAACTTCTAAGAGTTGTTTTTTCTTTCATTAAATCAGCATAATATAATTCATTATCCAGGCTAGCTATTTCAACCTGAATTTTTTCAATCATATCAGATATACTAAAACCTTCCCAGTACTGATTGTCAAATCCGATAGACTCTTTCTCTTTTTTAATAAAGTCAATCAAATATTTCATGTCTGTCCAATGCTCGTCCATTAATATGGAGTAAATGTCACGCTGTACTCCATCAATTTCGTCCTCCCGATAACAAACAGACCACAAATCACAGGAACTTGACTTTGTAAAGATAGGAATAAAATTCATAAAATCAACTTATAGGTTTATTTAAAATAAAAGCGTTTTTCATATGAATAAACAATTTAAGGTGCTTTAATTCAACTACTTAAATAAATTATACGTTCGAAAAAAAACTAATGTGCATAAAAAAGGCCCCGAATTTTCGAGACCTTTTTTTTATTAAGATATTAATCTGATTAGCTTTTTCCGAACTCAATTGTGTTCAACCATTCTAATAAAACTTTGATTTGAAATTTCGTATTGGCTGTATTGATAGTACCAGCTTTGTTTGTTAAGACAACAAATAATCCAGACACGCCCGTGTCATTACAAGAAAGAAAATAATTAGAACGTTCAATTTTAAAATTGCTATTTGCATTTTGCAAAGCAGACAGAGCATTTTGCAGATCTTGTTTTAGCAATGTAAAAGCTTCTGCAGAATGAATTTGTAATGTATCAATCTCTTGCTTGTAAATGAATTGATCGTTTTTGAAAATTATATCAACACTAAAATTTTTATTCGTAAGAGCATGGTAACTGTAATTTAATTTACCATTGTTGTTATACTTTATAATACTATTGACTGAATTGGATTCGGTTGCATTGCTAGTAGCTTGTGCAAATAAATTATTTGAACAAAAAAACAAAAGCAAAGCAAAGGCAGCAAGGGGGAGATTACGCATCAAAAAAATTTGGCCGAAATTACGGGAATACCTTTTAACTATGGAAACAAAATGATGAAATGAATTACATATTTCAAGTATGTAAAATTTAAAATATACAATTAAAAAATATACAATTAAAAAAGTTTAACGACTATGCATTATCCAGGCATACGAGAAATGTATTTCTCAATTTCTTTGATTTGATCCAAGACTTGTTTAGTAGAAGGTTTGCAAGCTTTTGCTTTGCGGAAGAAATCTTTAGCAGCACGGAACTCACGCTTATTCATGAAAATTTGACACATACTTAAATAAGCAACTGCTTCGGATTCTTTATCAGGAATGCCCGCACGAATAGCAGCACGGATATAGGCTTCACCTTGCTTGGTATCCCCTTTTTGCATCGACATCATCCCTAATTGTAATTTATTGGCGCCCTCTGCTTCTGGCATTGCCGAGCCAAGGCTACTACTCATTTTAAGGTGCTTCTCGGCCGTGTCAAAATCTTGTTTTGCCATAGCGATATTACCCTTAATAGTATAGTAAGTGCTTCTTACAGGCGTGTACAATAAATTAGGGAACCAGATGGTTGCTAAGATGCGTTCTACTTCTTCGATATTACCCGCTTCCATCGGCGCCTGAACCAAACGCAATGGACCAATAAAAATATGACTCAATAGGCCAATCACACCAAGCATATACAATGGGAAAACAGGCCAAAAATTAGCCAGATCGGTTAACTGAAGTGTACCCGCGCCGAAAATGGCGATTAAGCTCAACCAAAAACGAAACTTGATAATGATATTGTAAAAGCCCATAATGATGTCGATTTGAGCTGTGAAGATACCAAATTATAGCATAAAAATGAGCCGCAGGGATAAAGTATGGGTGCTTAAAAAAGAATAGTTATTTTTGCCCTCCTTAATTGGTCATTATGACCTGTTTAAGCCTCGGATCCTCGTGATTCGATGGTCCCGTAGTTCAATGGATAGAATAGGTGTTTCCTAAACACTAGATCCAAGTTCGATTCTTGGCGAGACCACTAGTCTTTTAAAACCCTTGTATAACAAGGGTTTTTGTTTTTATCACATTTCATACCCGATTGGATTTTTGTAAAGTGTGTAGCAGATTGATCAATTCAACTTTACCTGTCATGTATTTGACATTAAAACCCCTTGCTCTGAGGAGGGGTATAAGTTTTAATAGGGCTTTCGAGAAAGTTTCAGACTTGACTAGCAAGCATTTAGTTATGAATAATTATATATTCAATAATTTAATTTAAATCACCTCCTTCTAATGATTTTAAAAAAAGCGACTTTATCTACTTGAGTTTAACTATCTCCAACAAAATAAAAACTTAAAAATAATTATCAAAGCGTAATTCTTTAATTAAAACGCCCTAATTGCACAAACAAGTTTATTTGTGTTAACTTTTGATGTTGAAACATATGTTAGACTAAGCCCATTGTCTAGAACAAGAAAATAAGCTTGACCCGAATTTGATTCAGTAGAACTCCAATATTCACCACTCCAGTTACTTCTTACATAATATCTATTTGTATGTAATTTTTTTAGCTCATCAAAACTTGGTAAATGCCAATCATCAAATCCCCCACCCTTATAAGACTTTGCAATTCCAGCAGCATAACTATTATTTACTACCCCGTAGACTTTTATTATTTTATTTGTATTTGATACCCCATCACCTAGTAGTGCCCCTGTCGTAATTAAACTTGTATTAGTCCCTTTTACTCCCCAAGTAATACCTGTGCTTTGATCGTCAGTTGGTGCTACAAAACCATGTTGTTTGTTTGCATCATAACCAGGATCTCCTTTAACTAAAATATAAAATACTACTCCACCATAATTTTTATCCCCCACAAAAGTTTGACCAGTTGCTAAAGTTGTAAAGGTGATTTGATTACCATATGAAGTACCAATAATATTTGTAGCGTAAGATCTTAGATAATAAGTAGTGCTGGGTTTTAAATTTGTCAATTGACTATAAAATTTTCCAACACCTGTTGATGTTTTAACAGGATCATTAGTTAAATTATCTTTAATAGTTGGCAGAGCAGATGTACTCCAACAAACGCCACTTGCAGTTACGGGATGATCATATCCAAGAACTTCGCCGCCGCTAACTGCAGATGTTGATCCAAGTAAATCAACATTAATTGTAGGGCCTAATGAAGGGGAGGAACCGATTGGTACAGGAGTTGAAGGCGACTTTGATTCTGTACTTTTACTACAACTATTTAAAATAATTAAAAGTAAAAAAGTAGTTAAAATCTTAAAAAAAAATTTGTAGTATAGGTATTTCATAATGTTTGTACAAAAGGTGTAAAATAGTTTATTTTATAATTTTTAATATATTCGTATTATGAATTTCGGTACATATATAAATTAATACCTTATAAGTAAATTTATTGTATTTATTTAATATTAAAAAATATTTAAATATCAACTATTTAGTAGAAATTTAAATTAAGGTATTGGCAATTATGTATTAAAACCTTTGCAGTTTCTTTTTTAATACCAATTTATAATGTAATATCTTGAAACTTCAGTATAAAATATAAATTAAATAAATTAGCTAGTCATAACTTGTTCAGTTTTTTGAAATATTCCTTTTATAAGGTATTCAAAGTGTGCTGCACCGTGTGCTGCAAAACCCCATTTATCTACACACTTACTACACATTTTGTGTTATTAATATCTTGTAAATCAATTAGTTATGAATAAAACGGGGATTAGGTGTTTCCTAAACACTAGATCCAAGTTCGATTCTTGGCGAGACCACAAACCCTCAACACGAAGTGTTGGGGGTTTTATTTTTGCGAAGACGCGAGTCAAGCTTGCTTGAATGAGCGGATGAGCAGAAATAAAACCAGCAACGACCGAAGGTTGTTGCGGAGGGTTTGAGTAAGTTCAATACGGAAGAAGACAGTGCGAGCGAAGCGAGTACTGGCAGTCTTGGATTTAAAAAGACGCAGTCTTGGATTTAAAAGACGGCAGTCTTGGATTTAAAAGACCTACAATTCAACCTCCATTAACTCTTCTGCTAGCTTGTGTAATGAAAGTTGAATTTTATGCTTTTGAGCAGCTCTTGGTTTTTTCAAGCCAGAAGCATAATGTTGAATTTGTTTTTGCTTGATGCCAGTAATTCTTTCAAAAGATGCATTGGTAAAAACGCCCTTATAATAATTTAATAAACTTTGGGTATCAAATCTGTATTTGATTTTATATTCGCCTTGGAGTTTTTTTGGAAGATTATTTTTATTGTATTTTTTAAATAATTTAATAGCACTTAAAATAGATTCCTTCGCTTCCGCAACAGTCTCGCCAGCACCAAATATCCCATCGATATTTTCTGCATATGCCGAGTAATGGTCTTTTGTTTTTTCAATCACCACTTTAATTGTATTCATACTTAGCCTTTTAAATTCATTACTTTAATGATCTTATTTAATAATCCCCAACCTACTTCTTTGGACCCATGATATGGAACAGGATATTTAAATCCATCTTTTTCATAGATATAATGACTGCCTTCGGTTTTAAGATGTTTCCATCCACTTCTTTTTATAAGCCGATGTAATTCACTGGATTTCATAATACACATTGCTGTGATTTTTATCCTGAATATAAAGGTAGTAATTTTACTACCTTTAGCAAATTAAATATTTGCAGAAATCAACAGTCCTGCAATATTGAATTATATAAGATGTATAATTAGCGTATTTATACGCAGAAAAGGCTTGTATATAAAAGACGTCAGTCTTGGATAAAAAAATGGCAGTCTTTCTCAAGACTGCCATTATCAATTAAAAGTAGTTTAATTAAAGTTTCAAAAACTTGAATTGTTTTACAATTTTATTATCAAATGAACTAACTCGGAATAAATATGTTCCAGCTTGTAAATTATTAAATTGCAAAGGTGTACCAGATTCTACATTAATTCTAGCATCAATTTTTATACCTGAACTCAAATTATACACTTCAATATTTAATTTATTATATTTTTTCAGGAAAAAATCTAAACTAATTTTATAAACAAATGGATTTGGAGCAAGCTTAATAAACTCATTATTTCCTAAATCAAAAATGCTAGTTACAAAATAATAATAGGGTGCACTCACAGGACTACTACAACCAAATTGATTTGTTTTAAGTGTAAAGGATCCTGATACATTTGGCTTTAATTTTTGCCCAGTGTCTGGCAACAAAGCACCGTCTTTATACCAAATATTATTTGAGGTATAATTAGAGACTAGGAAATTTAAAGTGTCCCTAAATAAAGTTGGAGTGGTTGGATTAGATCTAATTTCAACTGTCAATTTTGATTTATCTCCTTCGCAACCCGTTAAATTATTTTTTTGACTTACAAAAAAGTTTTTAAAGCCTATAACATTGGATTGTATTTTAGGGCCAGTAGTACTAGCAAGAGCTCCTAAAGTATCTGCTTGATACCAAATGGCAGTATGCGCATTTAATAAAACTGGTTTGAGTGAGTCTGATATCACTGTATTTTGACAATAAAAAGTATCTTTTATGACAGGTTTAACTGGCAAAGGATTGATGGTTACACTCAGCTTACCTCTTAAACTTTCGCAGTTAGTCGTATTGGATGTCTGGCTCACATAATAATTTTCTTGTCCAATTTTTAATGAATTAGGAATTGGTGCCGTATTTAATTTAACACTAAAAAATTCTTTATCGTACCAATTTAAAGCGTTTCCATCTATTGCAGTTGCTTTTAAAGTATCAGTAGGACTATTAAAACAATAAGATAAATCCTTTATAGTTGGTATGGCAGGAGCGGGTGTTATTTTGGCAATTAACCTTACTCTAGGACTTTCACAACCGGTTGAAGTATTCACCTGACTAACAAAATAATTTTTTGTAGTTGTATCAACTGTAGCAACTAATAATGTTGTTTTAGTTGCGGTACCTCCAGTTGCATTCGTGCCATACCATAATAATTCGTGACCCGTAATATTTGAAGCTGGCAATTTTGCATTCGTATTGAATTGACAATAACTACTATCTCTTACAACTGGGCTAATAGGTATTGGATTAATTGTTATATTATACTTAGCAAGTGGGCTTTCACATTTTGTCAAATTATTGGTTTGACTAACAAAATAATTAATAACACCAATATTGTTTGTATTCGGTAATATCGGAATACTAGTACCTACTCTTCCAATAGAATCAGAAGTATACCAAATTAAACTATGATTTGTCAATGCTGAGGCCTTAAGGGTGTCCACTTTTAAATTATTACAATAAAATGTGTCACGGATATTTGGTGCAAGTGGCAATGGATTAACAACAATTTTAATTGGAATTGATAAAGCTTGGCAATTGTTGTTCGTCGTTCTTACTTGGTA
>CAXNMZ010000065.1:0-9825 GCA_964203125.1 Chitinophagales bacterium | reverse complement strand
ATAAATTCCTTAAAAAAGGGCCGTTTTTAATAAAAAATGGCCCTTTTTTTGTGCTTTTTGGCAAAAAAAGCCCATTTTTGTCCAAATTAACCAAATATGGACTTAAAGCAAATTCACGATTTAATTAAGGTAGTCAACAAAAGCAATATCGGAGAAATCAGCATCGAAGATAAAGATGGCAAAGTAACCATTAAGCAAAAGGAAGATAAAATCACAGTGACATCTGCACCTGCTCAAACAGTCTATGCAGCTGCTCCATCTGCCGCCGCACCAGTGGCATCTGCTCCTGCTGCTGCCCCAGCTGCAGACAATTTAATCACTATTAAGAGTCCAATGATTGGTACTTTCTACAGAAGAGCTTCTCCTGATAAGCCATTATTGGCAGAAGAGGGTACTGAAGTAAGCGCTGGTAAAGTGGTTTGTATCATTGAAGCAATGAAGTTATTCAATGAGATTGAATCAGAAGTAAAAGGAACGATTGTGAAAATTTTGGTTGAAGATGCAAGCCCAGTAGAGTTTGATCAATCATTGTTTTTAGTACAACCTGCATAAGGTCCTGCACTCAGTCATCCCCAACCTGTTTAACTTAAATTTAAAAGATGTTTAAAAAAATATTGATTGCCAACCGAGGCGAGATTGCTTTGCGTATCATTAGAACCTGTAGAGAGATGGGTATCAAAACGGTTGCAGTTTACTCGACAGCAGATAAAGATAGCTTGCATGTAAAATTTGCTGATGAAGCTGTTTGTATTGGTGGTCCAAAGAGCCAAGAATCTTATTTGAATATCCCACATATCATGGCTGCTTGTGAAATCACCAATGCGGATGCAGTGCATCCTGGTTATGGTTTCCTTGCAGAGAATGCCAAGTTTGCGCAAATCTGTGCAGACCACGGCATTAAATTTATTGGACCTACCCCAGAGATGATTAATAAAATGGGCGATAAGATCACTGCAAAAGAAACGATGATTAAAGCGGGTGTGCCTGTTGTACCAGGGGGAGAAGGTTTATTAGAAAGTATTGATGCTGCTAAGAAATTAGCAAAAGAAATAGTGTATCCAGTCATCATCAAAGCAACAGCTGGTGGTGGTGGAAAAGGAATGCGTGTGGTTTGGAATGAGTCAGAGATTGAAAAAGCATTCAATGATGCGAAGATGGAAGCTGCTGCAAGTTTTAAAAATGATGGTTTGTACATGGAGAAATTTGTGGAAGAACCAAGACATATCGAGATTCAAGTAGCGGGGGATCAATTTGGAAATGTTTGTCATTTGAGTGAGCGTGATTGTTCTATTCAAAGAAGACATCAAAAATTAGTAGAGGAATCTCCTTCTCCATTTATGACACCAGAACTTCGTCAAAGAATGGGAGAAGCAGCGATCAAAGCAGCTTCTGCTATTAATTATGAAAGTGTAGGTACCATCGAATTTTTAGTAGATAAGCATCGTAATTTTTATTTCATGGAAATGAATACACGTATTCAAGTAGAACATTGCGTGACAGAGGAAGTAGTGAGCTATGATTTAATCAAGGAGCAAATTAAAATTGCTGCAGGCGAAAAAATTTCTGGCAAAAATTACGAACCACAATTACACGCCATTGAATGTCGTATCAATGCCGAAGATCCATACAATGATTTTAGACCATCACCAGGAAAGATCACTGTACTCCATACACCAGGCGGACATGGGGTTCGTGTAGATAGCCATGTATATGCAGGTTATGTGATTCCGCCTTATTATGATTCAATGATTGGCAAATTAATCACAGTGGCACAAACACGTGAGGAAGCCATCAATACCATGTATCGTGCATTGAGTGAATATGTAATTGAGGGTGTGAAAACAACTATTCCATTCCACTTGCAATTAATGCAGAACGAAGATTTTAGAAAAGGAAACTTTACAACGAAATTTCTTGAGTCGTTTAAGATGAAGTAATTTAAAATACAATTTTGAGCGAGCTTTTATTTAGAATTATGTTACAATAATGTCTTTTATAAAAAATGCCCCGATCACTCGGGGCATTTTAGTTGGGGGTTCACCTTTGGGGATCATCCTTGATATTTACTTTCTCAATTATCTCAAGAACAACAATTCTCTATATTTTGGTAAGGTCCATAATTCATCATCCACTAATTCTTCTAATTTGTCTACGTGGTAACGAATTTTATCAAAGTATTTAGCTTTTACATTGGCTTCGTAAGCAATTGCTTTTGCTCTTGTGTCATCAATATTATTTGCTACTTTTCTTGCTTCTACCATTTCATGTACATTATCATATACTTCTTGAATATGCGTACTTACTTCTTTTAACAAAGTCATTTGTCCTTTGTATAAGTTTTCAGGTAAAGAAGCTTCACGTAGTAAGCTTACATTTTGTAATAAAACATTTTGGTATTTGATAGATGCAGGAATGATATGGTTGGTTGCTAAATCACCCATCAAACGTGCTTCAATCTGTACTTTCTTGATGTACTTCTCTAATTCAATTTCATGTCTTGCTTCTAATTCACCATGTGTGTAGATGCCATTGTCTTTGAATAATTGCTTGGACTTATCCGTCACCATCGCATCTAAAGCTACAGGCGTTGTTTTTAAATTAGGTAAGCCTCTTTTTTCTGCTTCTTTATGCCATGCTTCGCTATAACCATCGCCTTCAAATAAAATCTTCTTACTTGATACAATGTATTTTTGAATCACTTGCATGATCGCAATTTCTTTCTTCTCACCTTTTGCAATTAACGCATCTACTTCGGCAGCAAATTTATTTAAGGTATCCGCAATAATGGTATTCAATACAGTCATTGGATGTCCACAGTTAGCAGTAGATCCCACCGCACGGAATTCAAACTTGTTACCAGTAAAGGCAAAAGGAGAAGTTCTGTTTCTGTCGGTGTTATCGATCATCAATTCAGGAATACTTCTGTGTAAATCTAATTTCAAGATGGCTTCGTCTTGCTCGTCAAACTTATTACCAACGCGTGTTTCCACATCGTTCAATACTTTAGTTAAATATTCTCCAATGAATACAGAGATGATTGCTGGAGGTGCTTCGTTCGCGCCCAAACGGAAATCGTTGGATGCAGAAGCGATAGATGCTCTTAAGATATCTGCATAATCATGTACTGCTTTAATGGTGTTTACAAAGAAAGTCAAGAACATTAAATTGGTCTTAGGTGTTTTACCTGGTGCCAATAAATTAATGCCAGTATCTGTTGCTAAACTCCAGTTATTGTGTTTACCGCTACCATTGATGCCTGCAAATGGTTTCTCATGTAACAATACCACTAAACGATGTCTCTTTGCAACGCGTGTCATGACGTCCATCAATAGGATATTATGATCTACTGCAATATTCACTTCTTCAAAAATAGGTGCACACTCAAACTGAGCTGGTGCTACTTCATTATGTCTTGTTCTTAAAGGAATACCTAATTTGTATGATTCATTTTCAAAATCACGCATGAACGCGTACACTCTTTCTGGAATAGATCCAAAATAATGGTCTTCTAATTGTTGGCCTTTTGCAGGTGTGAAACCAAAAACGGTTCTTCCGCATTGTAATAAATCTGGTCTTGCATTCACCAAGGCTTCGTCAATCACAAAATATTCTTGCTCCCATCCTAATGTAGGGATGACTTTGTTTACGTTCTTGTCAAAATAGTTACAAACAGTCACAGAAGCTTTATTCACTGCATCCACTGCTTTCATCAATGGTGCTTTGTAGTCTAAGGATTCACCCGTGTATGCGATGAAAATAGTAGGAATACATAAAGTTTTTCCATTACCAATTTCAATGATGAATGGGGGAGAAGATGGATCCCATGCAGTATAGCCTCTTGCTTCAAATGTGGCTCTCAATCCACCATTCGGGAAAGAAGAGGCATCTGGTTCTTGTTGTATTAAAGTAGCGCCATCAAATTCTTCGATTGCTGTGCCATCTCCTTTTAAAGTAAAGAAGGAGTCATGCTTTTCTGCAGTCGCACCTGTTAAAGGTTGGAACCAGTGTGTAAAGTGTGTTACACCTCTGCTCTCTGCCCAAGCACGCATACCAGAAGCAATTTGACCTGCCACAGTGCGATCAATTTTTTTACCACCCTTGATACTTGTGATTAAACTCTTGTAAGCTTCGTCACTTAAGTATTCTCTTGCTGTTTTAGTGGTGAATACACTTTCTCCAAATACGCCAGTGATTTTAGCACTCTTGATATCTGGTGATGTAGGTTTAAAATGACTAACATGGTTGACTGCGTCGGTTCTTAATGACATATATTATTAATTTAAAATATAAATAATTAGACCAAAGATATCCTCTTTTGTTCTATTTTACGACAAACTTTATTTAAAAAGTGCAACAATGTGCATAAAATATAAATATTAATAATATTATTTATATGATAAGATTTTATAAACTATTGATAATCATATGGATTTGTTTTTCAACTACTAACAACAAAGCTTTTGAATGTTGGTAAATCCATGGTGGGTTAAGTCTGTCGTTTTGTACCTTCGCCAAATCAATTCAAGCATAAGCCAATCACATGGAAATTACTGTCAAAACAGCCCAACAATTAAGACTTACAGAACAAGAGTTTGAACTCATAAAAGAAAAACTAGGACGTACCCCGAATTTCACAGAACTATGTGCTTTTAGTGGCATGTGGTCTGAACATTGTAGTTATAAAAATTCAATCAAGTGGTTGAAAACTTTACCTCGCGATGGGGGAAGAATGTTGGTGGCTGCTGGTGAAGAAAATGCGGGCTTAATGGATATTGGAAATGATTACGGTGTCGTATTTAAAATAGAATCACATAACCACCCTAGTGCATTGGAGCCTTTTCAGGGTGCTGCTACAGGAGTAGGTGGAATTCAAAGAGATATTTTTACAATGGGCGCGCGTCCAATTGCATCATTGAATAGTTTACGTTTTGGAAAATTAGAAGATAAAAAAACACAACGTTTATTAGCAGGTGTAGTGCATGGTATTGGACATTATGGAAACTGTTTTGGTGTGCCAACAGTGGGAGGTGAATTGTATTTTGAAGAGTGTTATCATACCAATCCTTTAGTGAATGCGATGAGTGTGGGTATTGTAAAAGCAGGAAAAACTGTGAGTGCGATTGCATTAGGTAAAGGCAATCCTGTATTTTTTGTAGGAAGTGCCACTGGTAAAGATGGCATTGGTGGTGCAAGTTTTGCATCTGCAGAAATTACAGCGGATAGCGTAGAAGAATTACCAGCAGTTCAAGTAGGAGATCCTTTCCAAGAGAAAAAATTATTAGAAGCTTGTTTAGAAGTAATAGAAACTGGTGGTGTAGTGGGTATGCAAGATATGGGTGCTGCAGGCATTATTTGTTCTACTGCAGAGATGAGTGCGAAAGGAGAAGTAGGTATGCGCATTGATTTAGATAAAGTGCCTACGCGTCAACAAAACATGAAGGCTTGGGAATTATTATTAAGTGAGAGCCAAGAAAGAATGTTGATGGTGGTGGAGAAAGGTAAAGAAGCGCAAGTATTAGCAGTCTTTGAAAAATGGGATTTGTCTTGTTCTAATATTGGTGAAGTCACCGATGATGGCTTATTAGATTTTTATATGAACGGTGTATTAGAAGCATCACTGCCTGCCTATGAATTAGTATTAGGTGGCGGCGCTCCGCAATACACGCGTGAATATAAAGCACCTACTTACTTAGATAAAGTGAATGCATTTGATATGAGTTCAGTGGCAGACACTACGAACTTACAAGATTCTGTAAAGCAATTAGTGCAAATTCCAAACATTGCATCTAAGCGTTGGATATATACACAATACGATAGCATGGTGGGTGCTGCAAATACTTCTACCAATGCACCAAGTGATGCATCAGTAGTAATTGCAAAAGGAACGGGCAAAGCATTAGCGATGACAGTAGATTGTAATAGTAAATATGTTTATGCAAATCCTGAAGTGGGTGCGATGATCGCAGTGGCGGAAGCTGCTAGAAATATTGTTTGTTCTGGTGGTGAGCCCATTGGAGTGACCAACTGTTTAAACTTTGGTAATCCTTATGATCCAGAAGTGTATTATCAGTTTGTAAAATCGGTAGAAGGAATGGGTGCAGCTTGTAGAAAATTCAATACGCCTGTAACAGGGGGTAATGTAAGTTTCTATAATCAAAACCCAGATGGTCCTGTTTTCCCAACACCCACTATTGGCATGGTAGGTATTGTAGAAGATATGAAAAACAGAATGACCTTGGATTTTAAAAACAATGGCGATAACATTGTTTTATTAGGTAAACAAAGAAACGATATTGGATCCTCTGAATATTTGAATAAGTTAAAAGGCGTTGCTTTTTCTCAAGCACCATATTTTGATTTAGAAGAAGAATTTGCTTTACAACAATTAGTGGCTTCACTCATTAAAGACCATTCAATTTTAAGCGCACATGATATTAGTGAGGGTGGATTAATTATTACATTATTAGAGTCTGCATTTTATAACAACAAAGGTTTTGAAGTCAATGCTAATGCTAGTAGTTTAAGAAAAGATGCTTACTGGATGGGTGAAGCGCAATCTAGAGTGGTAGTTTCTTGTACAAGTGCACAATTGGCAAGTATTGAAGCGGCTGCTAAGCAATTGGATATTGATTTTACGGTGATGGGTAAAGTAACAGATGGTTCAATCACGGTAGATGGAGAAAATTGGGGAACAATTGCTAGCTGGAAAAACAGTTATGATACTGCTATTGAAAATAAATTAACTTCTTAATTCAATGACCAAGCAACCTACCATTGTTGTAACCGGAACAGCAGGCTTTATTGGCTCTGTGATGGTGCAATTGTTAAATGAAAAGGGGTTGACTGATTTATTATTAGTAGATGATTTTGGCGTGGAGGAAAAAAGAAAAAACTGGGAGTTAAAACAATATACAAAGGTCATAGAGCGTCAGGCTTTTTTAGACAAATTATTGAATGATGAATATGAGATTGATATCATTATTCATTTAGGTGCAAGAACCGATACCACTGAATTTAATTATGCCATTCACGAGGAGTTAAATCTGGAATATTCAAAATCGCTTTGGCAATATGCGACTGCAAAACAAATTCCATTCATTTATGCATCTTCTGTTGCCACTTATGGTAGTGGAGAACATGGTTATGAGGATAGCCATACTATTTTAGATCAATTAGTGCCACTTAATCCATATGGCGTTAGTAAAAATGAATTTGATAAATGGGCCATTGCTCAAACTGAACATCCGCCTTTATGGACAGGCTTGAAATTCTTTAATGTATATGGTCCAAACGAAGCGCATAAAGGACGTATGGCAAGTGTTATTTTTCATGCATTCAATCAAATTAAATCAGCAGGCGTAGTCAAGTTATTTAAAAGCCATCGTCCCGATTTTAAAGACGGAGAACAATTGCGTGATTTTATTTATGTAAAAGATTTAGTAGCAGTCATAGATTGGATGATGCAAGCCATGTTATCCAATGAATGGAGTAGTTCTAAAAATGGATTGTATAATTTAGGCACCGGAAAAGCAAGATCCTTCTATGATTTAGCTGCCAATACATTTATAGCACAAGGGCTTACACCCAATATTGAATTTGTAGATATGCCCGAAGATATCCGCGATAAATATCAATACTTTACAGAACCAAATATGACTAAACTGCGCGCTGCAGGATACGACAAGCCTTTTTCAACGCTAGAGGAAGGAGTTGCTGACTATGTAAAAAATTATTTGCTTCCCTCTAAGAGTTACTAAGTCTCCTTTTTATAAACAAAAGAGAAAATATACTATTCCGTAGCGATCGTTTTTAGAGAGCCAAGGAATAGATGTATTTTCTCTTTATAGAAAGTAAAATTAATGCGCTTTCAAGAAAGCAATTGCTTTACTATAAGAATCTGTTTTAGCTGCTGCATTATAAGAAGGATTACTAGGATTCGCAAATCCATGACCAGCTTCATATTTATAAGCAGTTAAATTTTTACCAGCTAATTTCATATTCGCTTCAAAAGTATTCACCATTGCAGGTGAAGGAGATTGATCTAAATTTCCAAAGAAGCCAATGATATCACATTGAATAGATTTTAATTTATCCATATTGGCTTCAGGACGACCATAATACATCACAGATCCTTTTGCTTGAGGTCCAGCAATGATGGCAGTTTGTAAACTCCACATCCCTCCAAAGCACCAACCCACACTATAGATAGATGCTTTTGATCCAGCATGCTTTACAGCACCTTGAATCAAAGCCACCATTCGGTTCATATCTGCTCCACGCATTAATTTCATAGCGCTATCTGGTGTAGCAGCCACTTTTCCATCATACATATCTACCGCCATCACGTTCACATCCCCTAAGTCTTTGAAATATTGGTCTGCTTCCATTTTGATATTGTCGTTCAGTCCCCACCATTCCTGGATCACAATCAACCACTTATCTGATTTCTTTTTAGCTGGAATAAAATACGCCTGTCCTGGCTTTCCATCTGCAGCATTAAATGGCACAATGGCACCCAATAAATCAGCAGGGTTCACTACAGCAGGCGCTATATGAAGATTCGCAAATTTTGCCTGGCTTGCCTCTAATTGATAGGCCTGTTGGGTCTCCATATTAAGGCATTCAATTACTTCGCCTTTGTCCAGGGTTGGATGTTGTGTTTTTTCCCATTGCCAGCTGATTAAACTTGCCGTTAAAAGCAGCGCAAATAGGGTATAAAGGGTCTTTTTCATAGAATTAAATTTATTTTGATTTAAGATGTTCACTTTTAGATAATAGTTATAAACATTTATTGTTTAGGACGTTTTATTCATTTTGTAGGGGGTGTTTTTTAGCTTATTTTTGTATGACCTCTAGTAAATTTTCCAAAAAAAAGACGGTCGCATTAAAAACCATTTGAATGGGTACTCCTCAATAGGCAACTATTGCTGGAATTCCTTTTTCAATATTAGATGAATTTAAAGTTATGGCAAAGTATATTTTCGTTACTGGGGGTGTTACAAGTAGTCTAGGAAAGGGCATTATTGCTGCTTCTTTGGCTAAATTATTACAGGCACGTGGCATCACTGCAACGATCCAAAAGTTTGACCCATACATTAACGTAGATCCAGGTACTTTAAATCCTTATGAGCACGGAGAATGCTATGTGACTGAAGATGGTGCCGAAACAGATCTTGATCTTGGCCACTATGAGCGTTTCTTAAATACCCCTACCTCACAAGCGAACAATGTAACTACTGGACGCATCTACCAAACGGTGATTAATAAAGAGAGAGCGGGAGAATTCCTTGGAAAGACAGTGCAAGTGGTACCGCATATTACCGATGAAATTAAGCATCGTATGCTTTTATTGGGTCAAGATGGAAAATATGATGTAGTCATTACAGAAATTGGTGGCACAGTGGGTGATATCGAAAGTTTACCTTTTGTGGAAACTGTGAGACAGATCCAATGGGAATTGCCAGAGGAGGATGTGATGGTGGTGCATTTAACTTTAGTGCCTTATTTAAAAGCGGCTAAAGAATTAAAAACAAAACCTACACAACATAGTGTGCGTATGTTGAGTGAAGCAGGAGTTCGTCCAGATGTGATTGTATGTAGAGCAGAAGAGCCTTTGAATGATGATATCAAAAGAAAGATTGCATTGTTTTGTAATGTGAAAGCTGGAAGAGTGATAGAAGCAGCAGATGCATCTACTATTTATGAAGTGCCTTTAAAAATGTTGGAAGAAAAATTAGATTTAATCGTACTTGAAAAATTAAAGATCACCAATTTTAAAGAGCCAGATTTAACCAAGTGGAAGCTATTTTTAGATAAATTAAAAAA
>CAXNMZ010000064.1:0-9933 GCA_964203125.1 Chitinophagales bacterium | reverse complement strand
CTTGTCTGATTCCGTCGTTCATCACCACCACACGGTTATATCCTAGACCACGAATAACTGGTTTTGAGATGGCGGGACCAGTTGAAATTTGTGAAACCCCTGGCACTTTAGATAAGGCGTCTATTACATTACTAGACACGCCACGGAATAATTCTTCTTTTTTAATAATAGTCACTGGCGTGGGAGTTCTTCTTGTAGAAGTGGCTCTTAAAAAACTAGTGACAATCACATTGCCACCTTCTAATACCGAACTATTTAAATAAAAATCTTGCACCGTATTTTTTTGTAGCTTAATATTTTCTACATCTGTCGCATAGCCCACATAACTAATTTCCAATACATGTGATCCTTGTTCTATATTAATTATGAAGACACCCTCTTTATTGGCGATGGCTCCTTTTTTTATTTCTGGAAGATACACACTCGCACCAGGCAAAGTTTTACCGGTGGCTTTATCAAATACTTTTCCTGTTAAGGTAAATTGTTGCGCTATCAAAGCGTTGGTGAAACCGAATCCCATACTCATTAAGAGTAGAGTATATAAATATCTTTTCATGATGATTATTATTTGTTATTCAAAGAAGATTTACATCTACTATTCTAAAATAGTTTGATGCATAAGCAATCAACTTAAACATAAGTCAATTACTTTTCTAACAAATAAAAGCAGGGGGACCCCTAGAGTCTAAAGAATAATTCTTATTAGAAAAATAAAAACAAACTAAATGAGTGTTTGTAATACTATTTTGAACCGGATGCGCCAATTCAATATTGAAATTAAATTCAACAAAGGGAGAAGTAGCTACTAAATTATCGTGCGAACAATGTATGCTTGCGTTTTCAACTTGCTCAATAGGTAAATTCTTATGTACATCACATTTAACCTTATCGCTATGTTTAGCAACTAAATCATGTATGGTCTTTTGTGAGGTAATGCTAAATGCAAATACCAGTAGCATGACTACCGCTAAAATTTGTCTTATGGTTTTTTGATATAGCACGGTATAAAGTTAAGCCAATATAATTATTCCTACTATAATACCCTTGATTTTGAACCTTTTAGCAGATATGCTGTTTAGTTAATAGATTGATTCACAAAGAATTAATTTGGAATTAGGTTAGAAATGTCTAATTTTGATGTTTAAACAACGAAATATACAAATACGATGAAATTATTAGAAGCATTACAATGGCGCTATGCTGTTAAGAAAATGAACGGAACTAAGGTTCCAGCTGAAAAATTAGAAACTATTATTGAAGCAACGCGCTTAGCCCCTAGTGGTTTTGGTTTAACACCTTATTCAATTATTGTAGTGGAAGATGAAGAGACAAGAAAAAAATTACAACCAGCATATTATAATCAATCACAAGTAGTGGACGGGTCGGTTGTTATTGTTTTTGCAGCTTGGAATACTATATCTGAAAAAGAAATTGCTGAATACATGCAAGAAATTGCTGACCAAAGAGGTGTAGCAGTAGATACTTTAAAAGATTTTTCTGGTGCCGTTAATGGTTCATTCAAAAACAAGACGCCTGAGCAAGCAAGAGTATGGGCAGATAAGCAAACTTACCTTGCTTTAGGTTTTAGTTTAGTAGCTGCTGCTGCTGAAGAAATAGATGCCACGCCTATGGAAGGTTTTGCACCTGATGCAGTAGATGAAATATTAGGATTAAAAGCATTGGGCTTACATAGTGCAGTAGCAGTGACTTTAGGTTACAGAGATGCTGCAAATGATTATTTATCAGGCGCTAAGAAAGTAAGAAGAGCATCTGAAAAATTAATCATCAGAAAATAATTAAAACAAGCTAGCAGTTCTTTTTAAAATGAATGCTACCTATGTTATTGAATTGAAACGGCTCCTCATCTAGGGGCCGTTTTTTATATGCCTATTTTAAACCCAAGCTGTGTGAATTGTTTAAGAATCAATTGAGAGCTTTTTTGATAGATGGTATGCCTGGATGTCAATTTTATCTTAACTTAGGTAAAATCAATTGTATGAAAAAAATCATAGGATCTGTTACTGGATTTTTTATGCTAGCCTTATTGAGCATCAATAGTTTTGCTCAAGATGCGTATCAAGTCCCACCTAAAGAAATTGCTGACTTATTATTAGCAGCACCAACACCGAGTATTAGTGTAGACGGAAAAGCAAAACACATGCTTGTGATGGAGCGTCCTTCTTATCCCTTAGTGGAGGAATTAGGACAAGCTGAATTTAAAATTGCTGGTCTTCGTTTAAACCCAAATAATTTTTCGCCGACTCGTCAGAATTATATCAAAGGGATGACCGTTAAAGTCATTGCTACGAATAAAGCTTTAGCAATTAAAGGAATGCCAGCCACCATCGCTGCATTGAGTCCAACATGGAATCCTTCAGAAAATAAAATTGCATTTTACAATGTGTCTGCAAATGCGGTGGATGTATACGTGATTGACATAACAACTTTGACTTGTCAAAAAATAAATAAGACTGCTGCTAATTTAATTTTAGGCGCAAGCTTAGTTTGGTTAGATGATGCAACAGTCATGTATAAAGTGAATGTGAACAATGCAAGTGCTTTAGCTAAAAGACCTATCACACCTAAAGGACCAACCATTCAAGAGAACTTAGGTAAAGCTGCACCTAGTGTAACTTATCAAGACTTGATCAAATCTCCTTTTGACGAATATGTGTTTGAATTTTTAGCGAAGAGCCAATTGGTTAAAAATAAAAATGGCGTAGAAACTAAAATTGGCACACCTGCATTGACCAACAGCTTTAGTATCTCTCCTGATAAAAATTATATCCTTACACGTACTTTAAATAAACCATTCTCTTATTTAGTGACTGCGTTTGGTTTTGCATCTTCTATGCAAGTATTGGATAAGGCTGGTGCATTGGTAAAAACGATTGCACAATTACCTTCTTCCGAAGGGACTGCAAGTGGTTATGACAACGTACAAAACGCACCTCGTGGTTTTGAGTGGAAGGATGATGAAGCCGCTACCATTGTGTATGCAATGCCACTAGATAGTGGCATGATTAAAAAAGCGATGCCTTTTCATGATGCTGTAATGGCCATGAGTGCCCCTTTTAACGAAGCACCTAAAGAATTATTTAAAACTGCTGCACGTTTTTCTAATATTAGTTGGGGAGATGAAACATTAGCTTTAGTGACTGAAGTTTTAAGAACCAAACAACGCTATAAAGTAAGTGTGTACAATCATGCTGCACATAGCTTAACGACTTTGTATGAAAGAAGCTTAACCGATGCTTATAGCAATTTGGGTAATCCAGTAACTATTAAAAACAAATTCGGTAAAGATGTGATTGCCACAGTGAACAATGGCCGTGCGGTCTTGATGAATAATACCACTGGCGCTTCTGATAAAGGGGATCTTCCTTACTTATCTATCTACAACTTAGATACCAAAACAAACGAGATCATTTGGCGCAGTCAAGAAGATTGTTTTGAATATGTAGTGGATGTATTAGATCCTGCAACTTTAAAAATTATCACGCGTAGAGAAACAGAAAAAGAGGTGCCTAATTATTATTTAAAAACCTTGCAAGCCAATACTTCTGTTGCATTGACGAATTTCAGCAATCCTTATGCGAGCATGGAAGGGGTGACCAAAGAAAAAATTAAATACAAAAGAGCTGACGGTGTAGATTTAACTGGCGACTTATATTTACCTAAGGGTTACAATAAAGAAAAAGATGGCCCTTTGCCTACTTTACTTTGGGCTTATCCTAGAGAGTTTACAAGTGCTGCGGATGCAAGTCAGATTAGAGGGAACCAACATAAGTTTACTACTTTAAGTTGGGGTTCTCCTGTGTTTTATGTGACACAGGGTTATGCGATCTTAGACAATGCAGAAATGCCGATTGTCGCAACTTCTCCTGACAAAAAACCAAATGATGATTTTGTGAATCAATTAATTTTAAATGCAAATGCTGCAATCGATAAATTAGTGGGTATGGGTGTGAGCGATCGTAATAAATTTGCCATTGGTGGACATAGTTATGGTGCATTCATGACAGCGAACGTATTAGCGCATAGTAATTTATTCAAAGCAGGTATTGCACGCAGTGGTGCTTATAACAGAACCTTGACGCCTTTTGGATTTCAAAACGAAGACAGAACTTTCTGGCAAGCACCTCAATTGTATTTAGACATGAGTCCTTTTGCACATGCCAATAAAATAAAGACGCCTATTTTATTAACGCATGGCGAGATGGATGACAACACAGGAACTTTCCCTATCAATAGTGAGCGTTTATATGCAGCCATCAAAGGACACGGTGGTACAGTTCGTTTTGTATACCTACCTTATGAAGCGCATGGATATAGAGGTAAAGAAAATGTATTGCACTTATTGTATGAGCAAGGTCGTTGGTTAGATAAATACTTGAAGGGAAAATAGTTAAAAGGGAAATAAAACAAATTCTTAATAGATTCAAATTCTTATACTCAATATATCTAATAAAAAAAGGGCTCCTAATTTAGGGGCCTTTTTTTATTGACCTAACATCCAATTTTTAAAAGATGCGTAATTCGCATCAAGTGGTATGAATTTTTTAGGCTTATCTAATAAGTATACTACAGATGCAGGGATATTTAATTTTTGTCCAATAGCCGCTTCAACAACTTCTGGGAATTTAACAGGATGTGCTGTTTCTAAAATAACGGCGTAACCTTTTTCTTGAATCAACGCTTCTGCTGCTAAAAATGCTACTGCGCCATGTGGATCTAAGGTGTAGCCATAATCATTAAATACCCTTGTGATGGCTGCTTTGGTAGCTTCATCGTCGAAGCTATAACTACTCAGCCCATTTTTTAATGCATCAAAACTATGTTGCATGATTTCAAGTATGCGAATAAAATTACTTGGATTGCCTACATCCATTGCATTTGAAATAGTCTCTACCGATTTTTTCACTTCGTAATCTCCGGTATTTAAATACCTTGTTACCACATTATTAGCATTGCATGCTGCTACAAAATGCCCCAATGGCAAGCCGCTTGCTTTTGCTATCATGCCTGCACAAATATTTCCAAAGTTGCCACTAGGCACTACGATATGCATAGGCGTATTGTCACCATATTGTGCAACCCATTGTTGCCATGCGAAAAAATAATACAATTGCTGTGGCAACCACCTAGCTACATTAATTGAATTAGCAGATGTTAAGTGATAGGTCGCATTCAAGTCCGCATCCATAAAAGCTTCTTTTACGATCGCCTGGCAATCGTCAAAACTTCCGTCAACTTCTAAAGCGGTAATATTTTGTCCGCAGGTAGTCAATTGTAATTCCTGGATTGGACTCACTTTTCCTTTTGGATACAAAATAATGACCTGCACTCCTTCTACACCTAAAAAACCATTGGCCACTGCACCGCCTGTATCTCCAGAAGTAGCTACGAGTACTGTGTTGATATTTTGTACGCTTGTTAAATCACTTGCTAATTTCGTTTTATCGTAATTACTTGCTTTTTCTGCTTTCGCAAAATAGCCCAAACACCTGCTCATGAATCTTGCACCTACATCCTTAAATGCTAGAGTAGGTCCGTGAAACAATTCAAGTGATTGGATATTTTTTGTGATGGGTACTAAAGGAAAATCAAAATCAATGGTCTCTTTACAAATTTGTTGCAAGCTTACATCGTCTATTGTGCCTCCAATATAGGGACGCATCACTTCAAATGCTAAACTCGTTTTATCCAATGTTTTGAATCTTTCTATTTGTTCAGGGTTCAACTGCGGTATCGAAGTTGGAAAATATAATCCCTTATCTGGCGCTTGTCCAGTAATGGCTGCAGTTTTAAAAGCTACATTCGGTGATTGTTTTCCTAAACTATAATATTGCATTAGCATGGATTTACCTCAACACCCGCAGCATTAATTGAAGTCACATAGGTATGATGCGGTAAACCTATTCGGGTATAAAGTTTTTTCATTTCTTGCTCTACTGCTAAAGCAGTGGATTGTTCCTTGCTTAAAAAAAAGATGGATGGGCCTGATCCTGATATGCCGCCTCCCAAAGCACCAGCTGCTTTACAAGCTAACTTTAGTTCATCAAACCCTGGAATTAAAATAGCCCTAACTGGTTCAATAATCACATCTTCCAACGATCTTCCAATTAAATCATAATCTTCTTTCATCAAACCTGCTACCAAGGCGGCTATGTTCCCCCATTGCTTGATAGCGTCTTTTAATTGTACATTTTGTTTTAAGATACTTCTTGCATCCGAGGTCTTCACTTCTATTTGTGGATGTACAATAGTTACATGTAAAAAAGGCGAGGGAAGCGCAATCACTTCTAGCGGAAAAATACTTCTTACCAAGGTCACACCACCAAATATACATGGTGCAATATTGTCTGCATGTTTTACACCCGATGCCAATTTTTCTCCATGCATTGCAAACCTAACCAAATCGTCTTTTGAAAAAAGGTTCCCTAATAAATAGTTTGCCCCTACTACCGCTCCTGCAGAACTTGCTGCACTGGATCCAACACCAGAACCAGGTTTGATTAATTTTTTAATTTTAACTTCAAAAGCCAGTTGTCCAATAGGTATAGTTGCTTTTGGATGACCCAATTGTACTTGTTCTTCGTAGGCTTCAATCAATGCGATCAAGGCCACACCAGCAACATTCTTTTCGGGATCAGTTGGTAAATTATACGCATCGATATTAATAATCTTAATTGCTTTAGCAATAGAACTTGCAGCAGTTTCGGTGGAAGCGCTTGCACTACTTTCTACTCTTCGCATTTCCATTTCATCATATGGATTGTTCACGGCAAAACCCAATATATCAAAACCGCATACCATATTGGCTACAGTGGCCGGAGCCTTTATTTTTATCCATTGATTGATTTCAAACATTGTATACCTATTTTTAAAAATGCTATACCCTTGATGCTCTAATAATATCTGCAAATACACCCGATGCTGTTACATCCGCACCTGCGCCTGCCCCTTTAATCACCAATGGCAATTCAGGATATCGATCAGAATAGAATAAGACTAAATTGTCCTTCCCATATAAGTGATAAAAATCTGAACTTGGCTGAATATGTTGCAATCCCACTTTTGCAGCAACTTGTCCATTTGCATCTCTTTCGAACTTTGCTACAAATTTTAATTTACATCCTGCTGCTTCGGCTGCTTCAAATAATTTTTTAAAATGTGCTTCTTGCTTTTCCATTTCTAAATAAAAATCTGCAACTGATCCGTTAAAGCATGCTGCCGGTAAGAATGATTCGTTTGCTATGCCTTCCATTTCTAATGGATGTCCCGCTTCACGCGCCAAGATCATCACTTTTCGCATCACGTCTGTTCCACCTAAATCCAATCTAGGATCTGGCTCTGTATAACCTTCATCCTGTGCTTGCTTTACGACCTTTGCAAAAGATGTTGTACCATCATAGTTGTTAAATACAAAATTCAATGTGCCCGACAACACCGCTTCTATTTTATTGACTTTATCTCCACTACGAATTAAATCATTTAATGTGCCAATGATGGGCAAACTTGCGCCAACATTGGTTTCAAAAAGAAAAGCTGCACTATACGTTCTTGCTAATGTTTTTAATTTAGCATAATGAATATAAGAGGATGAACATGCAATTTTATTACAAGCCACCACCGATATAGCTTTGCTTAATAATTGCGCATAAGTGTCTGCAACAGTCGCATGGGCAGTAATATCTACAAAAATTGAGTTACGTAAATTATTATCTAAGATCGCCGCTACGTAATCTGTGATGGTACCGTTTGGTGCAGCACTCAATTGCGCTCTCCAATCGCTTAAATCTATCCCTTCTAAATTGATCAATTGTTTTTTACTATTAGCAATCCCTACAATATTGATTTGTAGTCTTAATGTGGATTGTAAATAAGGCACCTGTTTTTTAATTTGTTCTATTAACTTGCCCCCTACATTACCTGCACCAGCCACATACACATTAACTTGCTTATAAGATGTTTCAAAAAATTCTTCATGCAATACATTGATGGCCTTACGTACATCTTGTGATGCAATCACTGCCGTTATGTTTTTTTCTGATGACCCCTGTGCGATCGCGCGCACATTGATTCCATTACGTCCCAGCACTCCAAACATTTTACCACTGACACCTGGATGGTTTCGCATTTGCTCTCCCACCAATGCAATTATAGATAAATCTTTTTCTATAATTAATGGCTCTACCACCTGTGTATTAATCTCCTGTTCAAACTCTGCATCCACAGCAATTTTTGCTAAATGTGTATCTTGTAAATTCACACCAACGCAGATAGAATGCTCTGAAGAACTCTGTGTAATTAAAATGACATTGATTTTATTTTTTGCTAGGGCGTCAAACAATCTTTTTGAAAAGCCTGGTATACCCACCATACCCGCGCCCTCTAAGCTCAATAAACAGATGTCTTTAATGCTAGAGATGCCACGAATAAAATTATCATCTTTAGGTGATTCGTTTTCAATCAAAGTGCCTGGATGCTCTGGCTCAAAAGTATTTTTGATTCGAACAGAAATATTTTCATACATGACTGGTTGAATCGTTGGCGGATAAATGATTTTAGCACCAAAATGCGATAACTCCATAGCTTCTTGATAGGAAATTTTTGGAATCTCTTTTGCATTTTGCACCATTCTTGGATCTGCAGTCATCATACCACTTACATCCGTCCAAATTTCTAAAACCGATGCTTTTAATGCTGCAGCATAAATTGCTCCTGTATAATCTGATCCTCCTCTTCCTAATGTGGTCGTATTACCTTCTGCGTCTGATGCAATAAAGCCAGGTGCGATATACAATGCATGTTCATTTGAGGATGATGCAAAATAAGCTTGAATGGTTTGATTCGTTAATGATCTATCTACTACTGCATTAAAATATTTACTATTGGTTTTAATTAATTCCCTTGAATCCAACCAAACCTGATCTACACCTTCAGCCTCAAAAGCTGCAGCAATGATTTTGGATGATAAAATTTCTCCATAACTAATTAAACGATCCTGCATGCGCATAGTCAATTCTCTTAGCATAAATAAACCTTCACAATTGGATTCAATTTCGTTAATCAATTGTTTGACCATGCTCAATGTACCTGATTGTTGTTGTATTGGCAACAGTGCACGTACGGCATCTAAATGTTTTTGTTCTAAATTTTGAATGATTGTCTTGTAGGCTTCATTTCCCTGTGAAGCACTCTGTGCAAGTAAAATCAACTGATCCGTTACACCCCTCATCGCCGACACCACTATAATAGCAGGCATTGCTTGTTCACGCTGTTTTACAATTGCAATCACTTTTGTGATGGCATCTGGTGTACCTACTGAACTTCCTCCAAATTTTAAAACCTGCATATCATTTTATTTTCCTTTAAGACTACTCAATTTATTCACCTCTATGTTCTGCGCTTAGGTGGCCGCAAAGTTAAGGATTATATTAAAAATCCATAAATATTATCGTCTTTATTGATTTCATTGTAATTGATCTGATACTTTTTCATATGATCTATCAATACCTTATAATCAGTTTTAGATTTTAATTCCAAGCCAACTAAAGCTGGGCCAGATTCTTTGTTGTGTTTTTGTATGTATTCGAATCTAGTGATGTCGTCATTCTCACCTAATACCATATTTACAAATTCTTTCAAAGCGCCTGGTCTTTGTGCAAAACGGATTAAGAAATAATATTTCAACCCTTCATGAATTAAGGAACGCTCTTTTATTTCTTGCATTCTTGCGATGTCATTATTGCCTCCGCTCACAATACATAGTATATTTTTCCCTTTAATCTGATCTGCATAAGCATCTAGTACTGCAAGAGACATGGCGCCTGCGGGCTCCACTATAATCGCTTCCTCGTTGTACATGTCTAAAATCGTCGTGCAAATTTTACCCTCTGGTACCAAGTGCACTTCATCCAATACATT
>CAXNMZ010000063.1:0-9985 GCA_964203125.1 Chitinophagales bacterium | reverse complement strand
TACAATGTACCTTCTAGAATATGCAGATTGGCCGCTTTCATTTGCTCAACAATATCACTCGGATAAACCTCCCCTTGTTGAATGATGGACAATATGCAAAACTCCAAAACGCCCTTGCGCATCTGACTTTGTGTGTTTTGAATATCCATAACTTTAATTTATCCCGCAAAACTAAGGATATTTAAGGTACTATGCATCACATAGTACCAAGTATTTTATAGTAGTTTATAAAATAAAATGCTAAATAGCTGATTATCAGTATTTAGCGTTTTAAATAAATGTATAAATCCTCTAAAATGGAAGATAATTGGTTTAAAATAGGGATGAATATCTTTGAATTCTCATAAAATTCGACCAATTGAAGGATAATTGGCTCATAAATTCGCCTAGTAAACGACTAATTCATAAAAATCTTCGGGTTGTAGGTATTGATTGGCCAAAGCTTGCAAGTCAGCGGGTTGGATTGCGCGTACCATTTCGATGGTTTTATTGAAATACGCAATGTCCAAATCGTTCAATAAATAAGTCTTCCAACGATTCATAATTTGGAAAGGCCCGTCTAAATCCCCCAATAAGGCACCCAACATATAATTCTTAACCAATTTCAACTCGGCCTCATCCATCTTTTCATTTCTCAAAATAGCCATCTCCTTATACACTTCCTCAATGGTTGCAGCGCAGACATCTTTTCCTGCATCGGTGCTAATCATCCAAGCACATTCCTGCACATGATTCTGTAAATAACTATGTATGCCGTAAGTGTATCCTTTGTCTTCTCTAATATTGCGCATCAACCTTGATCCAAAAAATCCGCCCAATACATTATTCAATACTTGTGTTCCAGGAAAATCTGGATGGTGTCGATTGGGGAATCTTCTTGCCATTCTTATAGACCCTTGTACCGAACTGGCATCATTGACGATTGAATATTTTTTGGTGGCCGCAGAAATAATTGGATGATCATAACTTGGCAATACTTTTTGATTCAATGGCAAAGCACCAATGTATTTGTTCATTAAGCTTTGCATGTTTTTAGGAAACTTGCCGGCCATAAATACGACGGCTTTACCATGTTTGTAAAAACGATCATAAAATTGCACCAAATCTTCGCGTGTAAGATTATTAAAAGCAGCTTCTGTAGAATAGGTCCCATAAGGATGCGCAATGCCAAACAAGTATTCATCAATCAATCTATTGGCAATAAAATCACTCTTCTTTAAATTCAATGTCAATCTTTGCAGTTGATTTTGTTGGTAGATTTTTAATTCTTCTTCCGAAAAATTAGACTCTGTTACCAATTCACTCACTACAGGTAAAAGTGCTTCAAAATGTTTTGAAAGCGTATGTAAATTAATGGTCGCTGTTTCATTGTAGCAAGTTCGATTCACATAAGCCCCATAAAATTCAAAATGGTCGTTTAACTCAAAGGCGGTTTTTTGATGTGTGCCATTTTTTAATAAAAAATTAGTCGCTGCTGCCACCCAATTTTTTTCTTCATAACAATTACCTGCGAAAAAAACTAAGTCCATCATCATCACTTCTTCTGCTCCACCATCATAACTATATACTTCTACCCCATTGTCTAATGTAAAATGCTGGTATGGTTTTAATTGGATATCAAAATCAACGGCATCCTTGATCAACGGCGCTTTTATTCTGTCTAATGCCATGTTTTAATTTTTACTATAATAATATAAAGTGTTTCTATTGCGATCTTGGAAGATGTCATTGGCAGTCGCTTGTATCCTTTCTGGTGTGATTGCTTGATACTTCTCTAATTCTTGATTCATCATTTCTGCGTCGCCTAATAATTCATAAAAAGCCAAACTATGCGCACGGTTCATGATACTCATATCCTCGAAGCAAATAATACTTTCTGTTTTATTAATCACTTTTTGAACTTCTTTTTGAGGCAGTAATTCAAGTTTGATTTTCTCTACTTCTTCTAACACCGCTTTTTCTGCTACAGACATGCTCACCCCTTTGACCAATTTACCTTCAATCACCAATAAGCCTGGATCTACGGTACCAAAATGATAACAATCTATAGAAGAAAATAATTGTTTCACTTTTATCAATTGCTCATACAATCTTGCAGAAGCACCTCCACCTAAAACTTCGGTAATCAAATCTGTCTCATGGTAGCCTGCATCAAACCTGCCACCCATATGCCATGTCATCATCAACATATCCATGGGTACATCCGCATGCACTTCCAATGACCTCATTTTTTCTTGCACCGGTTCCATTGGTAAATTTCTTTCATACGCTTCGCCTGCAGGAATCGGACCAAACCATTTTTCCGCCAATGTTTTCACTTGCTCCGTGGTGGTATTTCCTGTTACAACAAGGATCGCATTATTGGGTCTGTAAAATTTAAAAAAGAAATCTTTTACATCTTGCATTTTCGCATTTTCCACATGGGATAATTCAGCACCAATCGTCATCCATCTATAAGGATGATTGGTGTATGCGAGTGCACGCATTTTATGCCATGCATCCCCATATGGTTTATTGATATAGTGTTCTTTAAATTCTTCACAAACCACTTTTCTTTGCACTTCTAAACTCTTCTCACTAAAGGCAAGTGATAACATACGATCACTCTCTAACCAAAAAGCAGTTTCTATATTTTCGGCAGGTATTTGACAATAATAATTGGTCAAATCATTGGTAGTATAGGCATTGTTTTCTCCACCGGCTCTTTGTAAAGGTTCATCATACACAGGTATGTTCACACTGCCGCCAAACATCAAGTGCTCAAAAAGGTGCGCGAACCCAGTCTGTGCAGGATTTTCATCCTTGGCACCAATATTATAAAGCACATTCACCACCGCCATCGGTGTGCTTGTATCTTGGTGCACCAGCACTTTCAATCCATTGGCTAACTGAAATTTTTCAAATTGTATCATAAGGAGCACAAAAATAAGCTTAAAACCTACAACCATTTGACGTAAAGGTTGTTTAATTAGTAACTTCGCACCATTAATTGAAAATTATGCAATTAGAGCAACTTTATCAGAAAGCACTGAATTTTGAGTACCTAACTAAAGAGGAGGGCATGTTCCTTTTCGAAAATGCCCCATTGGCAGAATTAAGCTATGTGGCAGATACCCTAAGAAAAAAACAAGTACCCCATGGTAAAGTGACTTGGCAGATTGACCGTAATTTGAATACGACCAACGTGTGTATCGCCAATTGTAAATTTTGTAATTTTTACCGCATCCCAGGACATCCAGAATCTTATATCACCGATATGGACACTTATCGTGTGAAAATCAAGGAAACCATTGCATGGGGTGGAGACCAATTATTATTACAAGGTGGCCATCATCCAGAACTTGGTTTAGATTTTTATGCGAACTTATTTAAACAAATTAAAGCGGAATTTCCGGATATTAAATTGCACACACTAGGGCCCCCAGAGATTGCGCATATTGCTAAAATAGGTGGACATACCCATACCCATGTATTAAAAACTTTGCAGGAAGCTGGCATGAATTCCTTGCCAGGTGCAGGTGCTGAGATTTTAGTAGATAGAGTGCGAAAATTGGTATCCAATGGAAAATGTGGTGCGCAAGAATGGTTGGATGTCATGGCTGCAGCGCATCAATTGAATATCACTTCAAGTGCGACCATGATGTTTGGACACGTGGAAACTTTGGAAGAAAGATTCATCCACTTAATAAAAATCAGAGAAGTTCAGGACATGAAACCTGAAGGCGCTAATGGATTTTTAGCTTTCATTCCATGGACCTTCCAGGATGTAGATACTTTATTAACTAAGATTAGAGGGGTACATAATTTAACCACGACCGAAGAATATATTCGCATGATTGCGATCAGTCGTATCATGTTGCCTAATATTAAAAATATTCAAGCCAGCTGGCTGACTGTTGGTAAAGCGACCGCTCAGGTTTGTTTAGAAGCAGGTGCCAATGATTTTGGTAGCATTATGCTTGAAGAAAATGTAGTCAGTGCTGCAGGTGCGCCTCATAGATTCACTTATAAGAGTATTCAAGAAGCCATTAAAGAAGCTGGATTTGAGCCTCAATTAAGGAATCAGCATTACGAATGGCGTGAACTACCACAGGATATCCAGGAGCAGGTCATTGATTATTAGTCGCTAAAAAATAGCCATTTCACTGTAACTTTCTACCTTTGCCCACGTTTAACCTATCAAACAAGGATTAAACTAAAGCGATGACGGATAAAGATTACAATGATTGTGTAGATAATTTCGCCGACGGGGTGTATCGATTTATTGTAAAAAATATTCGTCATACCGAAGATGCACAGGATATTGTCCAATCCGCTTTTGAAAAATTATGGGTGAATCGAGCGAAAGTGCTGCCAGAAAAAGCAAAATCTTATTTGTTTACAGTGGCCTATCATCAAATGATTGACCATATTCGTAAAACCAATAAAATGCCTTTGTCGGAAGAGACTTCCATCCCCCATCAACCGATTGTTCAAGAGCGCAGAGAACTCAAGCAAGTTTTAATGCGTGCAGTCAACGAATTAAATCCAACACAAAAAAGTCTTGTTTTACTGAAAGATTATGAAGGGTATAGTTACCATGAGATTGGTGAGATCATGAACTTATCGGATAGTCAAGTAAAAGTATATTTACATAGGGCTCGATTGATATTAAAAAACAAATTATCCGCTTACGCGCCAATAGCATCTTAATGCAACTGAACGAATCTACATATGAAACCATTTTCTTGTTGTACATCGACAAGGAGTTAAGCCCCAAAGAAAGATTGGAGGTAGAGGCTTTTATTGCAGACAATCCAAGCTATGCATTAGAAATGGAGGTACTCAAAGCAACCGTTCTTAGTGCAGAAAATATACAATTTGCATTTAAGGAAAATTTGAAACAGCAAGTGGTTGAAACAAGTTTAGAGGATCTAGGTGAAGATTGGGAAAAAAATTTGGATAAAGATTGGAATGTTGCATATTCAAGTATTTTAAAAGCCGACATGCAGGCGATTCCAGGATTATCTACCCCATTTAAAAATGCTTTGAAAAAAGAAGCCACTCCAAAAGGCATTATTATAAAGCCATTTAGATTCAATCAACATAAATTCACTTATGCGGCTATTGCTGCATGTTTGATGGTTTTTGTTGGATACCAGCAATTGACGAAATCTCAATTATCTGATTCATCCGCATCTAATTCAATAGCTGCGAATTCAAATAAAGTAGTAGTTCCAAAGGTTTCAACAAATTCAACTGGGTCGGGTGAAACTGTTGTCAGTAATACAAATCAAGTCGCAAATAATATTGAACCTGTTGCAACAACAAAACAAACAGCAAGAATAAATTTACAAGCTTCAAAATCTAGCAATAGAAGAAGCTCATATAAATTTCAAAATGAATCTACCGCAATCGCTGAGCCTATTTCTAACAATGGCAACTTGAATAACCAAGCTATTATCACAAAATTACCAAGCAGCTATAATAATCCAATAACCATTGATGCATTAGTAACTCTAACCAGTTCAGTTGATACGGATACTGAATTAATAAATGACGGAAAAGCAGCTACTAGTTATGAAATCATTGACACTGAAGACACAAATAGAACAATATTCATCGCCAATTTCGAAATTGATGGCAATAAATTCAGAGGGCTGAAAAGAAAAGTGACTAGTTTATTCAAAAACAATAAATCTGAACGTAATAAATAAACAAATAAATAAAGCAACTCAATATGATACAAAAATCTCTTTTTACTTTTTTATTGTTAGGCGCAAACTACCTAGGTCAAGCGCAAACCATCACTGCAGTGATCAATACAAGTAAGGATGCTATTAAAATTAGTTTAGATAAACTTAAGTTGGGAGTGGATACCATTAGAACAGGCAATGACACTGTTTTGATAGGTTCTGATACTTTAAAAATTGGAAGTATTCTTATTGTAAATAAAAAAGAAGCAGAAGCAACTAATTTCAAAACGATCATAAAAATTGGTGACGCATCCTATGGCAGGCCTACAGATGGTGAATATGGCTGGATAAAAGGGGATTTTAAAAAAACGAAGATTGAAATTGCTAGAGGTCCAAAAACATTAAAAAACATCGAAACTAATTGGTTCATCTTTGATCTTGGCTTTGCGAATTTCATTGACAAAAGTCCAACACTATATTGGCTTGCAGCAAATCCTAACAGCCTTCCATTTTATCCAGGCCCAGTCATGTCTCCAGAAAATTTTACTTTGAATAATAAAAGATCAACCAATGTCAATATATGGGTAGTGGCTCAAAAATTAAATCTATACCAACATAAGATTAATTTAAAATATGGATTGGGTGTAGAAATGTTCAATTTCAGATTCGATAAACCCATTAGCTTCAGAGAAGATATTGTAACCAATATAAAAATGGATGTAGTCTCTTTTACAAAGAATAAACTATTGGTAAAATATTTAACCGTTCCAGTACAAATCAATTTTTCACCTAACCCTACCAATAAAAAAGCTTTTTATGCGAGTATCGGTATGAGTGTAGGTTATTTATGGAATGCTAAAAACAAACAAATTAGTGGGGAACGTGGAAAAGAAAAGTTTCGTGGGAATTTTAATTTAAATGATTGGCGTTTTGCTACTATTGGTGAACTTGGCGTAGGAGCTGTGCGCCTTTATGGTTCATTTGCAAACAGTAATTTATTCAACAAGAACCAAAGTTTCGTAGATATGCAACCATTTGCAGTTGGGTTGAGGTTTAGTAAATTTTAAAAGTACCCACAGATAAGTATTATAAAAAATGCCCCAATTGCTTGGGGCATTTTTAGTATCATCCATGATTTATTATATCAATTGTTTCGCGCCAAAATAAGGTACCAATACTTCAGGTAAATTAATCCCTGCTTCAGTTTGATAGTTCTCTACAATCGCAGCGTAAATTCTTGGCAAAGCCAAAGAACTACCATTCAATGAATGCGCAAATTGTGTTTTGCCTTCCTGATCTTTAAAGCGACACTTCATTCTGTAAGTTTGGTAATTGTTGAAATTAGATACGCTACTTACTTCCAACCATTTTTCTTGCGCTGCACTGTACACTTCAAAGTCATAAGTGATTGCAGCAGCAAAGCCCATATCACCTCCACACAATCTTAGGATGCGGTATTGCAATCCTAAACTAATTAATAAATTTTCGACATGTGACACCATTTCATTCAATGTCTCATCACTTTTATCTGGATGTACAATTTGTATGATCTCTACTTTTTCAAATTGGTGCACTCTATTCAATCCTCTTACCTCTTTTCCAAAACTTCCTGCTTCTCTTCTAAAACATGGGGAATAAGCCGTCATCTTAATTGGTAAATCTGTGTCTTTCAAAATCGTATCTCTATACACATTCGTTACAGGTACTTCGGCTGTTGGAATTAAATAAAAATCATCTTCTGTCGCGTGGTACATCTGTCCTTCCTTGTCTGGCAATTGTCCTGTCGCAAAAGCTGAAGCTGCATTCACCATATAAGGAGGGATGTATTCTGTATAGCCTGCTGCAGTATTAAAATCTAAAAAGTATTGTGTGAGTGCTCTTTGAAATTTAGCGCCCTTACCTATATATAAAGGAAAACCACTTCCAGTAATTTTAGCACCTGTTTCAAAATCTACTAAATTGTATTTTTTAATCAAGTCCCAGTGTGGCATTGCGCCTGCTGGTAAAAGGGGTGTGCTACCAGCTTCTTTCACCACTTCATTCTCTTCGGGTGTTTTTCCTTTTGGTACTAAAGCGTGTGGTAAATTAGGCAATTGCACGACTAAATTTTGAACTGCTACTTCCACATCTGTCATCTCTATTTTCAATGGTTCTAATGCTAATTTCCAAGCACCTACATTTTGCTTCATCGCTTCTGCTTGTTCTTTCTCTCCCTTCGCCATATGGTTGCCAATTTCTTTGGATGCTGCATTCACTTTGGACTGTAAGTCATCAAAGCTGGCTTGTACACGCTTTCTTTGGTCATCCATTGCAATCACTTGGTCTACTAGGTCTAGATTTGAAAAATGCTTGATGGCTAGTAGATCCTTCGCTAATTGGGTATGTTGTCTTAAATAGCTTACCTGTAACATATCGAGAAATTTGAGCAAAGATAATCAAACCATCCTACTAAGTACAGATATCCCCTACCTTTGCAACATAAATTGAATAATTCTATGGCAAGTATAGGGGACGATTTACAAACCAGGTGGTGGGATTTAGAACGAAAATTGATGGATAAATTTGGTAAAAAGCCAGATCTAGAGTCCATTCTGTTTTTGATAGGCTTACAGGAAACTGGTTTTATCCAAGAAAAAATTAGCAAGGAACAAAAGCAGGACTTGATGCATGTGGCTATCTGTAGCATACTCATGTCTAGTGATTTTTATATCATTGAAGGGAAGGATGGCGATGGTTGGCCCCATTTTAAGCAACTCAAAAACTTACCTGTGATGGATTTGATAGAGCAGGAGGTTTTTCTAAAAGACCATGTTTTGCTTTATTTTGATAACAATCAGTTCTAGACCATTGGTTTTTTACCAATTTTTATGAATATTTGCACTAATAAAAAAATAACCTATGCAATTCCCAGCAGACTTACGTTACACTAAAGACCATGAGTGGATTAAATTAGAAGGCAATACCGCTACGATTGGTATCACAGACTTTGCGCAAGGCGAGTTGGGAGATATTGTCTACATCGACATCAATACGATTGGAAGCACTTTAGCTGCAGAAGCCGTATTTGGAACTGTAGAAGCTGTGAAGACAGTAAGTGATTTATTTTTACCAATCGCTGGAACTGTCTTAGAAGTGAATCCAGCTTTATCAGCGCAACCAGAATTGGTGAATACCGATGCATATGGAGCAGGTTGGATGATTAAAATGACTGTAAGCAATCCAGCAGATGTGGATGCATTGCTTACTAGCGAAGCCTATGCGCAGTTGGTGCACTAAACCAACCATTATGAAATACCTTATTTGGGTGATTGCAGAAATAGCACTCGTATTTGTATTGCTTAGCCTTCCAGGCAGTAGTTTTAAGTCAACTACTGAATTACCAATTGATAAAATTGTGCATGTCATTCTATTTGGCTCATTGGCCTGGTCCTTCTATTGTTTTTTTGATCATACCACCATTCAAGCACTAAAATCTGTACGCGCACAAGCCTGGGCCATGATTTTCTGTATTGTGTATGGGATTGCGATGGAATACTACCAAAAATGGTATGTCCCAAGCAGGGGATTCGAGGTGAAGGATATGATTGCAGATGCTGCAGGAGTGCTATTTGCATTACCCCTATATCAATTATGGAAAAAAAGACAATAGTTTGTACTTTTAACAGTAACCTAATACAAGATCACCAATGGGGATAGAACAAGATATACAACAAGCTAATTTCAGAAACGAGTTTCAGAAGATGGGCATCAATCTCCTTTTCACTGCCAATTGGTTAAATGAACAAATTGGTAAAATACTTTCCGAAGAAGGCGTTACACAACAACAATACAATATCCTGCGCATATTAAGAGGAAGTGCTACACCATTGAGCACACTTAAAATCAGAGAACGCATGTTAGATAAGATGAGTGATACAAGTAGGATTGTAGATCGATTGATTGCAAAAGAATTGGTCCTAAAAAATACCTGCGAAAAAGATAAAAGATTGGTAGACATCACCCTCACTCCTAAAGGGCTTGGTTTGGTGGATCAATTAGATCAGTTCAATGATCGCATAGACGAGTTATTAAAAGGGATCAATGCATCCGAAGCAGCCACCATGAATCAAATCCTTGATAAAATAAGAACGGCACATTCAGGTTCTTAGAAAAAGCAATTGCCTTATTTTCAAAATCATTATTAAGTTGTTTACAACATTATTTTTCAGCTATGCATAAAATTTTATTTGCACTTTTATTAGCCATCCCATTTTCAGTATCTGCACAACCAAGTTTGTCAGATAAAAACGTATTTGAATTCAGAGCAGTAT
>CAXNMZ010000062.1:0-10043 GCA_964203125.1 Chitinophagales bacterium | reverse complement strand
AAATTTAAAGTAAATTTGCAGACCGATTTATTTTAATATTTAGCTATGTCATTAATCAAGAGCATTTCAGGTTTTAGAGGCACCATTGGTGGTCGTCCAAACGACAACCTCACGCCAATTGATATTGTAAAATTTGCATCTGCATATGGCACCTGGTTGATCAGAAAATCAGCTGGGAAAAAGAAAGTGATTGTAGGTCGTGATGGAAGAATGAGTGGCCTGATGGTAGAAGCCTTGGTGGAGCAAAGTTTATTGGCCCTAGGCATCGATGTGGTGCATATAGGATTAAGCACTACCCCTACCGTAGAAATGGCTGTGGTATTTGAAAATGCGGATGGTGGCATCATTTTAACTGCAAGTCATAATCCAAAAGAATGGAACGCCCTTAAACTATTAAATGAACAAGGTGAATTTGTAAGTGGAGAAGAAGGAAAAATCATTTTAGCTTTAGCAGAACAAGAAGATTTTATTTATGCGCCTGTGGATGCCATGGGAGAATTGATTGGGGATGATAATAGTTTATCAAAACATATTCAAGCCATATTGGACCATCCATTAGTGGACATTTACGCCATCAAGAAAGCTAATTTTAAAGTGGTGGTAGACGCCATCAATAGTTCTGGTGCATTTACGGTGCCTGCTTTGTTAAAAGCAATAGGTGTTGAGGATATCGTCGTATTGAATGCAGCAATGACTGGAGACTTTGCGCACAATCCAGAGCCACTTAAAGAACACTTAACTGAACTTTGCGAAACAGTTGTCAAAGAAAAAGCACATCTAGGTATTGCAGTGGACCCTGATGTGGATCGTTTATGTTTTGTGAGTGAAGATGGAAATTTATTTGGCGAAGAATACACATTGGTAGCCATTGCGGATTATATTTTACAATATACAAAAGGCGCAACTGTAAGCAATTTATCTTCTACTAGGGCATTAAGAGATGTCACAGAGCAACATGGTTGCACTTATTTTGCGAGTGCTGTTGGCGAAGTGAATGTGGTGACAAAAATGAAAGCAGAAAAAGCAGTGATTGGTGGAGAAGGCAATGGTGGTATCATTATTCCAGATTTACATTATGGTAGAGACGCCTTAGCTGGCATTGCTTTATTCCTATCGCATCTTGCAAAAGCAGCTACAACCTGTTCTAGTTTGAGAGCTGGCTATCCTGCTTATTTTATGAGCAAGAAAAAAATGGACCTGAATGCTAATCTTTCATTGTCAAAGATATTCGAACAATTGAAAAATGAATTTGCAGCATTTCCAATGAATGATGTGGATGGATTGAAAATAGACTTTGAAAACGAATGGGTGCACTTAAGATCAAGCAATACAGAACCAATTATGCGCATTTATACTGAAGCGAAAACACAAGCAGCAGCAGATGCATTAGCAGATAAAATTATTCAGCTGATCCTTAAAATTCAGTAATTTAGCAATCATGGAGAGAATTTATTTTGACAATGCAGCTACAACCTCTCTTGCACCTGAAGTGCTTGAAGCGATGATGCCTTATTTGACCGAAAAATTTGGTAACCCCTCCTCTATCTATAGCTATGGCAGAGAAACAAGATTGGCCATTGAACAAGCCAGGAAATCTGTCGCAAAAAACCTAGGCGCTAAGCCAGCTGAAATATTTTTTACAAGTGGTGGTACAGAAAGTAGCAATACTGTTTTAAATGCAGCCATCACCGATTTAGGTTGCAAGCATATTATTAGTTCTCCGATAGAACACCATGCGACTTTACATACGGTAACCCATTTAGCTAAATTACACAACCTGAAATTAAGCTTTGTGCAGATTTTACCAAATGGCCATATTGATATGGATCATTTAGCAGGATTACTTGCTGCTTCAACTGAAAAAACAATCGTAACCATCATGCATGCCAATAATGAAATTGGAAACATGATTGACATAAAAGCTGTAGGACAACTTTGTAGACAATATCAGGCTTATTTTCATAGTGATACCGTGCAGACAGTAGGTCATTTCCCTTTTGAATTAAGCCAACTACCAGTTGATTTTATCACTGGGGCTGGACATAAATTTCATGGACCTAAGGGCGTTGGTATTTTATACATCAACGAAAATGTAAAAATTAGTCCCTTGGTGCATGGTGGCTCGCAGGAGCGCAATATGCGTGCAGGTACAGAAAACTTATATGGTATTGTTGGTTTTGCGAAAGCGCTTGAACTCACTACTGAAAAATACCAAGAAGATCGTGCTTATATCGAAGCATTGAAGCAGTATTTGCATGATCAATTGGTTGCGAAAATTCCTAGTGTGCATTTTAATGGAGATCCATTTGGAAGAAGCTTGTACAATTTATTAAGTGTCAACTTTCCAAAAAATGAAAAGACCGAGATGATTTTGTTTAATTTAGACATGCATCATATTTGTGCCAGTGGAGGAAGCGCCTGTTCAAGTGGAGCACAGCAAGGTTCGCATGTCATCAATGCGCTTAATAAAGGCTCGGAGATGGTCACTGTTCGTTTCTCTTTCTCAAAACACAATACAAAGGCCGAAATTGACCAAGTTATTACAGCACTATTAACCATGCTAAACTAATTTATTTGAGTACTTTAAATAGAATACCACAATAAAATAACTATATGTAATCAGCCATTAACTACAAAAAAAGGCGCTTCTAACGAAGCGCCTTTTTTAATAGCTATATTTAAATTAAGGCTGGCTCACAACTGGAGCACCTTTTTCTAAATTTTCAATGACATTGATCAACTGATAACAAGTTAAAATATCTTGTACAAAAGCGGATTGTTTATTATTAAATTCAGTGGCTTTATTCTGATACGCATTCTCTGCATTTTGCATAAACTGTGCTTCTGACATTGGCGTACCTAGTGATTTATAATAGGCTAATTGTTGTTTTAAATCTTTCACAACCGCTGTCCCTATTCTTTTTCCTAATTCAGTATCCCCTGCTGCATAGGCTGCTTGCAAGTATAAATAAGAGAAGTAATTATGTTGATTACCTCTATTAGATGACATAGCATAAGGGAAATTTTTAGTACTAATCTCCTTGTCTAACTTTCTTAATACTTGAACTGCGCTATCTTTTTTACCCGCTGTAACTAAAGCTTGTGCAATCTGAGACACATTCAATCTCAATGAATTTAAATGTCTTCTGTTTTCTTCGTCATAGTATACATTTGACTTACTAGAATTCTTAAAATCAAATTTGGTCATGATATTTTTATAAGCAGCGTCTGTATCCACTGATGCGCCTTTTACAGGAACCAATTGATAGGCCAATCCAGTTTGACGAACATATTGATCCAATCCTAAGTCTTTTAACTCCTGAGTAGATGTAAAGCAAATTGGACGCTTAAACTGAGTTGTCGCAATGATTGCATAAATAGCCAATTCATTTTTGATCATGTACTGTCTATTTGGATTGAAATCAATCAACATCTCAGACTCAATATTATCTGTAGGTTTTGCAATACCAGAAGCCAATGCAAATTCCTTATTGACAGGTAATTTGAATTTATGCGTTGGGAAGATATTCACTGGGCCTTCCTGCGTTGAAGCTTGGTATTTACCAGTTTGATCACCAACCACATACCTTAAGATAGAATCCAAATTATGGTAAGTTGTTTCACCAAATTCTGGAAGCGGATTGTAATAAGCTACATTTAATTTATTCCCTGCAACTTGTTCTTCTGTAAAAATGACATCAAATTGATCGCTCTTATTTACTTTATACCTTAATTCACGCATATACCAATCTGATCCCAATAAGCTATTCACCACTACACGCACGTCTGGTCTGATGCCTTCTACTTCCTGCGCATACCATAATGGATAGGTATCGTTATCACCGAATGAAAATAAGATGGCATTAGGAGGGCAACTTTCTAAGTAAGCTCTCGCCATGTCTCGCGCCAATGTCTTTTGGCCACGATCATGGTCATCCCACTCCTGCTGCGCCATCAATGTTGGCACTGCCAATAAACAAACTAAAGTTGCAACGGTAGTTGCCATATTTTTATGGATGACTTTGCTTAGCCATTCTGCCACTTGTAAAACGCCTAGTCCAATCCATATAGCAAATGCATAGAATGATCCAACATAAGCATAATCACGTTCACGAGGCTGAAGCGTCACTTGGTTCAAATAAATCACAATTGCAAAACCAGTGAAGAAGAATAATAAGCCTGTCACCACAAAATCTTTTTTATTCTGTTGGTATTGGTATAATAATCCCATGATGCCTAAGAAAAATGGCAGCATAAACAAATTATTATTCGCCTTATTATCTTTGTTAATACTATCTGGTAATTTTGATTGTTCTCCAAAGAAGAAATTATCTACGACAGATATACCTGTCTTGAAATTGCCATCACGCACATTGCCAAATCCTTGTAAATCGTTTTGCTTACCAGCGAAATTCCATAGGAAATAACGCAGGTACATAAAACCAAATTGGTAATTAGTAAAGTACTTGATATTGTCTCTTAGCGTTGGTACATCGCCTTCTTGGACACCAGCAAAAGCACGGTAACTATCTAACTGCCCACGATCATTATCGCCATCCCACATTCTTGGAAACAAATGCGCAGAAGGTGCCGAACCCCAATCTCTTTTTATATTCTTTCCAGAGAATTCATAGTTGTTTGCTGTTTTTATAAATTGGTCACTACCTTCTACTGTTTCAGCTTTGTCAACAAAATCAGGACCGTATAAAATAGGCCAATCTCCATATTGCTCTCTTCCTAAATAACCCACTAAAGTGACTGGATTGTCTACATTGTACATATCAACAGAAGGGTCTGCATTAGAACGAATCATTGTCGTTAAATAGGTAGAATACCCTATCAAAACAAATACCGTTGACCATATGCCCAACTTTAAAAAATAGTATCCATTTTTATTCGCATATCGAATACCTAATACAAACAATGCACTGATGATTACAAAGAAGCTAATAAAACCACTATAAAAAGGCAATCCGAAGCTATTCACAAATTGAATATCAAATGCTGCTGCCCACTTAATCGTGTATTGAATTAAAAATACTTGTACCAAACCAGTAATGATGACACCCACTATAAAAGCAAATAAAGCCCCTTTTACACTTGGCTTATACAATCTAAAATAATACACCATCACTATAGCAGGGATGGTTAAAAGATTTAATAAATGGACCCCAATTGAAATACCCATGATATAGAAAATGAAAATGATCCACTTGTCTGCACCTGGCTGATCTGCTTTATCCTCCCATTTTAAAATAGCCCAAAATACCAATGCAGTGAAGAAAGAACTCAATGCATACACTTCACCTTCAACAGCACTATACCAAAATGAATCACTAAAAGTATAAGCTAAAGCACCTACTACACCTGCACCCATCACCAAAAAAATTTGGTTATTAGTCAATTCAGTTCCAGACTTTGCAACTAAAATACGTTTTGCAAAATGCGTAATGGTCCAAAATAAAAATAGAATGGTGAATCCACTTGCAATGGCGCTCATACTATTCACAGCCAATGCTGCAGTTTGAGGATTGTCTCCAAAGAAGATGATAAACACCCTACCTAAAAGAACAAACATAGGTGCTCCAGGAGGATGTGGTATTTGTAATTTATAGGCACTACTGATAAACTCTCCGCAGTCCCAAAAGCTACCAGAAGCTTCCATCGTTAATAAGTAAACAGTACATGCAATGAAGGTAACTGCCCAGCCTGTTAGATTGTTGATTTTCTTGAAATCCATTTTGTCCATTTTAGTAGTTGCAAACTTAACTGAAACTGAGCAAAAAGGGAAATTTGAGGCAGTTTTAAGCTTATTTTAAGATTTTAAGCTTCCCTCGCCTATTCTTAGGTAGGGTTTTTTATCTTTGTGCCCCATGAGTCAAAATCGATCTGTCGCATTCCATACATTAGGCTGTAAATTGAACTTTTCAGAAACTTCTACGATGTCTAGACAACTAGAACTGGAAGGCTTTGAGAAAAAACAGTTTACCGAGCAAGCAGACGTGTATGTGATCAATACCTGTTCAGTGACCGAAAATGCAGATAAAGAATGTCGACAATTGGTAAGAAGGGTGCAACGATTGGCCCCAGAAAGTTTTATTGTCATCACGGGTTGTTATGCCCAATTAAAGCCTCAAGAAATCGCTACTATACCTGGAGTTGACTTAGTACTTGGCGCTGCCGAGAAGTTTAACTTAGTGGAGCATCTTGCCAATCTAACAAAGGGGGATGAAACCAAAATTTGTAGTTGTGATATTGATACATTAACTGGATTCCACAGTTCCTTTTCTGTCAATGATAGAACTAGGACCTTTTTAAAAGTGCAAGACGGATGTGATTATAGTTGTTCTTTTTGTACCATCCCAATGGCCAGAGGTAAAAGTAGAAGTGATACAATTGCAGGTGTGGTGCAACAAGCAAAACAATTGGCAGAAAAAGGCGTGAAGGAAATTGTATTAACAGGCATCAATCTTGGAGATTTTGGAAAAGGCAGTGATGGCGGAAAGCATCATGAAGAAAGTTTTTTTGAACTCATCAAAGCATTGGACAATGAAACTGCCATCGAACGTTACCGCATCTCATCGATAGAACCGAATTTATTAACAGATGATATCATTGCTTGGGTCGCAGAGAGTAAAAAATTCATGCCGCATTTTCATATTCCTTTACAAAGTGGATCAGATGCAGTCTTAAAATTGATGCAACGTAGGTACAATAGTCAATTTTATAGAGAACGTATTGAATTGGTAAAAAAAATAATCCCACACGCAGCAATTGGTGTAGATGTGATCGTTGGCTCGCCTGGTGAAACTGAAGCTTATTTTCAAGAAAGCTTTGCTTTCATTCACAGCTTAGACATTTCTTATTTACATGTGTTCACTTATTCCGAGCGCGCAGCGACCAAGGCCTTAGATATTAAACCAATCGTACCCATTGCAATTCGCAATGAACGTAATAAAATTTTACGCAATCTCTCTTATCAGAAATTACAATATTTTACAGAAGCACATCGAGGTGAGCATAGAAAAGTCTTATTTGAATCTGTGAAAAAAACAGGCGACGGAGCGATGGAAATCTTAGAAGGCTATTCTGATAATTATATCAGGGTTACCATACCATACAGAGCCGAATGGAGCAATCAAATAGTGGATTGGACGATCTAGTTAAATGAATTAAAGAACTGAAACTTCTTCTAACTTGAATTCAACAATCATCATCATATTAATGCTGTCTAATCTTACGTAAACAGATTTCTTGTCTGCTTTTACCACTTCCCCTCTTTGACCCATGAATAAGCCATTGTTAACAGTCACTTTTGTTTCTGGCTTGATCGCTCCCATGTCTACCACTTGGATATTGGCATAAGATAATCCAAGGTATTTTCTGATCAATTCAATTTCATTGTCTCTAATGATGGCAGGCTTTTTTTCAAAATAGAGAAAGCGCACCACCCCCATTGTACTAAGTACATTGGTATATTCTTCCTTAGTTGCTCTTACAAATACATAAGACTTAAACAAAGGCTCTTCAATAATCTTCTTTCTATCCGACCATTGACGTTCTTTTTTTTGTGTAGGGCACCAGCTTTCAATGCCTTTTTGTGCAAAATTCAAATCTACTTTTTTCTCCCATTTTGGCTTTGTATACACCACATGCCACTTTCTCAACTTTTCCATGTACTCCGTTATTTTTTTACAACTGCTATTGTTGATTTTTTATTCAATGCAGCTAAAATTTTACTAGACTCATTCACCTGAAAATCTTTTGCCAAGTCCTTAATCCATGCTTGGTAGCGATCTTGTTTTGATTTATCAGGATTATTGTAAAATTTATTATAGTCTACTTTTATCGGCGCCAAAGTCATTGGTGTCTTTAATTTTAACGCCTGTTCATTTTGTTTAGAAACTTCTTGAACACGCTTTTTAAAAGCCTGAAACTTATCTAATTTCAAATACACCGGAGTCTCAATTTGATTTGACACCCAAAGTAAATTTTCTTTGAACTTATTTAAAGCTGTGTCATTTTTAATATGCAAATTCGTTGACTGCACGACTTGAGACAATTGCGCATTATTAGGCCATACCATATATTTAGCGCGCTCCATCTCATCCCAACTTAATGCAGATGCATTGTCTTTTTCTCTATACTTGAGGTACTCATATTCGTCTGGCAAAACAACATCCGGTGCCACACCCTTCTTTTGAGTAGAACTTCCAGTGATGCGATAGAATTTTTGGAACGTTAATTTAACTGCGCCATATTCTGTTTGTATCCCCAATGAGTCCAAGGGTTTACCAAAAGCTACATTCCTTTGCACAGTGCCCTTGCCATAGGTAGAAGTGCTTCCTACAACAATACCACGCTTGTAATCTTGAATAGCGCCAGCAAAAATTTCACTTGCTGATGCACTAAACTCATTGGCCATCACGACCAATGGACCATCATATAAAATGCCTGGTGTTTCATCATATAAGGTTTGAGACCTACCTTCTTTATTTCTAATTTGTACAACAGGTCCTTTGTCAATGAATAAACCAGCCATTTGCACCACTTCGTATAAAGATCCACCGCCATTGAATCGTACATCAATGATAATACCTTTCACATTTTCTGCTTTCAATTTTTTAATTTCTGCAGCCACATCTTCTGAACATCTGTGTCCATCTTCTCTTTCAAAATCAGCATAGAAATCGGGCAATAAAATATATCCGTATTTGTCTACACCATTTTGTATCACAACACTTCTTGCATAGCCTTCGTCCAAAACAATTTTTTCTCTTATTAATGAGACCACTTTAAATGTACCATCTGGCTTTCTAAAAGTCAATCTTACTTCGGTTCCTAAATTACCTCTAATCAATTTAACCGCATCCGTTGTTTCATAACCAGATACATCCACTGATTCTTCTGCTCCTTGTGCAATTTTTACAATCACATCGTTCACTACAATCTGTCCTGACTTCCATGCTGGGCCTCCTGGTTGGATACTAGCAATACGAATGCCAAAATCATCCTGCGTCAACTGTGCGCCAATACCATAGATCACCCCGCTCATTTGCTCTGTAAAAGAGCGCTTTTCTACTGGTGCTAAATAATCTGTATGCGGATCCATCAAGCCTGTGATGGCATTTAAAAAAAGTTCGAATTGTTTTTCTTTGGTGAATGTTTTTTCAAAAGATTCAATTCTCTTTTTGTAAGACTTTTTAATATATGCCCTTGATTCCGCTTCAAGGGTAGAATCATTTTTGAATATAAATTTTTCTTTGCCTTTATTTTTTTCTCTTTCCTCTATCAAACTTGCATAACGTTCGATGGTTCTATACTTTAACAACATCTCCCAACGCTTTGCTCTTTCTGCTACATCTTTAGGATAAGCCATTTTATCCAAATTCAATAACGCTGAATCATCTTTACTAAAATCAAAAGGCTGATCCATGATTTGATTGAAGATGGCTTTAGTCTCTATAATACGAAGTGCATAAATACGACTCACTGCTGGTTGAAATGCAATTGTAGCGCCATGAATTTCATCGTCAATCGTCGTGCTATAATTGGATAAACTATCAATATCTGACTGAAGAAAAGTATTTTTTTCTGGATCTAATGCTTTAAAATAAGCAGCAAACACTTCTTTAGAAAATGCGTCGTCAATATTTCTTGGACTGTAATGTTCTGATTCCAATAAGAGGCCAACAGTAGATAATAATTTCCTTTGTCTTAATTCAGGCGATTCTTGATTTTCTGGCTTGAAGGTTTTAAAGGCAAAGAACAAAGCGCCAAATAGGAATACTGTGGCAAAAACTTTCCACTTATTTTGTTGTACGTATGTCATAATCTTGTGCATCTAGGATTTCAAAAATAGCGTAAAATGGGAATCTTATGAGTCTATTTCTGTTTTTCTACTCTTTTTTACCATTATTTTATAAAAACATGCTCAACTAATTTTATTGATTACTGAATTAACGTATTTTTGCAGCCCAAATGGAGGGCGTAGCTCAGTAGGTTAGAGCGACAGTTTGTGGCACTGTAGGCCGTGGGTTCGA
>CAXNMZ010000061.1:0-10086 GCA_964203125.1 Chitinophagales bacterium | reverse complement strand
CTATTCCCTCAGAATAATGAGCAAAGTAACTAATTTTACAGCGAATCAACGACTTTGATTATGGAAGAGGGAAAAAGACAGAAACAAGTGGCTGGTGCCATTCAAAGCACCATGAACGATATTTTTTTAAAATTGGGCTTGAACCATTTACAAGGCGGGATGATATCTATCTCCACTGTAAAAGTGACCCCAGATTTATTAGAAGCTAGAATCTATTTAAGTTTATTTCAGGTGGCCGACCAGGAAGCCTGTTTTAAGAAGATTCAAGCCCAGGCCTGGGACATCAAAAAACATCTTCAAGTAGCTATGAAGCATCAATTAAAACGCATTCCAGTATTGCATTTTTATTTAGATGATACATTAGACTATGTATTTAAAATGGAAGAGATTTTTAAAACACTATAAGTTGCATTTTTTATTTGCTTGGCGTTATTTTAGGGGTAAATATTCCTTTCAGGCAATACAACTCATTGCTTGGGTCAGCGTTTTTGCTATTGCCATTGGTACTGCAGCCTTACTGACTATTTTAAGTGTTTCCAATGGCTTTTCTGAAATTGTAAATGGATTGTATTCGGATTTCTATGCCGACCTGCGTGTGGTTCCTAGATCTTCTAAATTTGTTCAGTTAACGCAAGCACAATTGAATTCAGTAAGACAAATTGATGGGGTACATTATGCAACAGGCATTGTCGAAAATAAAGCCATTCTAGTGCACAACGAAAATCAAACGGTGGTCTTTGTAAAAGGGGTGGATTCAAATTATATTCACATTAATAAAGTCAATCAATATTTAAAACGAGGTGTTTTTGAAGTGGGTAGCTTGGATAGCCCTAAATTAGTATTAGGCATTGGTGTCGAAGAAAATTTATTATTGTTCAATACAGCGTTGGGGGAATCATTGGAATTGATTGCAGTGGGCCGAACTGGGAAGTCTTTGAAATCAATGGATCAGCTGAATCACATGCTAGCAGTGCAGTCTGGCGCATTCTCGGTACAACAGGAATTTGACGTACAATATGTGTTTACCTCCAATCAATTTGCACAATATTTATTTGACTTAGATACCAATCAATATTCTGGTATTGAATTATCCATTGATTTAAACAAAGAAAAAAACATTGTCGCAACGATACAAAATAGGTTGGGAACTGGTTTTTTAGTGCAGAATAAATACCAACAGAATGCAGACTTGTATAAAATCATGCAAATAGAAAAATGGATCATTTTTGCAATCCTTGCACTCATCATGGTGGTGGCTTCCTTTAATTTAGTGGGCGCATTAACCATGTTGGTGTTGGAAAAACAAAAAGATATTCATGTGTTGCATGCCATGGGGGCCACTGCGGGCACGATTCAAAAAATATTTCTCAGCTTGTCTATTGTCATGTCTATGACGGGCGCCTTGATTGGCGGATTGATTGCGTCATGTTTGATTTTTCTACAAGGTCAATTTCATTTCATCCAATTACAAGGCGTCAGTTTTGTCATTGACTATTATCCAGTCAAAGCCATTTGGACAGACTATTTAGCTGTCATTGGTTTAGTCGTTTTGATTGCGATAGTTGCGGGATGGGTCCCTGCTAAAAAAGCAGCTGGACGCATTTTTGAAAAAATAGGATAATCTTATGATGGTATCGCATAAAAAAAGGGAAGCATGCTTCCCTTTTTTTATAAGTCTATGATTTATTAAAAATCTCCTAAAGTCATTTCCAATTGCCCTAAAGCATTTTCTAATTGTGCATCGTTGGGTGCAATACCATGCCATTCGTGGCCTGTTTCCATAAAGTCAACACCCTTACCCATGACTGTTTTCATCAATATCACAATTGGTTTGCCTTGTCCAGTCAATGTTTTAGCATGTTCCAAAGTGGCTACTATCTCATCCATATTGTGCCCATCCATATGCAATACAGTCCAATTAAAGGCTTTGAATTTATCTTCTAAATTATCCAAATTCAAGACTTTGCTCAATGGGCCGTCAATTTGTTGACCGTTTACATCGATTGTAGCAATGTAATTGTCTACTTTATTGTGCGCAGCAAACATAATGGCTTCCCAGTTTTGACCTTCTTGTAATTCACCATCACCATGTAAAGAATACACAATACGATCATCACTATTGTATTTTTTGGATAAAGCAGCACCAATCGCCACGCTCATGCCTTGTCCAAGAGAGCCACTTGCTATACGAATGCCTGGTAAATGCTCGTGTGTAGTTGGATGACCTTGTAAACGAGAATTGATCATTCTAAATGTCGCTAATTCTTTGATATCAAAATAACCTGATCTTGCTAAAACAGAATAGAATACAGGAGAGATATGTCCGTTTGATAAGAAGAAAAGATCTTCTCCTTTTCCGTCCATATGGAAAGCAGGATCATGCTTCAATACTTTAAAATAAAGGGCGGTTAAAAAATCTGTGCAACCTAGAGATCCACCTGGGTGACCACTCTGTTGTGCATGCACCATTCTAACGATATCCCTTCTCACTTGTGAAGCTGTTATTTTTAATTCAGCTGTTGACATAATCTTGTTTTAACGTTAGCACAAAGATAGAAAAATTAGTGCCATAAAAAAAGGTAAGCGAAGAATAGCAAGGATTTATTAGCTTTGTCTTTGAAAACATTGAATTATGTCAGACGAATTAAAGAAAATAAGTACAGAAGCTGAAAATGGCATGAAAAAAGCCATCAACCACTTAGAGATAGAATTGTCCAAAATTCGCGCAGGTAAAGCTTCTCCTTCTATTTTAGAAGGGGTCAACGTAGATTATTATGGTACCCCTACACCCATTAGTCAGATTGCCAACGTACAAGTGCTGGATGCCAGAACCATTAGCATTCAGCCTTGGGAGAAAAATATGTTGCCCTTAATTGAAAAAGCTATTATGGGCGCCAATATTGGAATCACGCCACAAAATGATGGCGTCAATATTAGATTATTCACGCCACCATTGACAGAGGAACGTAGAAAGGAAATGGTCAAGAAAGCTGGAGCAGAAGGAGAGCAAAGCAAAATAGCGATTCGCAATATCAGAAGAGACCATATTGAGCAAGTGAAGAAATTACAAAAAGACGGTATGAGTGAAGATATCTGCAAAGGTGCAGAAGACGTGATTCAATCTTTAACTGACAAGCATATTGCTTTAGTTGAAAAACAGTTAGAAGCAAAAGAGAAAGAAGTGATGACTGTTTAATTGTCTATTTTTTTTAAAAATATAGCCTCCAATTTAAGATTGGGGGCTTTTTTGTTTTAGGAAAGGAATGAAATTTAAGTTCCCTCTATTTACAATATACACGCCCAATAAAATTACACCAAGACAAACCACTTGCAAGGGCGCCAAAGATTCTCCATATATCAAACCCCATACCACAGCGACTATTGGAATACCATAAGTAACCATTGAGCCAAATAAAATACCTGCTTTTTTAACTAGATAATAAAATAAGATAGATGCCATGGAAGTGCCCACCATTCCTAAAATGGCACTCATAAAAACACTATGTAGTACGATGGGATCCTTAAAATTATAGTCAAAAAAACCTGTGAAAAATAAGACGGCAGCGCTTGGCAGAATCAAAAATGAAAATGCAACCGAAGCAATTTGAATGGAGCCAATTTCTTTTAAATTTCTGCCCACCGTATGTACATTGATGCCATACATTAAAGTGGCAAGGAGGACAAGGCTTGCATAGGAGAGATTTTCAAAGCGCATTTCTTTTCCAGTTAAGAGTAAAAAAGTCAATCCCACAAATCCAATTAAGATGCCTAAAAATTTAATAGTGGTGGTTTGTGTTTTATAAAATACAATACCAACCAGGATGGTAAATAAAGGGGTTAGTGAATTTAAAATACCTGCTAAAGCACTATCTATCCTAGTTTCTGCAATACAAAAAAGATAGGCTGGGATAAAATTGCCCACCAATCCAGAAACTATCACAATGCCCATTTTTTCTTTCGGTATTTTTCGGAATGCCTTGATGGCAAATGGCAATAAAACCAGTCCTGCAAAAAGCATTCTAAGCGAAGCGACTTGGTAAGGAGTAAATGCCTTCAAACCTTCTTTCATTAAGATGAAAGAACTGCCCCATACAATTGATAATAAGGCAAATACAAGCCAATTGGTCCACTTCTGATGCATCCGTGCTGGTTTTGAACAAAGATGCCTCATTTTGACTAAAAAATGGATAAATATCACTTTCTTTGCAAGGATGAACCAGCATACTAATTATTCGATTAAAGTGGACCAATTTGAGGGTCCTTTTGACCTTTTATTGTTCTTTATTGAGCGTGATGAGATGGATATTTACAATATCCAGATCACAAAAATCATTCAAGATTTCTTGGACTTTATCCATGGACAAGACAAGCTAAACATTGAATTAAGTAGTGAATTTATTTTATTCGTTTCTACCCTAATGCGCATCAAGGCAAAAATGTTATTGCCAAGAAAAGAGATTGATGCTTCTGGAAATGAGATTGATCCAAGGCAAGAATTAATTGACAAAATTTTAGAGTACAAAAAGTACAAAGAAGCTGCAGTACAAATGGCGGATTTAGAAGCATTGAGAATGCTGATGCTCAAGCGTGGCAATATTCAAAAAGAGATGTCACTAGTTGGAGAAGAAGCTGCCGAAGGAACAGAGTTACAGACAGTGACTTTATTTAAGTTGATGAAAGCTTTTGAGAAAGTCATGACCCGTGTGCACGAACGACAAAACAGACCTGTTCATACGGTTGTTCGATACAATTACACCATGGAAGGCAGTCGTACTTATTTGCTTACAATGGTAAAAGAAGGACAGACAGTTGCTTTCGAAAAAGTTTTTGACATTTGCGAAGACCGAGTACACGCTTTGTTCTTATTCTTATCTATTTTAGAATTAGCTCAACAGAAATACATGAAATTATTGGTAGGAGAAGGGCGTAATAATTTCATCTTAGAGTGGAATGAAAATAGGGAAGATGATTTAGAACCTGGATACATTGAACAAACCGATTCATACGAAACAAAATTTGATCAAAGTACATTTGCAGACAAACCAGAAGATGAAGGTGATTTTGATCCTAGCTTGAATTAATTATCCTTCTACCAACACCGATTTTCCTAAAAGATTTTTTACAGCATTGGCAATCGCCATAGCGTCGTAATGACATTCTTGTTGTAATTCTTTTAGTGTACCATGTTCAACAACCACATCTGGGATACCTAAAATACGCACTTGGCTATGGTAGTTGTTTGCATTCATGAATTCCAATACAGCAGAACCAAATCCACCTACTACTGTTGCATCTTCTACTGTGACAACTAGTTTATAATTTTGGAATACTTCGTGGAGTAATGCTTCGTCGATAGGTTTTACAAAACGCATATCATAATGTGCAGGATCAATGCCTTCGAGTCTTAAATTACGAATAGCAGTTTGGGCGTTGTTGCCTGGGTGTCCAAAACTAAGAATAGCCACTTCTTTACCTTCTTTCAATCTGCGTCCTTGTCCAATAGCCATTTGTTCAAAAGGCTTCTTCCAATCTACCATCACCCCTTCGCCTCTTGGATAACGAATGACAAAAGGTAAATCATTTGCAGGTAATTGGGCAGTATACATCATGTTCCTTAATTCTTGCTCATTCATAGGTGCAGCAATGATCAAATTAGGGACACATCTAAAGAAAGCAATATCATAACAACCGTGGTGCGTTGGTCCATCTTCACCAACCAATCCTGCACGGTCTAAACAAAATATAACAGGTAATTTTTGCAATGCCACATCATGAATCACTTGGTCATAGGCGCGTTGCATGAAAGTGGAATAAATATTACAAAAAACTTTTACGCCTTGTGTAGCAAGACCAGCACTCAATGTCACTGCATGTTGTTCACAAATCCCAACGTCGAATGCACGATCAGGCATCGCTTCCATCATAAATTTCATGGATGATCCACTTGGCATAGCAGGCGTTACACCCATGATCATGGGATTCATTTCTGCTAATTCAACAAGGGTCAATCCAAATACATCTTGGTATTTTGGTGGCTGAGGTGTCTCAATTTTTTTCTTAATAATCTCTCCAGTCAATTTATCAAACAAGCCTGGCGCATGCCATTTGGTTTGGTCTTTTTCTGCGAGTTCATATCCTTTACCTTTCACAGTTAGAATGTGCAATATTTTAGGTCCTGGGATCGCTCTTAAATCTCTTAAAGTGTCTACTAAGTTGGTGATATTATGTCCATCAATAGGGCCGAAATATCTTAATTGAAGTGCTTCAAATAAATTACTACTTTTTGAGACCATGCCTTTTAAACCAGCTTCTACCTTGGAAGCCATCTCTCTTGTAAAAGTTTTCCCTATTGGTAATTTGCCCATCAACTCCCATAATTCGTCTCTAAACTTATTATAGGTAGGTGAGGTACTAATATCTGTTAAGTATTCTTTGAGTGCACCCACATTTGGGTCGATGCTCATACAGTTATCATTCAAAATAATCAAGACATCACTATCTGCTACACCAGCATGGTTCATCGCTTCAAAAGCCATCCCTGCAGTCATAGAGCCATCTCCAATAATGGCAACTGATTTCCTGTCCTCGCCCTTGTATTTAGCAGCCATGGACATACCCAATGCAGCCGAAATAGAAGTAGAAGAGTGACCTACGCCAAATGTATCGTATGGACTTTCGCTTCGCTTAGGAAAGCCACTTAGTCCCTTGTATTTTCTATTGGTCACAAAAGCATCTCTACGACCAGTCAAAATTTTATGTCCATAAGCCTGATGGCCTACGTCCCAAACCAATTGATCATAGGGTGTATTGTACACATAATGCAATGCAACGCTTAATTCTACCACGCCAAGGCTGGCAGCAAAGTGACCTCCATGCACACTCACGATATCGATGATGTACTGACGTAATTCATCGCATACCTGGTGTAATTTTTCCCTTGAAACCTTTTTTAGGTCATCTGGGGTATCAATATGCTTTAATAATGGTCCGGCCTCAATCAGCATGCTCAAATTTTAGTCTTGTAAAAGTAAGTTAATAACAGAAAAATTAACCAAAAGTTGCATCTTATTTGAGATTGCCGATGAAACATCAATTTGACCATTAATCCAATAAATTAACCCAATATCGTGTGATAGGGTTTAAATTTGAAAGGTGAAAAAACATCAATCAATTTATTGGATCTGTCAGATAGGAGGTTGGATGACTTATGGTTTGACCATTATCTTTTTCTCCTATATGCTCGAGAAACAGCTAAGCGCTGTTTTTTACCCACGTTTATTGGCCAATGTTTTTTTAGGCATCATTGTCACGCATTTATTTAGAAAAGCACTGTTGGCTTTGTCATTGCATCCACCCATGCCCACTTTTAAATGGGGCCAGCTTTTAATTTTGTTATTGACTTTTGCAAGTGCCTATAGTTTTTTAACCAGTTACGCAGTCGAAATTTTAAAATTATATGATGCTACCAGGAAAGTAAGTTTAGAAAGACGTTTTTTAATTAGTCTGGTCATTGATACTCCCATTATTTTTGTTTGGGTATCTATTTATATTTTATGGCATTATATTGAGTTCACCAATTCCGAAGCCATTCAAAAAGTCAAACTGGAAAGTTTAATTAAGGAATTGCAACTCAAGACCATTAAATCTCAAATGAATCCGCATTTTATTTTCAATGCCCTTAACAGTATTAGAGCATTGGTAGACGAGGATCCACAACGTGCAAGACAAGCCATCACAGAGTTGAGTAATATTTTAAGAAGCAGTATTCAAGCAGACCAGAGCGAAGTCACCAGTTTAGAAAAAGAATTAAATATTGTGAAGGATTACCTTGCGCTGGAATACATCAGATTTGCAGATCGATTGGTTGTGGAGTATGCCATAGACCCTGAGACTTTATCCAATCAAATGCCTCCCATGATGCTGCAAACTTTAGTGGAAAATGCAATTAAACATGGTTTAAGTAAGCAGCCTGGTAATTGTTTGATCAAAATTATTTCTACATACCAAGATAACAAACATGTACTGATGGTTCAGAATACTGGCGTATTAGATCAGGAAGTGGGTCGCGATGGATTTGGTTTACAGAGCACAAAAAATAGATTGAATATTTTATATCGTGGAAACGCTTTGTTTGAAATTTATCAATGCGAACCTACACTGGTAACGGCCAAATTAATCATTCCAATTGCCTCATAGTAAAAATTGTACCCCATGCCCATCAAAGCAATTATCATTGACGACGAAAGACTAGCACGTAATGAGTTGAAAAAATTATTGGAACAACATCCAGACATCAACATCATTGATGAAGCAAGCAATGTAGATGAAGCGGTAGAGAAAATTGATTTATCAAGACCAGACCTCATTTTTTTAGACATACAAATGCCAGGCAAAACTGGTTTTGACTTGTTGGCCGAAATTGAAAAATCACCTCGCGTTATTTTTACTACAGCATATGATGAGTTTGCTTTGAAAGCATTTGAAGTCAATGCTTTGGACTATTTATTAAAACCAATTGATCCTAAAAGATTAGCAGACGCCATTCAAAAATTACAATCAGAAATTGCGCTGGAACAAGCAAGTTTATTAGGTGTAAGTAGAGGTCCATTGACCGAACTGGATCAGGTTTTTGTAAAAGATGGCGAGCGTTGCTGGTTTGTGAAATTAGCAGACATTAGATTGTTTGAAAGTGTGGGCAATTATGCTAAAGTATATTTCTCCACGAACAAGCCACTCATCTTAAAATCATTGAATGCATTAGAAGAAAGATTGGATGACCGTGTGTTTTTTAGAGCCAACCGAAAACATATCATCAATCTACATTGGATCGAAAAAATAGAGCCTTACTTTAATGGTGGCTTATTGGTAGAACTAAAAGGCGGAGAAAAAATAGAGATCAGCAGACGTCAAACGGTGAAATTCAAAGAAATGATTAGTTTCTAAATTGGCTTAATTCAAACTATGAATGGCCTCAGCGATCTTTTGAATTAAGGCAGGGTCTTTTTCAATGGCGTTGCCTATTACAATAATATCTGCACCAGCTTTACAGTTTTCAATGGCTTTTTCCGGAGTCGTGATACCACCTCCAACTATGATAGGTGTCGTGATATGCTTGGCAACCTGTTCGATCATGCTTGATGGGATGGCGTTTTTTGCACCACTACCTGCGTCCATATAAATTAGCTTCAAGCCTAACATTTCACCAGCCATGGCGGTACAGGCTGCAATATCATTTTTATTCGCTGGAATAGGGTTGGTATTGGATATATAAGAGACTGTTGTTGGCATACCCCCATCTATCAACATATATCCAACAGGGATGATCTCCAATCCGCTTTGTCTTACAAATGGAGCACTAATGACATGTTGACCAATGAGTAATTCAGGATTACGTCCAGAAATTAAAGATAGGTACAATAAAGCGTCCGCCTTTGGGGTGATCTGGTCTGGGGATCCTGGGAAAAGAAGCACAGGAATGGCACAAGCTTGTTTAATCTGAGCAACTACTTGATCTAAAGTATCCGTCACCACTAAACTACCTCCAACAAAAATAAAGTCTACTTTGAATTGAACCGCAAGGTCAATTGTCTTCTGTAAATCAACACCACCAAGCTTATCGGGGTCAATTAAGACAGCAAATGCCTTATGTTGTTTCGTTTTTTTATCTAGGATATTTTGGTATACTTTGTTGCTCATCTGGCACAAAATTATCTATTTTAACTATATAATCCACTACTTACTTATCTATTACAAAAAAAAACGATAAATCAAGCTTTTTTTTCTTAAGAAACTAACATTTCGTGGGGATAAATCACCAAATTCAATAGGGGTAGAGGGTTTATAATTGTTCACATTGATTTTCCACATCTGTTGATATTTCAGTTGCTAAAGTATGAACAGAGAAGAATATTTTCGTCTACCCGCAATGGTTTTTAAATCGGCGCTGGGGGACCCAGTAATTACTATATAAAAATTGACCAAGACCATGGCTAACACAAAAACAAAAAAAGGCTTAGAGTTTAAGCGCAAATTCACCATCGAAGGCGTGAGTCCATTCGATCAATTCGAGTATGATTACAGAGATAG